>NZ_JTKF01000040.1:0-82179 GCF_000828175.1 Pseudomonas sp. W15Feb9B | reverse complement strand
GCTGCCCCCGGATCAATCCCGCAGCGAAGGGACCCCGAGCCCCAGCGAGCGGGCCGAACGCAGGAGCAAGCCTTTTGGGTTACCTTTTCGGCGTTTGGAAAAGGTGACTCGCCGTCAGGGCGAAACCCTAAGCAGCCGTTACCGCAGCAACGGATATACACCCAAAAACCCAAGAGCATGGTCGGCCCAAAGGCCGCCACCGCCAAAAACCAAATTACTCCAATAAAAAAGCCCGCCGATGATCACTCATCCGCGGGCCTTTCATTTCCGGCAAACGCTTAAATCGCGCCACGCTTGCGCAGCAGATCCAGCACCTGCTTGACGCTCTCTTCCAGCGACAACGACTGCGTGTCGATCACCAGATCGGCATTCAGCGGCACGTCATACGGGAAGGACTCACCCGGAATATTATCGCCACCCGCAGCATACAAGCCCTGCGGATCACGCTCGGCACACACCGCCGGCGAGGCCTGCACATAAACCGTCAACAGACGATCCTTGCCGATCAGCTCCTTGGCCTGCTCGCGACCTTCAGCACTCGGCGCAACAAACGCCGCCAGGGTCAACAGACCAGCCTCATTGAACTGACGCGCCACGTGCGCCGCACGCCGCCAATTCTCGGTGCGACCGGCACGGTCATGTGGCAAGCCCTTGTTGAGGTCGTGACGCAGGTTCTGCCCATCGAGTACGAACACGGCACGACCCATGTCGAACAACTTGCGCTCGACCGCATAGGCCAGGGTGCTCTTGCCTGCGCCGGACAGGCCGCTGAACAGCACGGTCGCCGGTTGCTGGCCAAAGCGCTGGGCACGTTCTTCAGTAGCAACGTGGGCCAGTTTGCCGTGGTGGGTGGCCGTGCCGTGGCTCAGTGGCTGAGCGACGATCATGCCGGCGCCAACGGTGCCGTTGGTCAAACGGTCAATGACGATGAACGCACCGGTGGTGCGGTTGCTGTCGTAACCGTCGAGGGCGATCGGCGCGTCGAGCGCGATCTTCACCTTGCCGATTTCGTTGAGCTGCAACGCGCTCGCCGGACCTTCTTCAAGGGTGTTCACGTCGACCTTGTTGACGATGCTGGCAATCGAGCCCGGCACATAACTGGTGGCGCGTTTGATGTCGTATTTCTTGCCCGGCAACATCGGCTCTTCAGCCATCCACACCAGCATCGCTTCGAAGCTGTCGGTGACCGGCGGCACGTTGTCGGCATGCACCAGCAAGTCGCCACGGGAGATGTCGATTTCGTCTTCCATGGTCAGCGTCACCGCTTGACCAGGACCGGCCTGCTCCAGCTCACCTTCGAAGGTGACAATGGATTTGACGCGGCTGCTCTTGCCCGACGGCAGCACCACCACTTCGTCGCCCTTGTGCACGATGCCGCTGGCGAGGGTGCCGGCGAAGCCGCGGAAGTTCAGGTTCGGACGGTTGACGTATTGCACCGGGAAGCGCAGATCGGTGAAGTTGCGGTCGCCCGCCACTTCCACGGTCTCGAGAATTTCCATCAGCGACTGGCCGGTATACCACGGCGAGCGCTCTGACTTGTTCACCACGTTGTCGCCCTTGAGAGCAGACATCGGCACGAAGTGCATGCTGGTCGGCTTCATCTTCAAGCCTTCGGCGAACTTCAGGTAGTCGGCCTTGATCGACTCGAACACACCTTCATCAAAGTCTTTCAAGTCCATCTTGTTGATGGCGACGACGATGTGCTTGATGCCGAGCAACGAGGCGATGAAGCTGTGACGACGAGTCTGGGTCTGCACGCCGTAACGGGCATCGACCAGAATGATCGCCAGGTCACAGGTGGATGCACCGGTGGCCATGTTGCGGGTGTACTGCTCATGGCCGGGGGTGTCGGCGATGATGAACTTGCGCTTGGCGGTGGAGAAATAGCGGTAGGCGACATCAATGGTGATGCCCTGCTCACGCTCGGCCTGCAGGCCGTCGACCAGCAATGCCAGGTCGATGTCGTCACCGGTGGTGCCGACTTTCTTCGAATCGCGGGTGATGGCTTCCAGATGATCTTCGTAGATCATCTTGGAGTCGTGCAGCAGGCGCCCGATCAGGGTGCTTTTGCCGTCGTCGACGTTACCGCAGGTCAAAAAGCGCAGCAGCTCTTTACGTTCGTGCTGGCCCAGGTAGGCGAGGATGTCCTCGCTGATCAAATCAGATGCGTGCGACATGACAACCCCTTAGAAATAGCCTTGACGTTTTTTATCTTCCATCGAGCCGGCGCCATCGTGGTCGATGACCCGGCCCTGGCGCTCGGAAGTTCGCGTCAGGAGCATTTCCTGAATGATGTCCGTGAGGCTTTCGGCCTCGGACTCCACCGCGCCCGTCAACGGGTAGCAGCCAAGGGTACGGAAACGCACTTTCTTTTTGACGATGCGCGCCTTGTCCTCGTCGGACAGATGCTCAAGGATGCGCTCGTCGTCGATCATGATCAGGGTGCCGTTCTTCTCGATCACTTCGCGTTCGGCGGCGAAGTACAGCGGCACGATCGGGATGCCTTCGAGGTAGATGTACTGCCAGATGTCCAGTTCGGTCCAGTTCGACAACGGGAACACACGAATGGATTCGCCCTTGTTGACCTTGCCGTTGTAGACGTTCCACAGCTCCGGACGCTGATTCTTCGGATCCCAGCGGTGCTTGCTGTCGCGGAACGAGTAGACACGCTCCTTGGCGCGGGACTTCTCTTCGTCACGACGGGCACCACCGAACGCAGCGTCGAAACCATGCTTGTCGAGTGCCTGCTTCAGGCCCTCGGTCTTCATGATGTCGGTGTGCTTGGCGCTGCCGTGGGTGAACGGATTGATGTTCTGCGCCACGCCATCGGGGTTGATGTGGGTGATCAGGTCCAGGCCCAGCTCTTCGACCATCTTGTCGCGGAACTTGTACATCTCCTGGAATTTCCAGCGAGTGTCGACGTGCATCACCGGAAACGGCAGTTTGCCCGGGAAGAACGCCTTGCGTGCCAGGTGCAGCATCACGGCGGAGTCTTTACCGATGGAGTACAGCATCACCGGGTTGTCGAACTCGGCGGCCACCTCGCGGATGATGTGGATGCTTTCCGCCTCCAGCTGTTTCAGATGCGTCAGTTTGTCGACCATGGCTACTCACGAAAGCTTTCTTATGAACGGCCAGCGGGCCGTGTTCGAGCGGGGAATCCTAGCACAGCGCCCTCTTCTAATCAGGACACCAACTAGATCGAAAGGGCATATGAATATGCCCACCGGTTTGCCCTACTAACCCTGTAGGAGCTGCCGAAGGCTGCGATCTTTTGATCTTGCTTTTAAAAGACAGCGTTAAAGGATCGCAGCCTTCGGCAGCTCCTACAGGACAGCATTTCAGATCAGGCTCGCCGCGAGTCGTCAGATCGGGTTCGGGCAGTCGATGAAGATGTGTTCCAGGGCAAAACGTTTTGCCAAGTAGTCACCCAGCGCCTGCACACCATAGCGCTCGGTGGCATGGTGGCCGGCGGCGATGAAGCTGATGTCGTTTTCCCGAGCGCTGTGGAAGGTCTGTTCGGAGGCTTCGCCACTGAGGAACAGATCAACGCCCGCCGCCACGCCATGATCGATATAACCTTGCCCGCCGCCAGTGCACCAGCCGACCCGACGAATCATCGTACTGCCTTCGACCAGCAGCGGCTCGCGGCCCATGACCTCCTGAACCTTGCGCGCGAAATCACGCGGGGTCATCGGCTCATTCAACGAGCCAACCAGTCCGACAATCTTCAGGTTGTCCGGATCCAGCGGCCCTTCGACGGTGATGTCCAGCTGACGAGCCAGTTGCACGTTGTTGCCAACCTCGGGGTGCAGGTCCAGTGGCAGGTGATAAGCGAGCAGACTGATGTCGTGCTTGAGCAAAGTCTTCAAGCGGCGTTGCTTCATGCCGGTGATGCACGGGTTTTCGCCTTTCCAGAAATAGCCGTGATGCACGAGTATCAGATCGGCTTCGGCTTCCACCGCAGCATCGAGCAAGGCCTGACTGGCGGTGACGCCACTGACAATGCGCATCACCTGCGGACGACCTTCGACCTGCAGGCCATTGGGGCAATAATCGGCGATTTTCGCACTGCCGAGGTAACGGTCGGCTTCTTCGACCAGGGTGCTGAGGGCGACGGCCATGAAAGACTCCTGAAAATCCCGTTCAGAGGCGCGCGCGGCCTCGTATAATGCGCGACATTATCGGCGGTCTGCCCCCGCCTGCAACTTTTCCAGGACGTGCTTAATGCTCAAGGCGCTGCGTTTTTTTGGCTGGCCGCTGTTGGCCGGCGTGCTTATCGCTCTGTTGATTATTCAGCGTTACCCGCAGTGGGTCGGGCTTCCGAGCCTCGACGTCAACCTGCAACAGGCCCCGCAAACCACCAGTGTGCAACAGGGCCCGGTGTCCTATGCCGACGCGGTGACCATCGCCGCACCGTCGGTGGTCAACCTCTACACCACCAAAGTCATCAACAAACCGGCGCACCCGCTGTTTGAGGATCCGCAGTTCCGACGCTTCTTCGGTGACAACTCGCCGAAGCAGAAACGCATGGAATCGAGCCTCGGTTCCGGCGTGATCATGAGCCCGGAAGGCTACATTCTGACCAACAACCACGTAACCACCGGCGCCGATCAGATCGTGGTGGCACTCAAGGATGGGCGCGAAACCCTCGCCCGCGTCATCGGCAGCGACCCGGAAACCGACCTCGCGGTGCTGAAGATTGACCTGAAAAACCTCCCGGCGATCACCGTCGGCCGCTCCGACAACATCCGTATCGGCGACGTCGCGCTGGCCATCGGCAACCCGTTCGGCGTTGGCCAGACCGTGACCATGGGCATCATCAGCGCCACCGGGCGCAACCAGTTGGGCCTGAACAACTACGAAGACTTCATCCAGACCGACGCGGCGATCAACCCGGGCAACTCCGGCGGCGCACTGGTCGATGCCAACGGCAACCTCACCGGGATCAACACCGCGATCTTCTCCAAGTCCGGCGGCTCGCAGGGCATCGGTTTTGCGATCCCGGTGAAACTGGCAATGGAGGTGATGAAGTCGATCATCGAGCACGGTCAAGTGATTCGTGGCTGGCTCGGTATTGAAGTGCAGCCGCTGACTCAGGAACTGGCCGAGTCGTTTGGCCTGTCCGGGCGTCCGGGAATTGTCGTGGCGGGAATCTTCCGCGATGGCCCGGCACAGAAGGCCGGCCTGCAGCTGGGTGACGTGATTCTGAGTATCGACGGCGAACCGGCGGGTGATGGCCGCAAGTCGATGAACCAAGTGGCGCGGATCAAGCCGACCGACAAGGTCACCATTCAAGTGATGCGCAATGGCAAGGAGCTGAAGCTGACCGCGGAAATCGGCCTGCGTCCACCGCCGGCGCCGGTCAAGGAAGAAGAGTAAACACCAACCAAAAACACTGTCGGAGCGAGCTTGCTCGCGAAGAGGCCGGCACATTCAAGATCGTTATTGAATGGCCAAGCGCTTTCGCGAGCAAGCTCGCTCCCACAGGTTCACCGGTGTCCTACAGGTCGCCGAGGCCGTCGATCAGCGCCTGATTCTGCTCCGGTGTACCGATCGAAATCCGCAGGAACTGGGCAATCCGCTCCTGCTTGAAGTGGCGCACAATCACGCCCTGCTCGCGCAACTTGGCTGCCAGCCCCGCTGCATCGTGTTGCGGGTGCCGGGCGAAGATGAAGTTCGCCGCCGACGGCAGCACCTCAAACCCCTTGGCCTGCAATTGCGCGATGACCCACTCACGACTTTCGATGACCAGACGGCAGGTCTTGTCGAAATACTCGCGATCCTCGAACGCGGCCGCCGCTCCGACAATCGCCAGGCGATCCAGCGGATAGGAGTTGAAGCTGTTCTTGATTCGCTCCAGCGCTTCGATCAGATCCGGATGCCCCACCGCCAGGCCTACGCGCAGGCCGGCCAGCGAGCGCGACTTGGACAAGGTCTGGGTCACCAGCAGGTTCGGATAACGGTCCACCAGGCTGATCGCGGTTTCGCCGCCGAAGTCGATATAAGCCTCGTCCACCACAACCACCGAATCCGGGCTGGCCTTGAGGATCTGCTCGACCGCTTCCAGTGCCAGCAGGCAACCGGTCGGTGCGTTCGGATTGGGGAAAATGATCCCGCCGTTCGGTTTGGCGTAGTCCGCCGGGTTGATCTGGAACTGCGCGTCCAGCGGCACGGCATCGAACTGGATGCCGTACAGACCGCAATACACCGGATAGAAGCTGTAGCTGATGTCCGGAAACAGCAGCGGCTGCTCGTGTTGCAGCAGACCGTGGAAGATGTGCGCAAGCACTTCGTCCGAACCGTTGCCGAGGAACACCTGATTGCTTTGCACGCCGTAGTAGTTGGCGACGGCGGTTTTCAGCAGATCGCTGTTCGGATCCGGGTACAGGCGCAGGTTATCGTTGAGCTCGGTCTGCATCGCCGCCAGGGCTTTGGGCGACGGGCCATACGGGTTTTCGTTGGTGTTGAGCTTGACCAGTCTGGTCAGCTTCGGCTGTTCGCCCGGCACATACGGCACCAGATCCTTGACGAACGGGCTCCAGAATTTACTCATGTTCAATTCCCCTTCACTTCGTCTTTGATGCGGTATTCGGCGCTGCGGGCGTGCGCGCTCAGGGATTCGCCACGGGCCAGCACCGAAGCGGTCTTGCCCAGCTCGGAAGCACCGGCCTCGGAGCAGAAGATGATCGACGAACGTTTCTGGAAGTCGTACACACCCAGTGGCGAGGAGAAACGCGCAGTGCCGGACGTTGGCAGCACGTGGTTCGGGCCGGCGCAGTAATCACCCAGCGCTTCAGAGGTGTGGCGGCCCATGAAGATCGCGCCGGCGTGGCGGATCTGCGGCAGCCAGGCTTGTGGGTCAGCGACCGACAGCTCCAGGTGTTCCGGGGCGATGCGGTTGGCGACTTCGATGGCTTGCGCCATGTCCTTCACGTGAATCAACGCACCACGGCCATTGATCGAAGTTTCGATGATGGCCGCGCGGTCCATGGTCGGCAGCAGTTTGTCGATGCTCGCCGCGACCTTGTCGAGGAACTCGGCGTCGGGACTGACCAGAATTGCCTGCGCGTCTTCGTCGTGCTCGGCCTGGGAGAACAGGTCCATGGCGATCCAGTCCGGATCGGTCTGGCCGTCGCACACCACGAGGATTTCCGACGGGCCGGCGATCATGTCGATGCCGACCTGACCGAACACGTGGCGTTTGGCGGTGGCGACATAGATGTTGCCCGGGCCGACCACTTTGTCCACCTGCGGCACGCTTTCGGTACCGTAAGCCAGCGCAGCAACCGCTTGCGCGCCGCCGATGGTGAACACCCGGTCAACGCCGGCAATGCACGCCGCCGCCAGCACCAGCTCATTGATTTCACCGCGCGGGGTCGGCACCACCATGACCACTTCGGCCACGCCGGCAACCTTGGCCGGAATCGCGTTCATCAACACCGACGACGGGTATGACGCCTTGCCGCCCGGCACGTACAGGCCGGCGCGATCCAGCGGCGTGACCTTCTGCCCGAGCACAGTGCCGTCGGCCTCGGTGTAGCTCCAGGAATCCTGTTTCTGTTTTTCGTGGTAGCTGCGCACCCGCGCTGCAGCTTTTTCCAGCGCTTCGCGCTGCGCGACAGTGATGCGGGTCAGGGCCAGTTCCAGGCGCTCGCGCGGCAGGATCAGGTCAGCCATCGAGGCGACTTCGAGGCCGTCGAATTTCTGGGTGAACTCGACCAGCGCCGCGTCACCGCGCTCGCGCACCGCCTTGATGATGTCCAGAACGCGCTGATTGACCGAGTCGTCAGACACACTTTCCCAGCTCAGCAGATGATCCAGATGATGCGCGAAATCCGGGTCAGCAGCGTTGAGTCGGCGAATTGCAGTCGGTGCGGTCATAGCGAGAGCCTCATAGGAATGGCAAAAACTCAGGCGCCCTAACTTAGCAGTCGTTTCCGCTTGGGCACCTGAGATTCTGGCTATGAGGCGGATAGACGGGCGCGACTCAAGGTCGCGCAAGTACATCAGCCGCGGTGTCGCGATTCCACTGCCGTGCGCAGGGTATCGATCAACGCCTGGATTCGGGCGTGTTGCATCTTCATCGAAGCCTTGTTGACCACCAGGCGCGAGCTGATCGTGGCGATCAGTTCCTGAGGTTCCAGGCCGTTGGCGCGCAGTGTATTGCCGGTGTCGACCACGTCGATGATCTTGTCGGCCAGACCGATCAGCGGCGCCAGCTCCATCGAGCCGTAGAGCTTGATGATGTCGACCTGACGGCCCTGCTCGGCGTAGTAGCGCTTGGCAACGTTGACGAACTTGGTCGCCACGCGCAGACGGCCCTTAGGCTCGGCTGCGCCGATCTTGCCGGCCGTCATCAGCTTGCACTGGGCAATCTGCAGATCCAGCGGCTCGTAGAGGCCCTGGCCGGTGTATTCCATCAGCACGTCTTTACCGGCGACGCCGAGGTCGGCCGCGCCATGCTCGACATAGGTCGGCACGTCGGTGGCACGCACGATCAACAGACGTACGTCATCCTGAGTGGTGGGGATGATCAGTTTGCGGCTCTTGTCCGGATTCTCGGTCGGCACGATGCCGGCTTCAGCGAGAAGCGGCAGGGTGTCGTCAAGGATGCGGCCCTTGGACAGTGCGATGGTCAACATGGGAAACGTCAGTCCTTATCAAGGTACTCATGTCCGGTCGCAATCGGCGCCGGACACACATCGAGCCGGATACCGGCTCGACTCGAAACAAATTCAGTGGACACGTCCCTGTGTCCGCATGCAGCAATCAGCCCGGAACGCGACGGATCTTGGCGCCCAGCATCTGCAGTTTTTCTTCGATGCACTCATAACCACGGTCTATGTGGTAGATGCGGTCGATCAGGGTGTCGCCTTCGGCCACCAGGGCCGAGATCACCAGGCTGGCCGAAGCACGCAGGTCGGTGGCCATCACTGGCGCGCCCTTCAGGACTTCAGTACCGGTGACGATCGCAGTGTTGCCTTCGACCTGGATTCTGGCGCCCATGCGGTGCAGTTCGTACACGTGCATGAAACGGTTTTCGAAGATCGTCTCGATTACCGCACCGGTGCCTTCGGCAATGGCGTTGAGCGAGATGAACTGTGCCTGCATGTCGGTCGGGAACGCCGGATACGGTGCCGTGCGCACGTTGACCGCTTTCGGGCGCTTGCCGTGCATGTTCAGCTCAATCCAGTCTTCACCGCAGGTGATTTCCGCACCGGACTCACGGAGCTTTTCCAGGACTGCTTCAAGAATGGTCGGATCAGTGTCCTTGACCTTGACGCGGCCACCGGTGACCGCAGCGGCCACCAGGTAGGTGCCGGTTTCGATACGGTCAGGCATGACCTTGTAGAAACACGAACCCAGGCGCTCGACGCCATCGATGGTGATGGTGTCGGTACCGGCGCCGGAAACCTTGGCGCCCATGGCGTTGAGGAAATTCGCCAGGTCGACGACTTCCGGCTCGCGCGCAGCGTTCTGCAGCACGCTGCGACCCTTGGCCAGGGCAGCCGCCATCATGATGTTTTCGGTACCGGTCACGCTGACGGTATCGAAGAAGAAGTGCGCACCGCGCAGACCGCCTTCAGGCGCCTTGGCCTTGATGTAGCCGCCTTCGACGTCGATCACCGCGCCCATGGCTTCGAGACCACGGATGTGCAGGTCAACCGGGCGCGAACCGATGGCGCAACCGCCAGGCAGGGCGACTTCGGCTTCACCGAAACGGGCAACCATCGGCCCCAGAACCAGGATCGAGGCACGCATGGTTTTCACCAGTTCGTATGGCGCGATCAGGGTCTTGATGGTGCGTGGGTCGATTTCAACGCTGAGTTTCTCGTCGATCACAGGCTCGATGCCCATGCGACCGAACAGCTCGATCATGGTGGTGATGTCGTGCAGGTGCGGCAGGTTGCCAACGGTCACCGGGCCATCGCACAGCAGGGTGGCGGCCAGAATCGGCAGGGCGGAGTTCTTCGCCCCGGAGATACGGATTTCGCCATCAAGACGAACGCCACCGGTAATAATCAATTTATCCATAAGAATCTCGACGCCCTAGGGCTCAGGTGCGCTCGGCCCAGGCCGCGCTGCTGAAAAATTTCATAGTGACCGCGTGGATGCTGCCATCAGCGATCCAAGGGTTCAAATGGGCATAGATGCTTTGCTGACGCTTGACCGGGCTCAACGCCGCCAGTTCATCACTAATCACGTTCAGCTGGAAGTTGCAGCCTTCGCCTTCAACTTCCACCTGCGTTCCTGGCAGCTTTCCTTCAAGGAAGCTCTTCACTTCTACGGCCTGCATGCTCAACCTCAATCGGCGCCCTGTGCGCACGGGTCGGACATCATACAAAAAAGCCCCGCGCCTGCGAACCCCGCATTGGCAGGACTCTGACGGGGGGCTTGTTTGTCGATGCGGGTTCAGGGGTGCGCCAGCAACTCGGTCAGTTCGCTGACCTGAGCGATTTCGCGCATGTCTTCCGGCATCGCGCGGATGCTGACGGCCTTGCCGGCCGCCCGGGCATCGCGCATGAAGCACAGCAGCAAGGACAAGCCGACGCTGCTGGACTTCTTCACTGCCGAACAATCAATCACCAGCGATGCCGCCTTGCTGGACTTGATCAGCGCCTGGCCTTCCTTGCGCAGATCGGGGCCTGTGCGATAGTCCAGCACTCCGCTGAGCAATAGCTCGTCGACATCACTCATACGAACTGCCGCCTCATTCATTGCGCTGGCTTCTCGGCAGCTTTCTCGGTGGTTTCCTTGGCCTTGGCCACTTCGCCAGCCCAATTGTTGATAGTCTTGTCCAGATCGTTGCCATTGCGCTGCATCGCGTCCGCGAACTGATCACGGAACAGCTTGCCGATGTTGATGCCGTTGATGATCACGTTGCGCAGCTTCCACTCGCCGTTGATCTTCTCCAGCGTGTACTGCACCGGATAGATCGCGCCGTTGCTGCCCTTGACGGTCATGCCGACGCTGGTGCGATCACCCGATTCATCCTTGGCCGGGTCAACCGTGATGCCCTGATTGTTGTATTCGAGCAAGGCATTGCCGTAGAACTGGAACAGGCCTTTCTTGAAGTTTTCCTGGAAGGTCTGCATCTGCGCAGGCGTGGCCTTGCGCGAATACTTGACCGTCATGATGCTCTTGGAAATGCCCTCGGCATCCACTACCGGGCCGACGATGTTGTTCAACGCGGCATAGAAATCAGCCGGATCCTGCTTGTATTTCGCTTTGTTGGCCGACAGGTCGGCCAGCATCCGGTTCGTGGTGTCCTGAACCAGATCGTGCGCCGATTGCCCGGGCGCAGCGTTAGCCAGCAGTGGCAGTGTCGCGAGCAACACCAACAGGCCACGTCGCAAGGTAGAGATCATTCAAAAGCTCCTCATTTGGCGTCTTTGCTAACGGTATTGAGCAGGAATTTACCGATCAGGTCTTCCAGTACCAGAGACGACTGCGTGTCGTGGATGGTTCCACCATCCTTCAGACGAGTGTCTTCCCCACCCACGCTGATACCGATGTACTTCTCGCCCAACAGGCCAGCGGTCAGGATAGACGCTGTGGAGTCGGTCGGCAGGTTGTCGACCTTTTTATCCACTTGCAGGGTGACCCGACCGGTGAAGCTGTCGCGATCCAGATCGATGGCCGTGACCTTGCCGATGGTTACACCGGCCATGGTCACTTTGGCTCTGACCGTCAAACCGGCGATATTGTCGAAGTAGGCATACAGCTTATAGGTGTCGGTGGTCGAGGTCGGAGACAGGCCACTGACCCGCAGCGCCAGCAGCAACAAGGCCAGGATCCCTGCCAGCAGGAACAGGCCGACACCGATTTCCAGGGTGCGGTTTTGCATCAGAAATCTCCAAACATCAAAGCGGTCAGAATAAAGTCCAGGCCGAGCACTGCCAGCGAGGCAAACACCACGGTCTTGGTGGTGGCACGACTGATACCCTCGGAAGTGGGCTCACAGTCATAGCCTTGGAATACGGCAATCCAGGTCACTACAAAGGCGAAAACAATACTTTTGATCACGCCGTTGAGCACGTCACTGGTGAAATTCACGCTGTTCTGCATGTTCGCCCAATAAGAGCCTTCATACACACCCAGCCAGTCGACAGCCACCCACGATCCACCCCAGATGCCTACCACGCTGAAAATCATCGCCAGCACCGGCAGGGAAATGAAACCGGCCCACAGGCGCGGAGCAATGATGTACTTGAGCGGGTCGACACCGATCATTTCCAGGCTGGAAAGCTGTTCGGTGGACTTCATGTTGCCGATTTCGGCCGTCAGCGCCGAACCGGCACGCCCGGCAAACAGCAGCGCCGTCACCACCGGACCCAGTTCACGCAGCAAAGTCAGGGCGACCATCTGTCCCACTGCCTGCTCCGAACCGTAGCTCGACAGAATACTGAAGCCCTGCAGCGCCAGCACCATGCCGATGAAAATCCCGGAGACGACGATGATCACCAGCGACATCACGCCAACCGAATGCAGTTGCTTGACCAGCAGACCAAAACCGCCACTGATGCCGCCACGACCGAGCAGGGCGTGAAACAGGAACAGGGTCGCGCGGCCAAACACCGCCACGGCGTCGATCGCCGTCTCGCCAAAGCGGCGTACGCGTTCTATCAATGAAATTCTGCGCATCAGCGCTTCCCCAGAAGATCTGCGCGGTAATCCGTCGCTGGAAAATGGTACGGCACCGGGCCATCGGGGTTGCCGGTCATGAACTGGCGAATACGCGGTTCATCCGAGTTCATCAATTCGTCCGGCGTGCCCTGCCCCAGCACCTGACCATCACCCACTACATAGATGTAGTCAGCGATGCTCGCGGTTTCGGCCAGGTCGTGGGAAACCACAATGCTGGTAATGCCCAGCGCATCGTTGAGCAGACGGATCAGGCGCACCAGCACGCCCATGGCGATCGGATCCTGACCAACGAAAGGCTCGTCATACATGAGAATCTGCGGATCGAGCGCGATCGCCCGCGCCAGCGCCACGCGACGTTTCATGCCGCCCGACAGCTCGTCCGGCATCAGCTCGATCGCGCCGCGCAGTCCAACCGCCTGCAATTTGAGCAGGACGATGTCGCGGATCATCTCGTCCGGTAATTGGGTATGAACCCGCAGGGGGAAAGCGACGTTCTCGAAGACATCGAGATCGGTGAACAGCGCGCCACTCTGAAACAGCACGCCCATGTGCTTTCGCGCATCGAACAGATCACTGCGCGACAGCGTCGGCAGGTTCTGACCGTTGACCCAGACTTCCCCGCTGGAGGGACGCAATTGCGCGCCCATCAATCGCAGCAGCGTGGTCTTGCCACACCCGGAAGGCCCCATGATGCCGGTAACCTTGCCGCGCGGGATGCGAATATCGACGTTATTGAAAATGCTGCGCGCACCGCGCTTGAAGGAGACTCCCTTCAGCTCGACCGCGTAGGCGTTATCGGCACTCATCTAAACTCCTTGCGATGCAGCCTCTCACTCGGACGCCTGGCTTTCCGTAGAAAGCACATACCTCCCGGGCAGGCCGAACTGGCGGCGAACTATATCACTGCAAACGCCAAGCGCCCAAGGCCCATGCCCCTCCGCGTTCAACGATATGACAGGCCCGACGGCACTTTTTCGGGGTTTTGGTTGCCAGGAATGACAAAGCTCGACGAACTTGCGTGAGGCTTTTCAACATAACCGCTATAATCGCCGCCTTTTCATCGGGCTATACGATTTCTGACATGAGCCAATCCAGCGACCTGATTCAATCGGCACAACGCACCATCCGCCTCGAAGTGGAAGCCGTACAAGGCTTGTTGCCCCATATCGACGCCGATTTCGTACGCGCTTGCGAGATGATTCTGGCCAGCAAGGGCCGTGTGGTCGTGGTCGGCATGGGCAAATCCGGGCACGTCGGCAACAAGATTGCCGCGACCCTGGCCAGCACCGGCACCCCGGCATTTTTTGTTCATCCAGCCGAAGCCAGCCACGGCGACATGGGCATGATCACCCGCGATGACGTGATCCTCGCCCTCTCCAACTCCGGCTCGACCAACGAAATCGTCACCCTGCTGCCGTTGATCAAGCGCCTGGGCATCCAGTTGATCAGCCTGACCGGTAATCCACAGTCACCGCTGGCCAAGGCCGCCGAAGTCAATCTCAACGTTCACGTCGAGCACGAAGCCTGCCCGCTGAACCTGGCACCGACTTCCTCGACCACCGCTGCGCTGGTCATGGGCGATGCCCTGGCCGTGGCGCTGCTGGAAGCCCGGGGTTTTACCGCCGAAGATTTTGCTTTCTCCCACCCGGGCGGCGCCCTGGGTCGACGCCTGCTGCTGAAAGTGGAAAACGTCATGCACGCCGGCCAGGAGCTGCCGCAAGTGCAACGCGGTACCCTGCTCAAGGACGCGCTCATGGAAATGACCCGCAAGGGCCTGGGCATGACCGCGATCGTTGAAGCCGATGGCAAACTCGCCGGGATCTTCACCGACGGCGACCTGCGCCGCACCCTGGATCGCAGCATCGACATCCGCAGCGCCACCATCGACCAGGTCATGACCGCACACGGCAAGACCGCACGGCCGGAGATGCTCGCCGCCGAAGCGCTGAAAATCATGGAAGACCACCGAATCAACGCACTGGTGGTCGTGGACGAAGAAGATCGCCCGATCGGCGCCTTCAACCTCTCCGATCTGCTGCGTGCAGGAGTGATGTAATGACAACCGATCTGCTGCAACGCGGCAAAGCGATCAAACTGGCGGTGTTCGACGTCGATGGCGTCCTCACCGACGGGCGCCTGTACTTCCTCGAAGACGGCAGCGAATTCAAGACCTTCAACACCCTCGACGGCCAGGGCATCAAGATGCTGATGAATGCCGGCGTCGAAACCGCCATCATCAGCGGCCGCAAGACGCCGGTGGTCGAGCGCCGGGCGAAGAATCTCGGCATCCCGCACCTGTTTCAGGGCCGCGAAGACAAATTGGTGGTTCTGGACGGCCTATTGGCGCAACTGGGCCTAAGCTATGAACAGGTCGCCTACCTTGGTGACGATCTGCCTGACCTGCCGGTGATCCGCCGCGTAGGCTTGGGCATGGCTGTGGCCAATGCTGCCGACTTCGTGCGCGAACACGCCCATGGCGTCACTCGGGCCCGCGGTGGCGAAGGTGCCGCCCGAGAGTTCTGCGAATTGATCCTGCGCGCCCAGGGCCGCCTCGATGCGGCCAACGCCGCGTACCTGTGAGCCAAACCATGTTTAGCAAAAAATTTCGCAACTTCCTGTTGTTCGGCTGTATCGCTGCCCTGTTTGCAGCGGTCGGCTACTGGAACATCAGCCCTGAACGGTTCCTCGACAAACCTGTGACCAAGGTCGAAGACACCGCCATCGACTGGTACGCCACGAACACGCATACCCTGCAATACCTTCCAGACGGCAAGGTGCAGTACGAAATGACGTCGGACAAGGCCGAGCATCTGAAAGCGACGGACGTGACGCTGGTCACCAAACCCGACCTCAACATGTTCCGCGGCACAGACTTTCCGTGGCACGTGACCAGCGAGCGTGGCGAAGTGAACCCGGACGGAACCCAGGTGGAACTGATCGACTCGGTACGCATCAAGCGCACCGATGAAAAGAACCGCGACACCCTGATCACCAGCACCCGCATGACGGTGTTCCCTCAGCAGCAATATGCGCAGACCGAGCAACCCGTTAGAATCGACGGCGCTGGCGGTGTATCGACTGGCGTGGGAATGAAGGCGTATTTGAAGGAAAGCAGGATACACCTGCAATCGAACGTAAGAGGACAGTATGAGGCTCGTTAAAACCCTCCCTATTTTGCTCAGTCTGGGCGCAGCACTGGGAAGCGTGAGCGCCTGGGCTCTGCCGAACGATCAGCAGCAACCTATCCGCATTCAGGCCGACGACGCCCAACTGGACGACAAGAACGGCATCGCCACCTATAAAGGTGACGTGATCATCACCCAGGGTTCGATGATCGTTAAGGGCAATACGGTGACCATCACCCGTACTCCGACTGGCGACATCGACGTGGTGACCTCGGTGGGCAACCTTGCCTACTTCGAGCAGTTGCAAACCCAGGGTGACACCAAGCCTGTACAGGGCTGGGGCGTGACGATCCAGTATCACGCCGCGCAAAACCGCGTCGTGCTGATCGACAAGGCCAAGGTTGTCGACAAGGACAACAACACCACCCAGGGCGAGAAAATCGTCTATGACACGGTGAGAAAACTGGCCAGCGCCGGTCGCGCTACCGGCAACAAGGTCACCGAGACGCGTCCGCGCATCGACATGGTGATCCAGCCGAAGAAGAAAACCGACGAGAAAACCCAGTAATGGCAACTCTGAAAGCTCAGCACCTGGCCAAGGCCTATAAAAGCCGCCAGGTCGTGCGTGACGTCAGCCTGTCGATCGACAGCGGCCAGATCGTCGGCCTGCTCGGCCCGAACGGTGCCGGCAAGACCACCTGCTTCTACATGATCGTTGGCCTGGTGCAGGCCGATCAGGGCCGCGTACTGATCGACGATCTGGACGTCAGCCACCAGCCGATGCACGGTCGCGCCAAGGCCGGTATCGGCTATCTGCCACAAGAAGCGTCGATCTTCCGCAAACTGTCGGTGGCCGACAACATCATGGCCATCCTCGAGACCCGCCAGGAGCTCGACAAGGCCGGCCGTCGCAAGGAGCTGGAAAGCCTGCTGCAGGAATTCCATATCAGCCACATCCGCGACAACCTCGGCATGAGCCTGTCCGGTGGTGAACGCCGTCGGGTGGAAATCGCCCGCGCCTTGGCGACCGCCCCGAAATTCATCCTGCTCGACGAACCGTTCGCCGGTGTCGACCCGATCTCGGTCGGCGACATCAAGCAGATCATCCATCACCTCAAGGCCAAGGGCATCGGTGTGCTGATCACCGACCACAACGTGCGTGAGACACTGGATATCTGCGAGACCGCCTACATCGTCAACGACGGTCAACTGATCGCTGAAGGCGATGCGGCAACCATCCTTGCCAACGATCTGGTGAAGGAAGTGTACCTGGGCCACGAGTTCCGCCTCTAAAGCGCGAGCGCATTCGGCCAGCCCTCCGGGTGCTGTAACGTTGAAGCGCTTTTTTATACGCTTTATTGTTACAGCGCTCTAGGCAAACACGACAGTTTCAGGCATATAATTTGCTTAAGTTTGGCGCTTCGGCGCCCTGTAGTGGATGGCGCATGCGCGCCGGCGAATAAGGTGTTAAGCCCCTGCCATGAAACCATCGCTAGTCTTGAGAATGGGCCAGCAGCTGACGATGACACCGCAGCTGCAACAGGCCATCCGCCTGCTCCAATTGTCGACCCTGGACCTGCAACAGGAAATCCAGGAGGCCCTGGAATCCAATCCGATGCTCGAGCGCCAGGAAGAAGGCGACGACTTCGACAACTCCGATCCATTGGCCGACAACGCCGAACAAAAAACCAACACCGAGATTCAGGAACCTTCCTATCAGGAAACCGCCCCGACGGTGGATAACCTGGAGGAAGGCGAATGGAACGAGCGCATTCCTAACGAATTGCCCGTTGATACCGCCTGGGAAGACGTCTACCAGACCAGCGCCAGCAGCCTGCCCAGCAGCGATGACGATGAGTGGGACTTCACCACCCGCACCTCCGCCGGGGAAAGCCTGCAAAGCCATCTGCTGTGGCAACTGAACCTGGCGCCGATGTCCGACACCGACCGCCTGATCGCCGTGACCCTGATCGACTGCATCAACAATCAGGGTTATCTCGACGAAACGCTCGAAGAAATTCTCGACGCCTTTGATCCGGAACTCGACATCGAGCTGGACGAGATCGAAGCCGTCCTGCACCGCATCCAGCAATTCGAACCCGCCGGCATCGGCGCGCGCAACCTCGGCGAATGCCTGTTGCTGCAACTGCGTCAACTCCCGGCCAAGACTCTTTGGCTGAACGAGGCCAAGCGTCTGGTCAGCGATTACATCGATCTGCTTGGCAGTCGCGACTACAGCCAGCTGATGCGACGCATGAAGCTCAAGGAAGACGAGCTGCGTCAGGTCATCGAACTGGTACAGAGCCTCAATCCGCGCCCGGGTTCACAGATCGAATCCACCGAAGCCGAGTACGTGGTGCCTGACGTGATTGTGCGCAAGGACAACGAACGCTGGCTGGTCGAGCTGAATCAGGAGTCGGTGCCTCGTCTGCGGGTCAATGCGCAGTATGCCGGCTTCGTGCGACGCGCCGACACCAGCGCCGACAACACCTTCATGCGCAACCAGTTGCAAGAGGCACGCTGGTTCATCAAGAGCCTGCAAAGCCGCAACGAAACCCTGATGAAGGTGGCCACCCAGATCGTCGAGCATCAGCGCGGCTTCCTGGAATACGGCGATGAAGCCATGAAACCGTTGGTCCTGCATGACATCGCCGAGGCGGTCGGCATGCACGAATCGACGATTTCCCGGGTCACCACGCAGAAATTCATGCATACCCCTCGGGGCATTTATGAACTGAAATACTTTTTCTCCAGCCACGTCAGCACCTCTGAAGGCGGTGAATGCTCCTCCACGGCGATCCGCGCGATCATCAAAAAACTGGTCGCGGCGGAAAATCAGAAAAAGCCATTGAGTGACAGCAAGATCGCTGGTTTACTGGAGGCACAAGGCATTCAGGTGGCTCGCCGCACCGTCGCCAAGTACCGCGAATCCCTCGGGATCGCGCCTTCGAGCGAACGCAAGCGGTTGATGTAAGCCACGTTACAGCGTTCCAGTGGCAGGCTATCCGGCCTGCCGCTTTATGCACTGGCAACGAAGGAGAAGCTGTATGCAAGTCAACATCAGTGGACACCAACTGGAAGTGACCGAACCTCTGCGCACCTACATCAACGAGAAACTCGAACGATTGGAGCGCCATTTCGACAAGATCACCAACGTGCAGGTCACGATGTGCGTCGAAAAGCTCAAGCAGAAAATCGAAGCCACCTTGCATATTCCCGGCAGCGAAGTGGTCGCCAACGCAGAAGATACCGACATGTATGCTGCGATCGACTCACTGACCGACAAGCTGGATCGCCAACTCAAAAAGCATAAGGAAAAGACCCAGAGCCTCCTCCAGGGCGCAACCGGTCGTTAACACCCCCAACCCATGATCCGACTTGAAAGTATCCTGACCCCCGGCCGTTCCCTGGTGAACGTGCCGGGCGGCAGTAAAAAGAAAGCCCTCGAACAGATTGCCAACCTCATCCATAAAGAAGTGCCGGATCTGGCCATGCAGGATGTGTTCGATGCGCTGATCGCCCGTGAGAAACTCGGTTCCACCGGTTTCGGCAACGGCATCGCCATTCCCCACTGTCGCCTCAAAGGCTGCGAAGCGCCTATCAGCGCGTTGATGCACCTTGATGCCCCCATCGATTTCGATGCCATCGACGGCGCACCGGTCGACCTGCTGTTTGTACTGCTGGTCCCGGAAGCGGCCACCGATGCCCACCTGGAATTACTGCGCCAGATCGCCAGCATGCTCGATCGCAAGGAAGTGCGCGAAAAACTGCGCAGCGCACCGAGCAACGAAGCCTTGTATCAGGTCGTCCTGAGCGAGCAGAACGGTCATTAATCATGCGTTTGATCATCGTCAGCGGCCGCTCCGGCTCGGGTAAAAGTACTGCCCTGGATGTCCTTGAGGACAATGGCTACTACTGCATCGACAACCTGCCGGCCGGCTTGCTGCCAGAACTCGCCGAACGCGCCCTTATTCATACCGAGCTGGCCCAGCCGCTGGTGGCCGTGTCGATCGATGCACGCAATCTGCCGAGCCACCTGTCGCGTTTCCCCGAACTGCTTGAAGAAGTCCGTGCCCGGCACATCCAGTGCGATGTGTTGTATCTGGATGCCGACGAAGAAACGCTGCTCAAGCGCTTCTCGGAAACCCGCCGGCGCCATCCGCTGAGCACTGCCAATCGTTCGCTGGCCGAAGCAATTCAAGACGAGACGGCCCTGCTCGGCCCGATTGCGGACCTGGCCGACCTCAAGGTCAATACCACCAACCTGAATCTGTACCAACTGCGTGACACCATCAAATTGCGCCTGCTGAACCAGCCGGAGCCGGGCACGGCGTTTCTGGTCGAGTCGTTCGGCTTCAAGCGCGGCATGCCGGTGGATGCGGATCTGGTATTCGACGTGCGCTGCCTGCCCAACCCGTACTGGAAGCCGGAGCTACGCGCCCAATCGGGTCTCGATGCACCGGTCGCCGAATACCTGGCGGCGCAACCGGAAGTCGAGGAGATGTATCAGGATATCTTCGGCTATCTGAATAAATGGCTGCCACGCTTTGCTGCGAGCAACCGCGCCTACGTCACCATTGCCATTGGCTGCACAGGTGGGCATCACCGCTCCGTTTACCTGACCGAACGCCTGGGTCAGGCCCTGCAGAAAACCCTGAAGAACGTCCAGGTTCGCCACCGCGACCTCACTTAAAGGATTCACACCGCGATGCCTGCTCTGGAAATCGAAATCATCAATAAACTGGGCCTGCATGCCCGAGCATCGGCCAAGTTCGTCGGGGTGGCGGGCCAGTTCCCGGATTGCACGATCAGAGTGGGTCGTACACCAGAAACAACCGTGGACGGTAAAAGCATCATGGCGATGATGATGCTGGCTGCCGGCAAGGGCACGAAGATCTATCTGAGTACTGAAGGCCATCAGGAACAGGAAGCGCTGGATGCGCTGGTGAAGTTGATCAACAACTACTTCGACGAAGGCGGCTGACAGCTCAAAAACAAAAATCGCAGCCTTCGGCAGCTCCTACATTGGAATGCGTTCACTGTAAGAGCTGCCGAAGGCTGCGATGTTTTTTCAGCCCAACGCCGTATCCATCACCATCATCAGACAAAACCCGATCAGCAAGCCAAGACTGGCCAGCTTGTCATGACCATTGCGTCGCGACTCGGGGATCACCTCATGCGTCACCACCAGCAACATCGCTCCCGCGGCCAGCGCCAGCCCCAACGGCAACAACAACTCTGCCAGGCTGACCAGCCACGCACAGAGCAGTGCAAACACCGGCTCGACCAGCCCCGACGCCGCACCGATCAAAAACGCCTTGACCCGCGACATCCCGGCCCCGGCCAACACCAGCGCAATCACTAACCCCTCCGGCACATCCTGCAAGGCGATGCCCATCGCCAGACTGTCGGCATCCGGCATGCCGCCGCCAGCAGACACCCCCACCGCCATGCCTTCCGGGATGTTGTGAGCAATGATGGCGAAGACGAACAACCAGATCCTTGGCGGGATCACCGGGCGCTCAGGGGTACCGACGAGCATTTCCGGTGAGGCGCCGGATAGTTTCAGGTCCACCAGATACAGACCGAATGCACCGAGCATGATGCCGAAACAGATCAACCCGCTGGCAGCCCACGGTGTCAGGCCCAGACTTTCAGCAGCAGCAATGCCCGGCACGATCAGCGAAAACGCAGTCGCCGCCAGCATCACGCCGGCGCCGAACCCCAACAGCGTATCGCTGAGCCTCTGCGGTATGCGCCGGATCACCAGCACCGGCACCGCGCCGAGCGCCGTGCCGAGGGCGCAGATCGCGCCCCCCTGCAAGGCCCGCGACAGTCTCGGCTGCAGATCCAGCCATTCCAGCCCATGCGCCACCAGCAAAGTCATGCCCGCCAGCAGCAACAGCGACCCGACCGCATAACGAAACATGCGCCCACCACCAATCGCCAGTGTTTCAGTACCCATAGTCAGCCTTGGATTGTTTTTATGGATGACTTAAACCAGAGCAGCCTGATAACGCGCGGCAACTTCAGGCCAATTGATCACGTTGTAGAACGCGTTGATGTATTCCGGACGACGGTTCTGATAACGCAAATAGTAGGCGTGTTCCCAGACGTCCAGACCGAGAATCGGCGTATTGCCATTCATCAGCGGGCTGTCCTGATTACCGCTGCTTTCCACGATCAGCTTCTTCTCGGGAGTGACGCTGAGCCAGGCCCAGCCGCTGCCGAAACGGGTCAGTGCGGCTTTGGTGAAGGCTTCCTTGAAGCTGTCGAGGCCGCCCAGTTGGTCATCAATCGCCTTGGCCAGCGCGCCTTCAGGCTTGCCGCCACCGTTGGGCACCATGATTTCCCAGAACAACGAATGGTTGGCGTGACCGCCACCCTGATTGATCACGGCCGCACGGAGTTTTTCCGGTAACTGCTGGACGCTGGCGACCAGTCTTTCCACCGGCCACTCGGCATACTCTGTGCCTTCGACGGCAGTGTTGAGGTTGTTGATGTAGGTCTGGTGGTGCTTGGTGTAGTGAATCTCCATGGTTTGCGCATCGATGTGCGGTTCCAGGGCGTCGTAGGCGTACGGCAAGGCAGGTAAGGTAAAAGCCATTTCAGTGGACTCCATGGTGATGTGAGGCTGACGCGCGGCGTGCATGGCCGGTGTCCGGGTGCAGCAGGCGTTGGGTGCGCGGGTATTCGCCGTGTTCGCCGATGAAATTCAGCAGCTCGACGTAGGTCTTGCTGCTCTGGCGCAACGCCGCCTCCCGCAGGGCCGGGCGCAGGCGCTCGTCCTGCATGGTTTGCAACAGCCGTTGATGAATCGCGCAGAGGTACTCGGCGCTCTCCTCCGGCTGGTTCAGGCGCAGGTGCAGGTCCGCCAGGTTGTGGTGGGAGATAACGCAGGCCGCCACCGCTTCGTCGGCATCCGTCCAGCGTTCGAACAGCACTTGCGCCAAGGCCAGGGCTTGCAGATAAGCCTCGCGGGCGTCAATCAGCTCGCCGAGCATGAAGCAGCGATTGGCCCGTTCGATCGTGCGTTTCCAGTGCTCCATGGTGAACCTCCAAAGCGGTTGCGGGATTTATACGCCGCCGGCAGTGAGTTTCTCGGGGTTGAGTAACTCTTCCAGTTGGCTGCGCGACAGATCGGTGTGCTCCAGCGCGACGTCAATCACCGGGCGCCCCTGTTTGTAGGCCTGCTTGGCGATTTCCGCGGCTTTCTGGTAACCGATGATCGGGTTGAGCGCGGTGACCAGAATCGGGTTGCGCGACAGCGCTTCCTTGAGCCGCGACTCGTTGACCTTGAAGCTGGCGATGGCTTTGTCGCCGAGCAGACGGCTGACGTTGGCCAGCAGTTCGATGCTGTTCAACAGGTTCTGGGCGATGATCGGCAGCATCACGTTCAGCTCGAAGTTGCCCGACTGGCCGGCGATAGTGATCACCGAGTCGTTACCGATCACCTGCGCGGCGACCATCGCGGTGGCTTCCGGGATCACCGGATTGACCTTGCCCGGCATGATCGACGACCCTGGCTGCAAAGCTTCCAGCTCGATTTCACTGAGACCGGCGAGCGGGCCGGAGTTCATCCAGCGCAGGTCATTGGCAATTTTCATCAGCGACACGGCGGTGGCCTTGAGCTGGCCGGAGACGGCGACGGCGGTGTCCTGCGAGCCGATCAGGGCGAACAGATCCTTGCCCGGAGTGAATTGCACATGGGTCAGCTGGCTTAATTGGCGGCTGAAACGCGCGGCGAATTCCGGGTGCGCATTGATCCCGGTGCCGACGGCCGTGCCACCCTGCGCCAACGATTGCAGGCTCGGCAGCAGATCCTGCAGGTGGGCGATGTTGGCCTTGAGTTGCTGCGCCCAACCGTTGAGCACCTGACTCATGCGCACCGGCATCGCATCCATCAAATGAGTGCGACCGGTTTTGACGTGGTGATGCACTTGCACGGCTTTGTTTTCGATCACCTGCACCAGGTGCAGCAACGCCGGCAGGAGTTGTTCGTGCAACGCCAGGGCGGCGCTGACGTGAATGGTGGTCGGGATGATGTCGTTGCTGCTCTGGCCGCAGTTGACGTGATCGTTCGGGTTGACCGGCTCGCCAAGCAGGCGACTGGCGAGGGTCGCGATCACTTCGTTGGCGTTCATGTTGGAGCTGGTGCCGGAGCCGGTCTGGAAAATATCCACCGGAAAATGCTGCATGAAGTCGCCTTCGAGCAGGCCTTGCGCGGCGTCGCTGATGGCCTTGCCTTGCGAGGCGCTCAGTTGGTTGAGTTCGACGTTGGCCCGCGCGGCGGCGGCTTTGGCGAGGATCAGCGCACGGATGAATTGCGTTGGCATCGGTTTGCCGCTGATCGGGAAGTTATCCACTGCGCGCTGGGTCTGCGCGCCGTAGAGAGCGTCCACCGGCACCTGCAGTTCGCCCATGCTGTCGCGCTCAATACGAGTCTTGGTCATCTGAAAATCCTTGGACTGATTCAATGAAAGGAATCGAGGGTTGCAACTCGCAGGTCGCCAGTTGCCAGGTGTAGCGCTGCCAACGCTGGAGTCGGCAGTTGCACAGCGACAGGCGCTCCATTTCACGCAGCGGGCGCCAGGCTTGATCGAGACACAAGCTGCGCCAGTGCCATGGCAACGCGATGTCGCAGGCTGTGTCGAGCAGCAAACGGAAGGAGGTTTCAGCGATGGTCCACGGGGAAGTCGCCGTGCAGCAGGCCAGATAACGGCCTTCGGCCAGGTAGTGTTCGATCAGGCGCGGTTCATCGGGGTCCATCGCGCAACGGATCTGGCGACTCATCCAGCGCCAGCTTTCGAGGTACGGCTGCTCGTGCAAGGCAGAACTCATGATCCGGGACTCGTGCGGAGATGAGATTCATTATTAGATGATAATGAGAACCAAAACAAGAGCACCTGGTTACACAAACTCCATTGTGGAAGCGAGCCTGCTCGCGAAGGCGTCGTGTCATTCGCCGCTGCGGTCGGCTGCTATCGCTTTCGCGAGCAGGCTCGCTCCCACAAGGTTTTGTGTGGAGCCAAGAAAAAAGGCGCGCCACCCGATGAGGTGGCGCGCCTTTCTTGTCTGACCGCTGGGGCTTAGCTGCCCGCCACAGTCATCCGCTCGATCAATACCGAGCCTGTGCGAATGTTGCTACGCAGTTCCAGATCATTACCGACGGCGACGATCTGCTTGAACATGTCGCGCATGTTGCCGGCGATGGTCACTTCCTGCACCGCGAACTGGATTTCGCCATTCTCGACCCAGAACCCCGCCGCTCCGCGCGAATAATCGCCGGTGACCATGTTCAAACCATGACCCATCAATTCGGTAACCAACAAGCCGCGACCCATGCGTTTCAATAGTGCCGCCTGATCTTCATCACCATGCGTCACGAACAGGTTATGCACGCCCCCCGCGTTGGCGGTGCTTGGCATGCCGAGTTTGCGCCCGGAGTACGTGCCGAGAATGTACGACACCAATTCGCCCTTTTCGACGAACGGTTTGGCGTAGGTGGCCAAGCCATCACCGTCGTAAGACGCACTGCCCATGGCGCGCATCAGATGTGGACGCTCATCGATGGTGAGCCATTCCGGAAACAGCTTCTGCCCCAGCGTGCCTTCGAGGAACGACGATTTGCGATACAGACTGCCGCCGGAGACCGCTGACAGAAAGCTGCCGAACAACCCGCCCGCCAGCTCGGCAGAAAACAGCACCGGCACTTCGCAGGTCGGCACCGGACGCGCGCCCAGACGACTCGCGGCGCGTTGCGCGGCACGCTGGCCGATGCTCACCGGATCCGCCAGCAGGCTGCCCTGACGATTGACGTCATACCAGTAATCGCGCTGCATCTGGCCATCGGCTTCGGCGATCATCACGCAGCTCAGGCTGTGCCGGGTCGACGCGTAACCGCCGATGAAACCGTGGCTGTTGCCATACACGCGGCAGCCCTGATGGGTGCTGAGGGTGGTGCCGTCGGCGTTCTTGATTCGCACATCAGCGTCGAACGCGGCGGCTTCACAGAGCAACGCCTTCTCGATCGCCTGCTCCGGGGTGATGTCCCATTCGTGGAACAGGTCGAAATCCTGCACATCCCTGGCCATCAACGCGGCATCGGCGAGGCCCGAGGCTTCGTCTTCAGAGGTGTGTTTGGCGATCGCCAGTGCGGCAGCAACGGTTTCACGAATCGCATCCGGCCCGGTGGCGGAGGTGCTGGCCGAGCCTTTGCGCTGGCCGACGTACAGGGTGATGCCAAAGCCCTGGTCGCGATTGAACTCGACCGTCTCGACCTCACGCTGACGCACCGAGGTCGACAAACCCTGCTCCAGCGACACCGCGACTTCACAGGCACTGGCGCCCTGACGCTTGGCTTCGGCGATGATCTGCTCGACCTGTTCCTGCAGTGCCGGCAATGCTTGCGGGCCGACGCTTTGAACTGCACTCATGCTCATCTCCACTCAAATTCTGCTTTCGGCTGGGGTCATCGAGCGACCGGGCCGGACAAGCGGCCCCCGACTGGTTATCATGGCGGCGTTTCTTTGCGGACTGCCACCATGGTTGATTCTTACGACGACTCCCTCGATACGGGAGAAAAAAGCAAATCTCAGGTCAAACGCGAGCTGCATGCTCTGGTTGACCTTGGCGAGCGCCTTACAACACTCAAGCCCGACTTGCAGGCAAAACTGCCATTGACCGACGCTCTGCGCCGGGCCCTGGCCGATGCGCCGAAGCACACCGCGAACATCGCGCGTAAACGGCACCTGCAGTTCATCGGCAAACTGATGCGCGATCAGGATACTGACGCGATTCTGGTCCTGCTCGATCAACTCGATGCCTCCACCCGTCAGTACAACGAGCGTTTCCACAACCTCGAACGCTGGCGTGACCGGCTGATCGCCGGTGACGATGCCGTGCTGGAGAAATTCGTCGTCGAATACCCGGACGCCGATCGCCAGCAACTGCGGTCGCTGATCCGTCAGGCTCAACACGAGGTTGCACACAACAAACCTCCTGCTTCCAGCCGCAAGATCTTCAAGTACATCCGTGAGCTGGACGATACGCAACGCGGCCTGCGTTGATACTCGCCCCTGTAGGAGCTGCCGAAGGCTGCGATCTTTTGACTTTGATTGTTAAAAGCAAGACCAAAAGATCGCAGCCTGCGGCAGCTCCTACAGCTTTTTTTGTTTATGCGCCCGTGCCACCCACGGTAATCGCATCGATCTTCAGCGTCGGCTGACCGACACCCACCGGTACCGACTGCCCGTCCTTGCCGCACGTGCCCACACCGCTGTCCAGTGCCAGATCGTTACCGACCATCGACACCCGGCTCATCGCCTCGGGACCATTGCCGATCAACGTCGCGCCCTTGACCGGTGCGGTGATCTTGCCGTCCTCGATCAGGTACGCCTCGCTGGTGGAGAACACGAACTTGCCGCTGGTAATGTCGACCTGACCGCCGCCGAGGTTGGCGCAGTAGATGCCTTTCTTCACCGATGCGATGATTTCCGCCGGATCGCTTTCGCCACCGAGCATGTAGGTGTTGGTCATGCGCGGCATCGGCAGATGCGCGTATGACTCACGACGACCGTTGCCGGTACGGGCTACACCCATCAGGCGCGCGTTGAGCTTGTCCTGCATGTAACCCTTGAGCACACCGTTCTCGATCAGCGTGGTGCACTCGGTCGGAGTGCCTTCGTCGTCGACGCTCAGCGAGCCGCGACGGCCGCTCAACGTGCCGTCATCGACGATGGTGCACAGTTTGGAGGCGACCATTTCGCCCATTCGCCCGCTGTAGGCCGAACTGCCCTTGCGGTTGAAATCCCCCTCCAGACCGTGGCCGACCGCTTCGTGCAGGAGCACGCCGGACCAACCCGATCCGAGGACGACAGGCAAAGTGCCGGCCGGTGCCGGAATCGCTTCCAGGTTCACCAGCGCCTGACGCAGCGCCTCACGGGCATAGCCCATGGCGCGGTCTTCGGCGAGGAAATAGCGGTAATCGGTACGCCCGCCACCGCCATGCCCGCCGCGCTCGCGACGACCATTCTGCTCGACGATCACGCTGACGTTGAAACGCACCAGCGGACGCACGTCAGCAGCCAGGCCACCGTCGGTAGACGCCACCAGAATCCTTTCCCAGACCCCGGCCATACTCACGCTGACCTGTTGAATCCGTGGATCAAGAGCGCGGGTAGCGACGTCGATGCGCTTGAGCAGCTCGACTTTCTCGGCGCGGCTCAGCACTTCCAGCGGATTGTCCGGCGCATACAACTGCGCGACATCCTGAGTGCTGAACGCCTGCACCGTGCCGTTCTGCCCGGCGCGGGAGATCGAGCGGGCGGCACGGGCCGCAGCGCCCAGGGCTTCGAGGGTGATCGCGTTGCTGTAGGCAAAACCGGTTTTCTCGCCGGACTGCGCACGCACGCCAACACCTTGGTCGAGGTTGAAGCTGCCTTCCTTGACGATACCGTCTTCCAGCGACCACGACTCAGAGATCTGGCCCTGGAAATACAGATCGGCAGCATCGATGCCCGGGCCGGCCAGATCGCCGAGCACACCTTGCAGGCTCTCGATGGTCACGCCGCCGGGCGCCAACAGGTGATCGCTGACTGAGGACAACAACTCGCTCATAGGTTTACGCCTTAAATTCATGTTCTGAAGCAGGCCGCTGGGCGCCCTGCGAGAAAAACCGCCGATGACGGGTCACCGGCATTCGCGCCCTGATAGACGCTTGTTCATCACTGTCGCGTGCGGCCAACAATACCGCCTCGCCTTGATCCTGGTGCGCCAGCACCCGGCCCCACGGATCGACAATCGCTGCATGACCGAAGGTTTCACGCGGTCCCGGATGGGTCCCGCCCTGCGCTGCCGCCAACACATAACACTGGGTCTCGATGGCCCGGGCGCGAATCAGCACCTCCCAGTGCGCCGCACCGGTCACAGCGGTGAAGGCAGACGGGGCGGTGATCAACTCGGCACCAGCGGCGCGCAATTCGCTGTACAACTCCGGAAAGCGCAGGTCGTAGCACACGGTCAGGCCGACTCGGCCAACCGGTGTGTCCGCCACCACCACGCCACTGCCATAAGCATAGTCATCGGATTCGCGATACCGCCCGCGATTGTCCGCCACATCGACATCGAACAGGTGCAACTTGTTATACCGTGCGACGGTTTCACCCTGATCGTTGACCAGTAGCGAACAGGCATGCGACTTGGCGTCCGGTTGCCCAAGCGGCGGCAACGGCAAGGTGCCGGCCACTATCCATAACTTGAGGTCGCGGGCGGTCTGTTTCAACCATGGCAGGATCGGGCCTTCACCGAGCGCTTCGGCCTTACCGATGTCGGCAATGTCGCGACGGCCCATGGCAGCGAAGTTTTCCGGCAGCACTGCCAGCTTCGCGCCACCGATTGCCGCCTGCTCGAGCAGGCGTCGGGCCTGCGCCAGATTGGCCAGCACATCGCTCTGGCTGACCATTTGAATCACCGCTAAAGACATGGCCGCTTCCTGACAGGGAGTCCACTTATCACTGTAGGAGCTGCCGCAGGCTGCGATCTTTTGATTGTGCTTTTAAAAACCAGATCAAAAGATCACAGCCTGCGGCAGCTCCTACACGGGGAAAAGCCTCATGCTACTCAAAAAGGCTTGTCGAAGGTGATTTTCGGCTCTTTCCACGGGCCCTTGACGGTGTATTTGACGCTGGCGAAGCGTGCCACGCGGTCACCGATCAGCTTGTCGATAAGGAACAATGCCCCGCCGACCGCTGGCGCGCCGACAATCAGCGCGGCGATCGGCAGATTGTTGGTCACCGGCAAGGTCACCAGCAATTTTGCATCGACCTGATCGCCAACCAGATCCAGCGTACCGTCCAGCTCAAGATTGCTTGAAGGACCGGTCAGCCGAATCGGCTCGCGGGTGACATACACGCCGCTATTGGCCACCAACAAGCCCTTGACCCGGTCGTAGCTCAAGCCTTTGCCAAACAAGTCGGAGAAGTCCAGACGCAGACGGCGCCCAATGGAATTGAAGTTGAGCAGACCGAACACCCGCAACGCCTGCGCGCCGCCCTCCACTTCAACGAACTGACCTTTATTCAGCGAGGCATCCAGCGTGCCGGAGAAACGCTTGGTCGCCAGCCACGCCGGCGATCCCGGCCAGCGGCCATCGACGTCCATGTGGAATTCTTCACTGGTCACGCTCGGCGCGAAGCCCCAGCCCTTAAGCACATCGGCAAGGTTCTTGCCGCTGATCCGGCCCTTGAACCAGCTGTTGGTCGAACCCGGGGTACCTTCCCAGCCGCCATTGCCTTGCAACAGGATGCCCTTGAGGCCCATGTCCATATTGTTCAGGGCGATGCCTTTGGCCGTTGGCCGTACCTTGAGCGACCAGCCGCCTACCAGATCCGCGCCGAGAAACAATTGATTGATGGTGATGTCCAGCGCGGGGATCTTCGTCGGGTCGACGGAAACCAGCGGATCAGGCGAGTTCTCGTCGGCCTGCACCGTCGGATCCGGTGCCGGCAGCCGCACGTATTGCAGATTGACCGCGATCGGTGCGCCCTTGGCATCGGGAAGACTGGCCGAGCCTTTGGCCTGCTGGCTGTCGAGCGCCAGATTCCACGCCCACGGTTTGCGATTGACCTGAACTGCCGCCTGATCGAGAGTGGTGCCGAATGCGGTGAGCTTGCCCACCTTGAAGTCGGCACTGTTGAGTAATTGCTTGGCGCTGCCACCCGGGTCGTTACCGGCGTATTTATTGACCAGGTCCTGCCACGGCGCGACGTCCAGCTCCGACAGCACACCGCGTATGCGCAGGCCTTTGGCGTCCGGCAGGACTGCGTCGCCAGTACCGAGAAACAGCTCGCCACGACCATCGGCGAAATTGCTCGGCGGTGCGGCGAAGGTGAAGCTGGCCAGTTGATCGTAACTGACCCAAAAACGCCGCTCCGGACCTTGCAAGCTCATGCGGAACACCGTGTCACGCCCTTGCTGGGCCGACATGCCGAACGGCGCCGGCAGATCCACCGCGACGCCTTTCATGCTGGAACTGACCGTCAGTTGACTGTCAGTGCCGTCGAGGTTGACCTGCAACTGATAGGGAAGGGTCCCAGACACCGGCAACGGTTGAGTCACGCCCAGCCAGTCAGTGAGTTTCTTGACCTCGACCTGCCCGGAAGCCGAGACCCGCGTCTTGAGCTTGCCCGGGCTGCCATCCGCGAAAATCTGCGCGGTCACCGGCTTGTCAAAAGCCTTGGCGGCGATGTTCTGCCCACTCAATCCTTTGGCGCTGTCGAAACGGAAATCGCCTTTGAGCTGGCTCAGCTCAAGTTTCGGCTCCGCCAGTTTCAAGCGCGCATTGGCAGTCTTGAAGTCGACGAGGATCTTCGGCAAATCGCCCTTTTCCAGCGGGATATCGAGTTTGACCTTGCCCTGCAGATCGCCCTCGCCTTCCCAGCCGGCAAACGTTTCGCCAGTGCCGATCGGTGCAGTCTGGAGAATTTTCAGGCCATCACCCAACCCACCGGCAAACCCGCCGTCGAGGAACAGATGCGTATGCTGCCCCGCCGGGACATGGGGAATATTGACGAAAACGTCGCTGACCTGGGTGTCGAGCAACTGCCCCTTGTCGGCCACGATGCGCACGCCGCTGTCCTCGATGAACACGTCGCCACTGACCTTGCTCACGTGCGGCCAGCCCGGCTGGAACGCCAGCTCGGCGTCATGCACCTTGAAGAACAGGCTGATGCTGCGATCGACATCCTTGGCATTTTTGCTCAGCGAACCCTGATACTGGAAAAAACCCTGGTCCACCGCGCCTTTGAGGATCGCCGTGCGCAGCCACTCGTCGAGGGCCGGACTCAAGACTTCGGGCAGGTATTTGGCGGTGTAGCGACCGTCGCCATCGACCAGCCCGACGCGCAGGTCCATGTAGTCTTCCTGGCTATGGTCGAAGTGCAGGCGGATCAGGAAATCGCCAGCAATTTTGCCCTCCTCGCCCAGCACTTTCAGGTAAGGCGCGATCAGGGTGAAACCTTCTTTGTCGAGCTTCCAGGTCAGCCGGGCATTGGCCTGAATGTATTGCCATGGCTTGGCGAAGATCGGGTCGAGGTGCAGGACGAAATCCTTGCTGTCCAGGCGCAGCTCGCCGCCGTCGAGGTTGCCGCTGAGGCTGCCACTGACGTTTCGCGCCGCCGGGGCGCCGTGATAGGCGTCGAACCCGACTTTATCCAGATTGGCCGCGAAGCCGAATTTCGAGCCATCGGTAGCGTTGGGGCGAAAATCCAGCAACACGTTGCGCAACCCGCCGGTCACTTTCAGGTGGTCGACAACCGTGGCGAAGCCTTCAGGCAGCGGCCCCAGTGCATTCAGCAACGGGGTGACCGGCTGCAAATCGAGGCGGTCAGCCTGCAGATGCCACAGCTCGTCGACTGCATCAGTGGCTGCCGTCTGCTTGAGCTGCACGTGAGTTTCCCAGCGGGTTTCGCCAAAACTCATCGCCAGCGAATCAAGCGTAACGGTGGCGCCGTCATCGTCGCGCTGGTAATAGCCATTGAGCGCCAGATTGCTGATCTTGATCGGCTTGCGCTCGGCATAAGCGCCGGTCACCTGCGGTGCGTTCAAACGGACAGCGGCGCTTTGCAGGGCGCCGTCGTTCCAGTTCACCCACAACTCGCCGCCCGCCTTGATCTCGGAAAAATTCCATTGCTGGGTCAAACGCTCGGGCAACCACTTCGACCAGTCGCTTTGCGGCAGGCTGACATAGCCTTCCACCGAGCTGTCCGGCAGTCGGGAGGGGCGAATCCGTGTTCGCAGGCTCATCGCCATCGGCTGCCCGTCGGGCAAAGTCAGACGAGCATCGAGGCGCTGCCGGCTGCTGCCGGTTTTCAGATTGAGGCCGACGTAGGTGAAGGTCATCGGCGCATGGTCCAGCGGCTGCACGGTCACCTGACTGTCGAGCACCGACAATTGCTGAACGATCTGCGAGCGCTTGAACAGTTGTTCGGGATCAAGCGGCTGGTCGTTCTGCACCGGCAGGCCTTCCAGCGACCATGTGCCGTCCTGCGCTTCCTTGACGCTGATTTTCAGACCGTTCAATTCCAGATGGGCGATACGTACTTCGCGCGCCAGCAGGCTGCCCCAGAGATCCGGCACCACACGTACCCGGTCCAGACGCAAGGCATTCGCGCCGTCACCGACCATCACGTCATGGGCCAGCAGGATCGGTGCAAATCCGCTCCAGTCACCTTCCAGTTCGCCGATCTGCAGCGGCATGCCGAGCGCGGCACTGGCCTTGTTTTCGATGTCGGTGCGGTATTCCGCCACCAGCGGCGTCAATTCCCGACCGAGGCTGACGTACAACGCCAACAGCACCAGAACCAACGCGCACAGGCCCAGTCCCCAGCGGGTAAGTGCGGCCAAAATGCGTGTCAGACGCTCCATGTCAGTTGGCTCCCATGGCGAAAAAACTGCGAAAAGCTGAGGCCAGCCGTTGTGGATTAAATGTGCTGCAGGGGATCAGAGCAGCACCACATCATATTGTTCCTGGGAATACATGGTTTCGACCTGAAAGCGTATGGTGCGACCGATGAAACCTTCAAGCTCGGCGACGTTACCGGATTCTTCATCGAGCAGGCGATCCACCACTTTCTGGTTCGCCAACACCCGGTACCCCTCGGCCTGATAGGCGCGGGCCTCGCGCAGAATTTCGCGGAAGATCTCGTAACAGATGGTTTCCGGAGTCTTCAGCTTGCCGCGCCCCTGACAGCTGCTGCACGGCTCGCACAGCACTTGCTCAAGACTTTCGCGGGTACGTTTGCGGGTCATCTGCACCAGGCCCAACTCGGTGATGCCGATGATGTTGGTCTTGGCGTGATCGCGCTCCAGCTGTTTTTCCAGGGTACGCAGCACTTGACGCTGGTGCTCTTCATCTTCCATGTCGATGAAGTCGATGATGATGATCCCGCCCAGATTGCGCAGGCGCATCTGCCGGGCAATCGCGGTCGCGGCTTCAAGGTTGGTCTTGAAGATGGTTTCTTCAAGGTTGCGATGGCCGACGAAGGCCCCGGTGTTGACGTCAATGGTGGTCATGGCTTCCGCCGGATCGACCACCAGATAACCACCGGACTTGAGAGGCACTTTGCGTTCAAGGGCTTTCTGGATTTCGTCTTCGACGCCATACAGGTCGAAAATCGGTCGCTCACCCGGGTAGTGCTCCAGACGATCGGCGATTTCCGGCATCAGTTCGGCGACAAACTGCGTGGTTTTCTGGAAGGTTTCCCGGGAGTCGATGCGGATTTTCTCGATCTTCGGGCTGACCAGATCGCGCAGGGTACGCAGCGCCAGACCGAGGTCTTCGTAGATCACGCTCGGTGCGCCGATGGTCTGGATCTGCGCATTGATCTGGTCCCACAGGCGCCGCAGGTAGCGGATGTCCATGAGGATTTCATCGGCCCCGGCGCCTTCGGCGGCGGTACGCAGGATGAAGCCACCGGCCTCCTTGATTCCTTCCTTGGCCACGCAATCGCTGACCACCTGCTTGAGGCGCTCGCGCTCGGCTTCGTCTTCGATCTTCAGGGAAATGCCGACATGGGCGGTGCGCGGCATGTACACCAGATAGCGCGACGGGATCGACAGCTGGGTGGTCAAACGTGCGCCTTTCGAACCGATCGGATCCTTGGTGACTTGCACCACCAGGCTCTGGCCTTCATGCACCAGCGCGCTGATGCTTTCCACCGCCGGGCCTTCGCGCAGGGAAATTTCCGAGGCGTGAATGAATGCCGCACGGTCCAGACCGATATCGACAAATGCCGCCTGCATGCCCGGCAGCACCCTGACGATCTTGCCTTTATAGATGTTGCCGACGATCCCGCGTTTTTGCGTGCGCTCGACGTGGACTTCTTGCAGCACACCGTTTTCGACCACCGCCACGCGCGATTCCATCGGCGTGATGTTGATCAGAATCTCTTCACTCATGGCAGGGTCTCGTTCAGGCATGTTCACGATAATGGCCGCATCTTGATCCATACGACGCTCATTGCGCGTTCAGGTTTTGCCAACAGGGTATGCCGAAATGGCCCAACAGTTCTGCGGTTTCGCAAACCGGCAGCCCGACCACCGCCGAATAGCTGCCATTGAGCCCGGCGACAAACACCGCGCCGAGGCCCTGAATGCCATAACCGCCGGCCTTGTCCCGAGGCTCGCCACTGGCCCAGTAGGCCGCAGCCTCTTCGCGGCTGATCGGGCGGAAGCGCACCAGACTGCGCACCACGCGCGACTCGCAATGCTGGCCTTCCAGCACAGCGATGGCGGTCAGCACTTCATGCTCCTTGCCGGACAACATCATCAGCATGGCGCATGCGTCGACTTCGTCCACCGGTTTGCCAAGAATTTTACCGTCGAGGACCACGGCAGTGTCCGCCCCCAGTACGCAAAACGCCGCGTCGCAGGCGAGCGCGCGTCGACCGGCCTCGGCCTTGCCACGCGCCAGGCGCTCGACATAGGCCGAAGGCGATTCTTCGGCAAGCGGGGTTTCGTCGATTTCCGCGCTGATGGCGGAGAACGGCACGCCGATCTGCGTGAGCAATTCACGCCGGCGCGGCGAACCAGAGGCGAGGTAAAGCGGCTTCATCAAGACATCTCCCTTGTCGAGGTGCGGGCACATGCCTGACCGAATCAGTTGATTTTGTAGCGCCGGCGCAATCCACGCAAAGCGAAGCTGACCCAGGGCCAGAGCAACGCGCTGGTCAATGCCGGCAGCACCAGTGCCAGCGTTGGCTGGCGGTTGCCGGTCAGCGCGCTGAGCCACAGTTGAACCAGCTGAGCGAGGCCGAAGATCACCAGGATCACCAGGCATTGCTGCCACATCGGGAACATCCGCAGACGCTGCTGCAACGACAGCACCAGGAAGGTGATCAGCGTCAGGATCAACGCGTTCTGCCCAAGCAGCGTGCCGTACAGCACGTCTTCGGCCAGTCCCAGGCAAAACGCGGTCACCATGCCGACCGTTTGCGGCAGGGCCAGAGCCCAGAACGCCAGAAGCAGCGCCAGCCACAGCGGGCGCAGGATCTCCATGAATTGCGGCATCGGCGACACACTGAGCAGCAGGCCGATGAGAAACGTCAGCCAGACCATCCAACCGTTACGCGAAGCGGTAGCCCCGACCATTATTCTTGTCTCCCGGTGTTGGCCGGCGTGGTGACAGGCGGTTTGGCCGCTGGTCGAACCGCCGGCTGGGACGCTGCAGGCCGGCTATTCGCGGGCGTGGCTGCAGTTGGTTTGGCAGGGGGCTTGCTGGCGACCGGTTTGGCCGGCGTAGCACTGACTGCCGGCGTGGCGGTCGCGGCCGGCGCAGGCACCGCTGCAGGCGGTGTCACGGTTTTCGGCACCGTGGCCGGAATCACCGGTCCACCGCCCTGCGCATCAAGATTTTCCTGAGCCTGCGCCGCATCGTTGGCGCGCTCTTCGGCGGTGCGGTTGTCGCTGAATACCAGCAGCAGATAACGGCTGCGGTTCAACGCAGCGGTCGGCACCGCACGGACAATCGCGAAAGGCTGACCGGAGTCGTGGATGACTTCCTTGACCGTTGCCACCGGATAACCGGCCGGGAAGCGCTGCCCGAGGCCGGAGCTGACCAGCAGATCGCCTTCCTTGATGTCAGCGGTATCGGCGACGTGCCGCAGTTCCAGACGTTCCGGGTTGCCGGTACCGCTGGCAATCGCCCGCAGACCGTTACGGTTCACCTGGACAGGAATGCTGTGCGTGGTGTCGGTCAGCAGCAGCACACGGGAGGTGTACGGCATCAACTCGACCACCTGGCCCATCAGACCGCGCGCATCGAGCACCGGCTGACCGAGCACCACGCCATCGCGCTCACCCTTATTGATGATGATGCGATGGGTGAAGGGATTGGGGTCCATGCCAATCAACTCGGCCACTTCGACCTTTTCGTTGACCAGTGCGGAGGAATTGAGCAACTCGCGCAGCCGCACGTTCTGCTCGGTGAGAGCGGCGAGCTTTTGCATGCGGCCCTGCAACAGCAGGTTCTCGGTCTTGAGTTTTTCGTTTTCGGCGACAAGCTCGGTGCGACTGCCAAACTGACTGGCGACACCGTCCCACAACCGGCCGGGCAGGTCGGTGATCCAGTAGGCGTCCATCAGCACCAGCGACATCTGGCTGCGTGCAGGTTTGAGCAGACTGAAGCGGGCATCGACCACCATCAGCGCGACCGACAGCACGGCCAGCACCAACAGGCGCACGCCCAACGAAGGGCCCTTGGCGAAAAGCGGTTTAATAAGCCGCTCCTCCCAGGCAAATGTTCTGTTTATTCATACGGCATCAAACCGGCCTGGATGAAGACTGACAGAAGATAAACGCCAACAGGCAGCACTGCAAAGTGCTGCCTGTGCGCTCACCCACGTATTGCAACCCAGCGCTTATTCGCTGGAGAGCAGGTCCATGGTGTGCTTGTCCATCATTTCCAATGCACGGCCACCGCCGCGAGCAACGCAGGTCAGCGGGTCTTCGGCAACGATCACCGGCAGACCGGTTTCCTGGGCCAGCAACTTGTCGAGGTCACGCAGCAGCGCGCCACCACCGGTCAGCACCAGACCACGCTCGGCGATGTCGGAAGCCAGTTCCGGCGGCGATTGCTCCAGGGCGCTTTTCACCGCCTGAACGATGGTTGCCAGAGACTCTTGCAGAGCTTCCAGCACCTCGTTGGAGTTCAGGGTGAATGCGCGTGGAACGCCTTCGGCCAGGTTGCGACCGCGAACGTCGACTTCGCGAACTTCGCCGCCCGGGTAGGCCGTACCGATTTCCTGCTTGATGCGCTCGGCAGTCGATTCACCGATCAGGCTGCCGTAGTTACGGCGCACGTAGGTGATGATCGCTTCGTCGAAGCGGTCGCCGCCCACGCGGACGGATTCGGCATAGACCACACCGTTCAGGGAGATCAGCGCGATTTCGGTGGTACCACCGCCGATATCGACGACCATCGAGCCACGGGCTTCTTCAACCGGCAGGCCGGCACCGATCGCAGCAGCCATCGGCTCTTCGATCAGGAACACTTCACGGGCACCGGCACCAAGGGCCGATTCACGGATGGCACGACGCTCAACCTGGGTGGATTTGCATGGAACGCAGATCAGCACACGAGGGCTGGGCTGCAGAAAGCTGTTTTCGTGAACCTTGTTGATAAAGTATTGCAGCATCTTTTCGCAGACGCTGAAGTCGGCAATGACGCCGTCCTTCATCGGACGAATGGCAGCAATGTTGCCCGGCGTACGGCCGAGCATGCGCTTGGCTTCGGTGCCGACAGCGACGACACTTTTCTGGTTACCGTGTGTCCGAATGGCCACAACCGATGGCTCATTCAGGACGATACCGCGCTCGCGCACGTAAATAAGGGTGTTGGCAGTGCCCAGGTCAATGGAAAGATCGCTGGAAAACATGCCACGCAGTTTCTTGAACATGGGAAAGGGACCCTAGGCAACGCGTGGGTAAAAAAGTGCGGCAAACTCTAACAACGACAGGGATTTTGGGCAAGGCGCCAATATGTTAAATTGGCCGCTTTTCTGTGCACCAAGCCCCACAATCGCGGCCTTATGACCGTAGAAGTGCGGTAGTGTTCCGACAATCTAACACACGGACGCCGTCCGTTCTGTTTTCCACTGGAGAATCCCGATGGCGCTAGAACGCTCCGACGTGGAAAAAATCGCGCATCTGGCCTGCCTTGGCCTGAATGATGCCGATCTTCCGCACATTACTTCCGCCCTCAACAGCATTCTCGGGCTGGTCGACGAAATGCAGGCCGTCGATACCGACGGTATCGAGCCTTTGGCCCACCCGCTGGAAGCCAGTCAGCGCCTGCGCGCCGACGTCGTGACCGAGACCAATCACCGCGAGGCTTACCAGTCCATCGCACCAGCGGTCGAAAACGGCCTGTATCTGGTTCCGAAAGTCATCGACTAAAGGGAAAGAGCCTGCAATGCATCAAATGACTCTGGCCGAGATCGCCCGCGGTCTCGCCGATAAAAAGTTTTCCTCCGAAGAGCTGACCAAAGTCCTGCTGGCGCGTATTACCCAGCTCGATCCGCAGCTCAACAGCTTCATCAGCCTCACCGAAGAGCTGGCGCTTGCGCAGGCGAAAGCCGCCGACGCGCGCCGGGCCAACGGTGAGAGCGGCGCCCTGCTTGGCGCGCCGATCGCCCACAAGGACCTGTTCTGCACCCAGGGCATCCGCACCAGTTGCGGCTCGAAGATGCTCGACAACTTCAAGGCCCCGTACGACGCCACCGTGGTTGCGAAACTGGCGGCTGCCGGCGCCGTGACCCTGGGCAAGACCAACATGGACGAGTTCGCCATGGGTTCGGCCAACGAGTCGAGCTGGTACGGCGCGGTGAAAAACCCGTGGAACCTGGAACACGTACCGGGCGGTTCGTCCGGTGGTTCGGCCGCCGCGGTTGCCGCGCGCCTGTTGCCGGCGGCCACGGCCACCGACACCGGTGGTTCGATCCGTCAGCCCGCCGCGTTCACCAACCTCACCGGTCTGAAACCGACCTACGGTCGCGTATCGCGCTGGGGCATGATCGCTTATGCCTCAAGTCTCGATCAGGGCGGCCCGCTGGCTCGCACCGCCGAAGACTGCGCGATTTTGTTGCAAGGTATGGCCGGGTTCGATCAGAACGATTCGACCAGCATCGATGAGCCGGTTCCGGATTACTCCGCGAGTCTCAACACTTCGCTGCAAGGCCTGCGCATCGGCGTGCCGAAGGAATACTTCAGCGCCGGTCTCGACCCGCGCATCGCCGAACTGATCCAGAACAGTATCAAAGAGCTGCAGAAGCTCGGCGCCGTGATCAAGGAAATCAGCCTGCCGAACATGCAGCACGCGATTCCTGCGTACTACGTGATCGCCCCGGCCGAAGCCTCTTCGAACCTGTCGCGTTTCGACGGCGTGCGCTTCGGCCATCGCTGCGAGAACCCGGAAAACCTGATCGACCTGTACAAGCGCTCGCGTGGCGAAGGCTTCGGGCCTGAAGTGCAGCGCCGGATCATGGTCGGCGCCTACGCGCTGTCCGCCGGTTACTACGACGCCTACTACCTGAAAGCGCAGAAGATCCGCCGCCTGGTGAAGAACGACTTCATGGCGGCCTTCAATGAAGTCGATATCATCCTCGGCCCGACCACGCCGAACCCGGCCTGGAAGCTCGGCGCGAAGAACAGCGATCCGGTCGCTGCCTATCTGGAAGACGTCTACACCATCACCGCCAACCTCGCAGGCCTGCCGGGTCTGTCGATGCCGGCCGGCTTTGTCGACGGTCTGCCGGTGGGCGTGCAGTTGCTCGCGCCGTATTTCCAGGAAGGCCGTTTGCTCAACGTTGCGCACCAGTATCAGCTCAACACTGACTGGCACACCCGCACCCCAACCGGCTTCTGAGGAGACACACATGCAATGGGAAGTCGTGATCGGGCTGGAGATTCACACTCAGCTCACTACCCGGTCGAAAATCTTTTCCGGTAGTTCCACCCAGTTCGGCTCCGAGCCAAACACCCAGGCCAGCCTGATCGACCTGGGCATGCCCGGCGTATTGCCGGTGCTGAACCAGGAAGCGGTACGCATGGCGGTGATGTTCGGTCTGGCGATTGACGCCGAGATCGGTCAGCACAACGTGTTCGCCCGCAAAAACTACTTCTACCCGGACTTGCCGAAGGGTTACCAGATCAGCCAGATGGAATTGCCGATCGTCGGCAAGGGCCACCTGGACATCGCCCTGGAAGACGGCACGGTCAAACGCGTTGGCATCACCCGCGCGCACCTGGAAGAAGACGCTGGCAAGAGCCTGCACGAAGAATTCAACGGTGCCACCGGCATCGACCTGAACCGTGCCGGCACGCCGCTGCTGGAAATCGTTTCCGAGCCGGACATGCGCAGCGCCAAGGAAGCCGTGGCTTACGTCAAAGCGATCCACGCGCTGGTGCGTTACCTGGGCATCTGCGACGGCAACATGGCCGAAGGCTCGCTGCGTTGCGACTGCAACGTCTCGGTCCGCCCGAAAGGCCAGGTCGAGTTCGGCACCCGCTGCGAGATCAAGAACGTCAACTCGTTCCGCTTCATCGAGAAGGCGATCAACTCCGAGATCCAGCGGCAGATCGAGCTGATCGAAGACGGCGGCAAAGTGATCCAGCAGACCCGTCTGTACGATCCGAACAAGGACGAGACCCGTCCGATGCGTTCCAAAGAGGAAGCCAACGACTACCGTTACTTCCCCGATCCGGACCTGCTGCCGGTGGTCATCGAAGAGTCGTTCCTCGGCGAGGTGCGCGCCACTCTGCCGGAACTGCCACCGCAAAAGCGCGAGCGCTTCCAGAGCCAGTTCGGTCTGTCGGCCTACGACGCCAACGTGCTGGCCACCAGCCGTGAGCAAGCGGACTACTTCGAGAAAGTCGCGGCCATCGGCGGCGACGCCAAACTGGCGGCGAACTGGGTGATGGTCGAGTTGGGCAGCCTGCTCAACAAGCAAGGCCTGGACATCGAGGACTCGCCGGTCTCCGCCGAGCTGTTGGGCGGCATGCTGCAGCGCATCAAGGACAACACCATCTCCGGCAAGATCGCCAAAGTGGTGTTCGAAGCGATGGCCAACGGCGAAGGCACGGCGGACGAGATCATCGACAAGCGCGGCCTCAAGCAAGTGACCGACAGCGGCGCGATCTCGGCGGTACTGGACGAAATGCTCGCGGCCAATGCCGAGCAGGTCGAACAATACCGCGCGGCAGACGAAGCGAAACGCGGCAAGATGTTCGGCTTCTTTGTGGGTCAGGCCATGAAGGCTTCGAAAGGCAAGGCCAACCCGCAGCAAGTGAACGAACTGCTGAAAAGCAAGCTCGAAGGCTGACCACAATGGAGCCAGCATTTGTTACTGGCTCTGATCCCCTGTGGCGAGGGAGCTTGCTCCCGCTGGTCTGCGCAGCAGCCCCCCGTCGGCATCCGCACTCTTTCGGAAAGAATGCGGTTGCTGGTTTTGCGACCGCTTCGCGGCCGAGCGGGAGCAAGCTCCCTCGCCACAATTATTCTGGGAGCTTTCGAATGAAACGCCTGCTCGGCGCCTGCGCCCTGCTCTCCTTGCTCGCCGGTTGCGCCAGCAACGACATCATCGACCCGCACGGTTACGACCAGACTGGCGTCGCTTCCTATTACGGTGCCAAGCACCACGGTAAACGCACCGCCAGCGGCGAAGCGTTCAACCAGAATTCCCTGACCGCCGCCCATCGCCAACTGCCGTTCGGCACGCGGGTGAAGGTCACCAACCTGAAAAACGACAAATCCTGCGTTGTGCGCATCAACGATCGCGGCCCGCACACCCGTGGCCGCTTGATCGATGTCTCCCGTGAAGCCGCCGAACGCCTTGGCATGCTAGGCAGCGGCACGGCACGCGTGCGCATACAGGCCCTCGACGACTGATGGAGCGCTGACCATTTTTGCTCTGGCCGATTTACCGCTGATCAACGTGATCGAGTTGCTCAGCGGCCTGATCCTGTTGATCCTCGGCGCCGAACTGATGGTGCGCGCCGCGGTGCGTCTGGCCGCGCGCCTGCATGTGCGCCCGCTGATCATCGGCCTGACCATCGTCGCCCTCGGCAGCAGCGCCCCGCAAATGGCGGTCAGCCTGCAAGCGACCCTGACGCACAACCCCGACATCGCCGTCGGCAGCGTGATCGGCAGCAGCATCTTCAACATCCTCGTGACCCTCGGTCTGTCGGCGCTGATCATTCCGCTGCGGGTCTCGCGGCAACTGGTGCGCCTGGATATTCCGCTGATGATCGGCGCCAGCCTGCTGGTGTTTGTCCTCGCCTGGAACGAACAGATCGGTCGCTTCGACGGCGTGCTGCTGCTCGCGGCATTGGCGTTGTACCTCAGTTTGTTGCTGCGCCAGTCGCGGCACTCGGCGCGTCCGCATTCGCAATTGCCGCAAGCCCCGCAGGTGCCGTGGTTCAGCAGTCTGTTGATGATCGTCGTCGGTCTGGCGCTGCTGGTGTTCGCCGGGCATTTGCTGCTCGGCGCAGCGGTGGCGGTGGCGACGGATCTGGGCTTCTCCGAACGAGTAATCGGCCTGACCGTGGTCGCGGTCGGCACCTCGCTGCCGGAGCTCGCCACCTCGCTGATCGCCGCACTGCGCGGGCAGCGCGATATCGCCGTGGGCAACGTGATCGGCGCCAACCTGTTCAACCTGCTCGGGGTGCTCGGCGTTACCGCACTGATCGCACCGACACCGTTGTCGGTCTCGCCCAACGCACTGGATTTCGACCTGCCGGTGATGCTTGGCGTCGCCGCGCTGTGCCTGCCGGTGTTCTATTCCGGCTATCGCGTGACCCGCGCTGAAGGTTTGTTGTTGCTCGGTTTGTACGCGGCTTACGGGCTGCACGTGGTGTCGTTCACCACCGGCATGCCACTGGCCGGCAAACTGGAAAAGCTGATGCTGTTTTACGTGCTGCCAACGCTGCTGGCGTTTCTGTTGTTCACGTCCGTACGCGCCTGGCGCCGCCAACACCACAAGAGGGATGTGCCATGACCGATTCGCAGAAAACCGGGGTTGAAATGCGCCGTCAGGTAATGGGCGATGCGTTCGTTGATCGCGCGCTGGGCAACGCCACCGAGTTCACCCAGCCGCTGCAGGATTTCGTCAATGAACACGCCTGGGGCGGCGTGTGGAATCGCGAAGGTCTGCCGCTGAAAACCCGCAGCCTGATTACCCTTGCAGCGCTGACCGCATTGAAGTGCCCGCAGGAATTGAAGGGCCACGTGCGCGGTGCGCTGAACAATGGCTGCACGGTCGAGGAGATTCGTGAGGCGCTGCTGCATTGCGCGGTGTATGCCGGGGTGCCGGCGGCGATTGATGCGTTTCGCGCGGCGCAGGAAGTGATCGACAGTTATCAGAAAAACTAAAAGATCGCAGCCTTCGGCAGCTCCTACAGGAGAACGCATTCCAATGTAGGAGCTGCCGCAGGCTGCGATCTTTTGATCTTGCCCTTCAGATCCACCCACCCCACTGCAACAGAAAGATCCCGATATTGGTGGTCACCGCCGCCATCAGCGTGGTCAGCACAATGATCGCCGCTGCCAGCTCATGATTGCCCTGCGCTGCCCGGGCCATGACGAAACTCGCCGCCGCCGTCGGGCTGCCGAAGTACAGAAACAGAATCCCCAGCTCCGCTCCGCGAAAGCCCCACAGCCACGCACCGAGCGTCGCCAGCACCGGCAAACCGATCATCTTCACCAGACTCGAACTGAGCGCCATGCTCCCGCTCTTGCGCAGCGCCGCTAATGACAGCGTGCCGCCAATGCAGATCAGCGCCAGCGGCAAGGTGGTTTGCGCCAGATACTGGCCGGAGGTTTCCAGCCAGCCTGGCAGGCTGATCTGGAAATACGCGAACGGTGCGGCGGCAATCACGCTGATGATCAGCGGATTGCTGAACACGCTTTTGCAGATGCTCCACGGATCGGACTTGATCACCGGGCTGTACACCGCAAGCACGATGGTCGACAGCGTGTTGTAGAACAGGATCACCAGCGCCGCGAGAATTGCCCCGAGGGAAATCCCGTAGTCGCCGTACATGCTCGCCGCCAGCGCCAGACCAATCACCCCGTTGTTGCCGCGAAACGCGCCCTGGGTGTAGATGCCGCGATCTTCACGCGGGCACTTGATGATCGCCCAGCCCCAGGCCAGGGCAAAACTCACCAGCGTGGCGACTGCAAAATAGATCAGCAGCGCCGGTTGCAGCGCGGCGTGCAGATCCGCATGCAGAATCCCGAGAAACAGCAGTGCCGGCATGCTGACGTTGAACACCAGCGCTGAGGCAGTGTGGATGAAGTTGTCGTTGATCCAGTCGATGCGCTTGAGCAACACCCCGAGGAACAGCATGGCGAACACCGGCGCGGTGATGTTCAGGGTTTCGAGGAAGATTGCCAGCATGCCGGGGGAGCCTTTGGGTGAGCGTCGTCAGGGCTTAATGATAAGCCACCCGATCCTTTGGCGTCTGTTGGATCGCTTTCGCGAGCAGGCTCGCTCCCACAGAAACACTACACATCCAATGTGGGAGCGGTCACACCTGTGGCGAGGGAGCTTGCTCCCGCTGGGTCGCGAAGCGGCCCCAAAAAATGGGACTGCTACGCAGTCCAGCGGGAGCAAGCTCCCTCGCCACAGGGTCAGGTAATCGGCGCCGGATTGAACAGGGTGATGTCGTTATGCAGCTTGTGCTTCTCCGCCCACGTCTGCTGCTTGCCGCTCGCCACATCCAGGTAATAGTGGAACAACTCCCAGCCCAACGCCTCGATGGACGCACGACCGGTAGCAATCCGCCCGGCATCGATATCGATCAGATCCGGCCAGCGTTGCGCCAGCTCGGTCCGGGTCGAGACCTTGACCACCGGCGCCATGGCCAAGCCATAAGGCGTGCCCCGCCCGGTGGTGAACACATGCAGGTTCATCCCCGCGGCCAACTGCAAGGTGCCGCAGACAAAATCACTGGCCGGGGTCGCGCAGAAGATCAAACCCTTCTGCTTGAACCGCTCGCCCGGGCCGAGCACGCCATTGATCGCGCTGCTGCCGGATTTGACGATCGAGCCCAGCGATTTCTCGACAATGTTCGACAACCCGCCTTTCTTGTTGCCCGGCGTGGTATTGGCGCTGCGATCCGCTTCGCCCTTGGCCAGATAGCGGTCGTACCAGTCCATCTCGCGCACCAGCTCCTGCGCCACGGTCTTGGTCTCGGCACGGGAGGTCAGCAGATAGATCGCATCGCGCACTTCGGTGACCTCGGAAAACATCACCGTCGCCCCGGCGCGCAGCAGCAAGTCCGAGGCGTAACCCAGCGCCGGGTTGGCGGTGATGCCGGAGAACGCATCGCTGCCGCCGCATTGCATGCCGAGGATCAGCTCGGACGCCGGCACGGTTTCGCGGCGGCGCTGGTCAAGCTTCTGCAAACGGACTTCGGCCAGCGCCATGATCTGCTCGATCATCTCGGTGAAACCGTGACTGGAATCCTGCAGGCGATACAGCCACGGCTCGCTGAGATCCACCGAGGCGTCATCCTCGTGCATCACCTGCCCGGCCTGCAATTTCTCGCAGCCCAGGCTGATCACCAGCGCTTCGCCACCCAGGTTCGGGTTGCGTGCCAGATTGCGCACGGTGCGGATCGGGATGTACGCATCGGTGGCGGTGATCGCCACGCCGCAGCCGTAACTGTGGGTCAACGCCACCACGTCATCAACGTGCGGATACTTCGGCAGCAACTCGTCCTTGATGCGTTTCACCGCGTGATCGAGCACGCCGGTGACGCACTGCACCGTGGTGGTGATCCCGAGAATGTTGCGCGTGCCGACGGTGCCGTCGGCGTTGCGATAACCCTCGAACGTGAAGCCTTCCAGCGGCGACTGCGCGGCCGGTACTTCGGTGGACAGCGGCAGGCTGTCCAGCGGCGGCGCGGTCGGCATGCGCAGTTGATCTTCCTTGACCCAGCTGCCCCGCGGGATCGGCTGCAACGCGTAGCCGATGGTCTGGCCGTAGCGAATCACCTGGCCGCCCTCGGGAATGTCCTCGAGGGTGACCTTGTGGCTCTGCGGCACAAAGTCCACGGTCACCAGACCGTCCGGGAACTCGGTGCCGGCCGGTACTCCCTGGTCGTTGACCACAATCACTACGTTGTCCCGCTCGTGCAGGCGGATGTAGCGCGGCGAGTCGGAATGTTCAATCAACTGCATGACGCCGCTCCTCAGGAATGCGCTTGAGACAATTTGCCGGTGATTTCAGAACCACCGTTGGTTGGCGGCTCTTTGAGCACCACACGTTTGATCGGGCCGACGATCACCAGGTAGCTGAACACCGCGACCAGTGCGTTGGCACCGACGAACACTAGCGCCCACTTGAACGAACCGGTGGAGCTGATGATGTAGCCGATCACGATCGGCGTGGTAATCGAAGCAAGGTTGCCGAAGGTGTTGAACAACCCGCCGCTCAGGCCAGCGATCTGTTTTGGCGAAGTGTCGGACACCACCGCCCAACCCAGCGCGCCTACGCCTTTGCCGAAGAAGGCCAATGCCATGAAACCAACGACCATCCATTCCACGTCAACATAGTTGCAGGCCACGATACTGCTCGAGACCAGCAAGCCGGCAATGATCGGCGCCTTGCGGGCGAAGGTCAGCGAATGCCCTTTGCGCAGCAGGTAATCGGAAATCACCCCGCCAAGCACGCCACCGATGAAACCGCAGATCGCCGGCAGCGAGGCAATGAAACCGGCTTTGAGAATAGTCATGCCGCGCTCCTGCACCAGGTACACCGGGAACCAGGTCAGGAAGAAATAGGTGATGCCGTTGATGCAGTACTGACCCAGATATACACCGAGCATCATGCGGTTGGTCAGCAACTGACGGATGTAATCCCACTTCGGACCGTCGGATTTTTTGCCTTGCTTGACATCCATGTCGACCATGCCGCCGTTGTCGGCGATGAACTGCACTTCGGCTTCGTTGGCCAGCGGATGTTGACGCGGGCTGTGGATAACCTTGAGCCAGACCAGCGAGAAGATGATGCCGAGGATACCCATGACAATGAACACGTGCTCCCAGCCGAAGCGATACACGATCCAGCCCATCAGCGGCGCGAACAGTACAGTGGCGAAATATTGCGCCGAGTTGAAGATCGCCGAGGCCGTACCGCGTTCAGCGGTCGGGAACCAGGCCGCGACAATCCGTGCGTTACCGGGAAAGGATGGCGCCTCCGCCAGACCGACCAGGAAGCGCAGCATGAACAGCGCAACGATCGCCGTGGACATGCCGAATTCACCGACAAAGCCTTGCAGCACGGTGAACAGCGACCAGGTGAAAATGCTCAGGGCGTAGACTTTTTTCGAGCCGAAGCGATCGAGCAGCCAGCCACCGGGAATCTGTCCGGCGACGTAGGCCCACCCGAAAGCGGAGAAGATATAACCGAGGGTGACCGCGTCGATGCCGAGGTCTTTTTGCAGGCTGGAACCGGCGATGGCGATGGTCGCGCGGTCGGCGTAGTTGATCGTAGTCACCAGAAACAGCATGAGCAGGATCAAATAGCGGACGTGAGTCGGCTTGGACGATTGCATGTAGATGTACTCCCACTGATTATTTTTATGCGCGGGTGAATCTGTTGTGCTGCATGTATTCCCTGTAGGAGCTGCCGAAGGCTGCGATCTTTTGATCTTGATCTTCAAACAAATCAAAAGATCGCAGCCTTCGGCAGCTCCTACAGGGGTATTGCTTCAGGAGCCGATGTAGCTGGTCTTCACGACCGTGTAGAACTCTTGCGCATAGCGGCCTTGCTCACGTGAGCCATAGGATGAACCCTTACGACCCCCGAACGGAACGTGGTAATCGACACCGGCGGTCGGCAGGTTGACCATCACCATCCCGGCCTGCGAATGGCGCTTGAAGTGGTTGGCGTACTTCAGCGACGTGGTGGCGATGCCGGCCGACAGACCGAACTCGGTGTCGTTGGCCATCGCCAGCGCCGCCTCGTAATCGGCCACGCGAACGACGTTGGCCACCGGGCCGAAAATCTCTTCACGGCTGATGCGCATCGACGCTGCGCTGTCGGCAAACAGCGTTGGCGCGAGAAAGTAGCCTTCGGTGTCGCAGGTCACCAGACCACCGCCGCTGACCAGACGTGCACCTTCGGACTGGCCGATGTCGATGTACTTCATGTCCTGTTCCAGCTGCGCCTGGGAAACCACCGGACCGATGTCGGTGCCGGATTTCAGCGCGTGGCCGACCTTGATCGACTGCATGCGCTCGGCCATGGCTTCAACGAACTTGTCATGAATCCCGGCAGTGACGATCAAGCGGCTCGACGCCGTGCAACGCTGGCCGGTGGAGTAGAACGCGCTCTGCACCGACAGCTCGACCGCTTGCTTGAGGTCGGCGTCGTCGAGAATGATCTGCGGGTTCTTGCCGCCCATTTCCAGCTGCACCTTGGCCTGGCGCGACACGCAATTAACGGCGATCTGCCGGCCCACACCGACGGAGCCGGTGAAGCTGATGCCATCAACTTTCGGGCTGTTGACCAGCGCTTCGCCGACCACCCGACCGCTGCCCATCACCAGGTTGAACACGCCGGCCGGGAAGCCAGCGCGGGAGATGATTTCCGCCAGCGCCCAGGCACAACCTGGCACCAGATCGGCAGGTTTGAGCACCACGCAGTTGCCGTAGGCCAGGGCCGGGGCGATTTTCCATGCCGGAATGGCAATCGGGAAGTTCCACGGGGTGATCAGACCGACCACGCCGAGGGCTTCGCGGGTGACTTCGACGTTGACGCCCGGGCGCACCGACGGCACGTAGTCGCCGGACAGACGCAGGCATTCACCGGCGAAGAACTTGAAGATGTTGCCGGCGCGGGTCACTTCGCCGATGGCTTCGGGCAGGGTCTTGCCCTCTTCCCGGGCCAGCAGGGTGCCGAGTTCTTCGCGACGGGCGAGGATTTCCGTGCCGACTTTATCCAGCGCATCGTGACGGGCCTGAATGCCCGAAGTCGACCACACCGGGAACGCGGCGCGGGCCGCATCGATGGCGGCGTTAACCTGAGTCAGGTCAGCCTTGGCGTAGTCGCCGATGGTGTCGCTCAGCTCGGACGGGTTGATGTTCGCCGAGTAATCGGCACCGGCGACCCATTCACCGTTGATGTAGTTGTCGTAACGCTTGGAATCAGCCACAGAAAATTCTCCTCTCTACGCAAAAGCCGCTGATTGCTCAGCGGCCTTGTGGGTCGGTGTTTATTGCGCGCCTTGCTTGTCGATCAGCGCGGCGAGCATTTCGAATTCTTCGCCGGTCAGGTCGGTCAGCGGTGCACGCACCGGGCCTGCGTCATAGCCGGCGATTTTCGCGCCTGCCTTGACGATGCTCACGGCGTAACCGGCCTTGCGGTTGCGGATGTCCAGGTACGGCAGGAAGAAGTCGTCGATGATCCTGGCGACGGTGGCGTGATCGTCGCGGGCAATCGCGTGGTAGAAGTCCATCGCGGTTTTCGGGATGAAGTTGAACACTGCCGAGGAGTAAACCGGCACGCCCAGTGCCTTGTAGGCAGCGGCGTAGACTTCCGCAGTCGGCAGGCCGCCGAGGTAGCTGAAGCGATCACCGAGGCGGCGACGGATCGACACCATCAACTCGATATCGCCCAGACCGTCCTTGTAGCCGATCAGGTTCGGGCAGCGCTCGGCCAGACGTTCCAGCAGTGGCGCGGTCAGGCGGCAGACGTTGCGGTTGTAGACCACCACGCCGATGTTCACCGATTTGCACACCGCTTCAACGTGGGCGGCGACGCCGTCCTGGCTAGCCTCAGTCAGATAGTGCGGCAGCAGCAACAGGCCTTTAGCGCCCAGACGCTCAGCTTCCTGGGCGTACTCGATGGCTTGACGGGTCGAGCCGCCGACACCGGCCAGAATCGGCACGCTGCTGGCGCAGGTGTCGACGGCAGTCTTGATGATTTCCGAGTATTCGCTGGCGGCCAGGGAGAAGAACTCACCGGTGCCGCCGGCGGCGAACAAGGCTGAAGCGCCATACGGGGCCAGCCACTCCAGACGCTTGATGTAGCCGGCGCGGTTGAAATCGCCCTGAGCATTGAAATCAGTGACCGGGAACGACAGCAGACCGGCGGAGAGGATGGACTTCAGTTCTTGTGGATTCATTATTCGAACACCCTGGGTAGCAACGTTTTTTGTGAGTTTTATGATTCAGCCAATGCCGAAGTTGTAGGTCATCGTACAACTTAAAAGACAACCGTCAACTGCATTTCATCGTTGCCCCGCACTTTTTGTCGGACAAGATTCGATCTTGACGTAGGAAAAATCTGGTCTAGGCTCGATCTGACTGTATATCCATACAGTTAAAAATAAATCCACCGACGACATATCAAGGAGCCAGAAATGTCCGGACTGCATGCAAAACCACAGGTACGACCCAAACCGGTCGTCGCTCGACTCGATGATCTTTTCACTGTAAAAGGCATCCGCTTCAACGCCGACAATCCGCATCTGCTGCTGCACATCGCCGACGCCCATAGCGATGTCGTACCGGCCGCCGCCCTCCCCGGCAACGCCTTGAACATTCGACCGCCACTGCGCTTCGAAGGCGCTGAACACACGGCCATCGGCGATAACACCCTGCTGCGCTTCAGCGAAAACGCCGAGCCGATTCGCGCGCAAAACAAGCCCTTGCACTTGCCCAATGGCCTTGCGCTGACCTACGGCCAAGTGGTGGCGCTGGCTGGAGATTTCTACGGCGTGGTCGATCGACCGATCAACGAAGGCGCGACCCCGGCTGATCGCCTGAATCGCTTCCACGCTGCATTTGATTCTCTCGCCGTGCTGCCGGCCTCACGCGCCGAGGCCACGCAGATTCTCGCGGTCATGCAAAAGGAGATCGACGCGGTCAAACAGGCGATCAAGGACGGCAAAGCACCACATGAAGCCTACGACGCGCTCGGAGATACGTTGTCCGAAGAGTGGAACAAGCTCACCGGCGGCGGCAGTTTCGTCTCCGCGCTATTCCCGCTTGGGCGCTATCTGAAACTGGCGGCGAACAACGCCGACCACTTTGGTGAATGGGCCAGACTGGCCTACATCGCCGGCCACACCGCCGCCCTGCAAACCGCCGTCGCAGCCCGCGCCAATCACGATGAGCAGCAACTGGAACGGGCCTACGCGATGAACGCGTTTGCCGACCACTTCCTCACCGACCTGTTCTCTGCCGGCCACCTGCGTGTGCCACGCAAAGAGATGGCGGCGGTGGTCACGCCGAGCGATCTCGGCTCGCTGGTCACCCGTTTCATGCACGACGAGGACAGTAAATTCGGCCTCAAGGTGCGCAACGCCCATGGCGATCAATGGCGCGTCTACGGCGACAAACGTTACTTCGACGCCAGCGACGCGGACAACCGAACCCAGGTCAATCTGGCGGTGCAGGCTTCGGCGGATGAAATCTTCGCCGCCTACCTCAGCGGCAACGTGCCCGCCCCTTCAACGTTTGCCGCGCTGCAACGCCTGCCGGATCTGACGGCGGTGCTGAATCTTTCGAATAACTTCGCGCCGCTGTTCCGCGTCGAGGGCGGCAAGGTGCTGCGGCGCAAAGATGTGAACAACCTCAACGACACCGCCACCATCGATGACTGGTGGGGCTGGAGCACTTACTTGCTGCTCAAGGACTACCACCCGACGGGCAACGTCAATCAAGGAGAATGAGCAATGACGATCACTTTGAAACTGGAACTGACGTCGGGGCAGTCGCTGCAGGGCGCGCCGCTGGAGCTGCTGGAGGACGGCAAGCCGATTGCGCGGGGGGTTGTGGATAAATCGGGAGAGGTGGCGTTTGCTGCCAAGCCTGGTAACGCGAAACTGGCAGTGAGGGTGGATCGCTCGATATTGCCGCGCTGAATTCACGGGCCTCATCGCTGGCAAGCCAGCTCCCACAGTGACTGATGTCGTACACGGAATCCGCTGCAACATAGGAACCTGTGGGAGCTGGCTTGCCTGCTCCCCTCAGCGATCGATGTCGTACACGGGATCCGCTTCAACAAAGGAACCTGTGGGAGCTGGCTTGCCAGCGATAGCGGTATGTCAGGCGCACATAATCTGCCAGACACTCATCCGCGCTGCGCCTGCGCCTCTTCATGGGCCTGGCGCAGCCTTTCACGGCTGTTGGTCAAATGCAGGCGCATCGCCGCCCGCGCCGCATCGGCATCCTGGCGGGCAATCGCCTCGTAGATTTCCTCGTGCTCACGGCTCAGGCGATTCATGTAGTGCTGCTGGTCATCATGCGCCAGGCGTGCCGAGTTCAACCGCGTACGCGGAATGATGCTGGTGCCCAGGTGGGTCATGATGTCGGTGAAGTAGCGGTTGCCGGTGGACAGTGCGATTTCCAGATGGAAGGCGAAGTCCGACGCTACCGCATCGCTGGCGTGGGCCACGCTGTCGTTCAGTGCATCGAGGGCGGCGCGCATGGTCGCCAGTTGTTCGGGACTGCGACGTTGCGCGGCGAGGCCGGCGGACTCCACTTCCAGGCTGATGCGCAACTCCAGAATCGCCAGCACGTCACGCAAAGTGACGACGGTCGCCGGGTCGATGCGGAAACCGCTGGGGCTCGGCGTGTCGAGCACGAAGGTGCCGATGCCGTGGCGGGTTTCCACCTGGCCGGCAGCCTGCAAGCGGGAGATCGCCTCGCGCACCACCGTGCGGCTGACGCCATGCTCCTGCATGATCGCCGACTCGGTGGGCAATTTGTCGCCGCGCTTGAGCAGACCGTCGCGGATCTGCTCGGTCAGCACCGTCACCAGCTCCTGGGCCAGGCTGCGGCGCTTGCGCGGGAGGCGTGGGGTGTCGATCGGGTTTTCCATGGTCAACGTCTGGTCTCGAAAAATCGGCTTGGTGGGCATCATAGCGCAGGCGGGTTGTACGATCACTCGTCACAGACTTCCCCTGTAGGAGCTGCCGCAGGCTGCGATCTTTTGATCTTGAAAAACAACATCAAAAGATCGCAGCCTGCGGCAGCTCCTACAGGGGGATTTCTGTGGGTCAGGCGGTCACGGCCTGTTCCACCAGATGCCCGCTGTCGATCCGTACATGCCGTGGGTGGAAGCGCTTGAGGCTGCTGCGGTGGCCGACGCTGACGATGCTCAGGCCCGGCAACTGATCAATCAGCGCCTGATACAACGTTGCCTCATCCTCTTCATCCATCGCCGACGTCGCTTCGTCCATGTACAGCCATTGCGGTGCGTAAAGCATCGCGCGGGCGAAGGCCAGGCGTTGCTGTTCACCCGGCGACAGCATGCGCTGCCAGTGATTGGCTTCGTCCAGACGTGCGACCAGATGCGGCAGACGGCAAGTCTCCAGCACCTGCGCGTAACGCTCTGGCGCATAGGTGTCGCCCGGTTGTGGATAACTCAAGGCTTCGCGCAGGGTACCGATCGGCAGATACGGCTTCTGCGGCAGGAACAGATAACGCGCCGCCGGCAGGCGAATAGCGCCGTGGCCCGCGGGCCACAAATGCCCCATCGCCCGCAGCAACGTCGACTTGCCGCTGCCGGATCGGCCGCTGAGCATCACCCGCTCGCCCGGCTCCACCGTCATGTCGGCATTGGTCAGCAGGTGCCGACCATCGGCCAGGTCCAGGCCGAGGTTGTGCACTTGCAATTCGCTGCCTTGGTTTTGCACGTCGATGGCCGGGCGGCGCTGTTCGTTATCGGTCATGGCCTGACGGAAACTCAGCAGACGATCACAGGTGGCGCGCCAGGACGCGAGGCTCTGATAGGCGCTGATGAACCAGCTGAAACTCTCCTGGACGTTGCCGAATGCCGAGCTGATCTGCATCAGTTCACCCAGCTCGATCTTGCCGGCGAGGTAGCGCGGCGACGCCACGATAAACGGGAAAATGATCGCAGCCTGGCTGTAACCGGCAGTGAAGAACGTCAGGCGCTTGGACACTTTCATGATGTCCCAGAAGTTGTGCCAGACATTACCGAAGCGACCGCTCAAACGACGATTTTCGTTCGGCTCGCCGTTGTACAACGCGATGCTCTCGGCATTTTCACGAATCCGCACCATGGAAAAACGCAGGTCGGCTTCGAAGCGTTGTTGTTGGTTGTTCAGGCCGATCAAGCGGCGACCGATCAAGTGCGTCAGCCAGCTGCCCACCACGGCGTAGACCAGCACGCACCAGAACATGTAGCCGGGAATGGTGATGCCATAGACCTCAATGCTGCCCGACACGCCCCACAGAATGATCGAGAACGACACCAGGCTGACGATATTGCGCAGCAGGCCGATCCCCAGCTCAAGGGTATTGGAGGTGAAGTTATTGAGGTCTTCGGAAATCCGCTGGTCCGGGTTATCGGTGTAACCGCCCTGCTCCAGCTGGTAGTAATTCTTGTCGGCGAGCCAACGGGAGAAATGCTTTTCGGTGAGCCAGGCCCGCCAGCGAATCGTCAGCATCTGGGTCAGATAAAGCCGGTACACCGCACCGACAATCGCCACCGCTGCAATCGCGCAGAAATACAGAATCAGCTGCCAGAACGCCGCTTCATCTTTCTTCTGCAGCGCGTTGTAGAAATCCTTGTACCAGGTGTTGAACCACACCGAGATCCCCACGCTGAGCAACGACAGCGCAATCACCGCAATCAGCAATGTCCAGGCCTTGCCCTTCTCTTCGCTGCGCCAGTAAGGCGTGATGATCCCCCACACCTTGCGAAAAAACTGCCCGCGCACAGCATCGTTGACCGCGGAATATTCAGCGTTCTGATTCATGGAAAAGGCTCGATAAAGAAAAGAACAGACACGCACCGATCATAGTTGATCGGTGCGCGTTATCGCGAGGGCTGGCGATGGCCGTTCAGCGCAGGTTCAGCGACGAACCGGGCGCTTCTGCAGTTTGCGCTGCAGGGTGCGGCGGTGCATGCCCAGGGCGCGGGCAGTGGCGGAGATGTTGCCTTCGTGCTCGGTGAGCACGCGCTGGATGTGCTCCCATTGCAGACGGTCCACCGACATCGGGTTTTCCGGCACCAGGCTGTCGAGGTCGGCGTGTTCGGAAAGCAGCGCAGCCAGCACGTCGTCGGCGTCGGCCGGTTTGCACAGGTAGTTGCAGGCGCCGCGCTTGATCGCTTCGACCGCCGTGGCAATGCTCGAATAACCGGTGAGGATCACCACGCGCATTTCCGGGTCCAGTTCCAGCAGCTTGGGCAGCAGCACCAGACCGGAGTCGCCGTCCATTTTCAGGTCCAGCGCGGCGTAGTCCGGCAGGTCGGCCTGGGCGATGGTCAAGCCTTCCTCGGCGGAGCCTGCGGTACTCACGCGAAAGCCACGGCGGGCCATGGCACGGGCCATTACTCGGGTGAAGGTCGCGTCGTCGTCGACCAGCAGCAGATGCGGCAGTTCTTCGCCTTCGACTTGGATTTCGTCACTCATGTTGGTCTCCTCGGGCGCCGTGGGGCAGGCGCAGCTCGGTGAGCGTGCCGCCTTCCTCATGACTATAGAGTTTCACTGAGCCGCCGGCGCGTGTCACGCTGGCCTTGCTCAAAAACAGGCCCAGGCCGAAACCTTTGCCCTTGGTGGTAAAAAACGGTTTGCCGATCTGCTCGGCGATGGCCAGCGGCACACCGGCGCCGTGGTCACGAATACTGATGGTCACGGTTTCCGCGTCCCAGTCCAGCGTCACCTGAAGATTTTCCGGGCAGGCGTCGGCGGCATTGTTCAGCAGATTGAGCAGCGCCTGGGTCAGATCCGGCGGCGGTGCCATGCGCGGGACTGTGCCCTGGCCGAGACGCTGGAAGCGATAACTGGCCTCCGGACGCATCAGGTGCCAACGGTTCAGCGCTTCGTCGAGCCATTGGGTGACGTCCTGCATTTCCACGGCCATACGACGGTTGGCTTCGGCGGCGCGCACCAGTTGTTGCAACGTTTCTTTGCACAGCTTGACCTGATCCTGCAGCACTTTCAGATCGTCCTGCAACATCGCGTCGGGGTGATCCTGCTGCATTTCCTTGAGCAACACGCTCATGGTCGCCAGCGGCGTGCCGAGTTCATGCGCCGCGCCAGCGGCCTGGGTGGCGACGGCCAGCAATTGCTGATCGCGCAGGCCTTCTTCGCGGCGAATCGCACGCAACTCTTCCTGACGGCGCAGCTCTTCAGCCATGCGCGCAGCGAAGAAGGTGATGACCGCAGCAGCGAGGGCGAAGCTCAGCCACATGCCGTAGATCTGCAGGTTCTCGCGGGCCACCGGCAGGGTTTCCAGCGGGTAGAAACGCGTGAGCATCACGGTGTAGAGCGCCAGCGCGATACCCGACAGAATCACCGAATAACGCCACGGCAGCGTCACCGCCGCGATGGTCAGTGGCACCAGATAGTAGGAAACGAACGGGTTGGTCGAACCGCCGGAGAAATACAGCAGCGCACTGTGGATCACCAGATCGCAGGCCAGTTGCAGCGCATATTCGAGTTCGGTCACCGGCCACGACGTACGCAGTCGAACGGCGGTGAACACGCAGAGCAGAATCGAGCAGCCGAGGGTCATCGCCAGTTGCACCCACGGCAACGGCAACAATTGCAGCCAGTAGGCCAGGCCGACGGACCCGGCCTGCGCGGCGAGCACCAGGGTGCGGATGAACGTCAGCCGCCAGAGGTTCTGGCGAGTGGCGGAAGTCAGTTGTACGGGGGCGAGCATGAGCTCTCCTGATGAGCGCTCCAGGCGGATCGCACGGAGTATAACCAAGCCGCGCCTTTGAGAGGCGAAAGTGCGGCAAATGACCACATGGCGCTGGCGGTAAATTGGGCTACAGCGCATGGCTGTCCGAGATCGACTGTGGCGAGGGAGCTTGCTCCCGCTCGGCTGCGAAGCAGTCGTAAATCCGGTATCTCCGGTATTTCTGGCAGATCACGGTTGCCGGGTTTGGGACTGCTTCGCAGTCCAGCGGGAGCAAGCTCCCTCGCCACAAGAGCGCACTCGACTCAGGATCTGCGGTGAGCTGGGCGATCTGTATAGAAGTTGTAACTGGGCGAACCGCAGCGCAGAAGCTAGAGTCTGATGGTTTCACGCAGGGACGAACCAACACCTGCGCATTATTCAAGGAGCCTTCATGCACACCTTTCGCCGCAGCGCCGCCCTTCTCGCCCTGACCGTCGGCAGCATCGCCAGCCTTACGGCGCTGGCCGCCGATGAGCTGCACTACAACCAGATCTCCCTGCGCGCCGAAGTCAGCCAGGAAGTCGCCCGCGACCTGATGATCGTGACGCTCTACACCGAAGCGCAAAACACCGACCCGGCCAAACTCGCCGCCGATGTCAGCACCACCATGAACAAAGCGCTGGCCCAGGCCAAGCAAGTCAAAGACATCACCCTGCGCCAGGGCAGCCGCAACAGCTACCCGATCTACGACACCAAGGGCCAGAAAATCACCGGCTGGCGTGAACGCGCCGAACTGCGCCTGGAAAGCGCCGACTTCGCCGCCCTGTCCAAACTCACTGGCGAACTGCTGACCGACCTGAAAATGGGCGGCATGGACTTCGCCATCGCCGAGCCGACCCGCAAGGCCAGCGAAGACAAACTGCTCAAAGAAGCCGTCAGCGCCTTCAAGGCCCGCGCGCAACTGGCCACCGACGCACTGGGCGGCAAGGGCTACAAAATCGTCAACCTGAACCTCAACAGCAACGGCTACCCACAACCGTACATGCGCGCCCCGATGATGATGAAAGCCGCCGGCATGGCGGATTCGGCACCGGTCACACCGGAAGTCGAAGCCGGCACCAGCCAGGTCAGCCTGACCGCCGATGGCTCGATTGAAGTGTTGATGCAGTAATCTTTCCGACGAGGGGCGCCATTGCCGGCGCCTCTCTCTACAACTTGGCCGATGCGCAAACTTCAGCGAAGAATAACCTTCCGACATTTCGCTCATCGTCAATTTAATTTTCCACCTTGACATTTTAAAAGAGCAATGAAATGATCCGCCAAGAGTAAAGGAACTTACTCGCTATTCAATATAAAAAATATAAAAGCAAGGATTAGCATGAAACGTTCAAGCAGTACTTCTATGCATTCAAACCTGCATTCCCCAAGTAGCATTCGTCCAGATTCTACACCTCCCGTTCCAGTCCAATCCAATACATCACCTGTCACTCCCATTGCGGGATTGAAAATGCTTATTGCCCACTAAAATACTCTTCAAATTTCAAATCTGCACAACATAAAGCTGTGCAGGCAGTCATGCGCGCTGCATTAATTTTCTTTTCATAATTCCGAATTTCGCTTGTCTGAATATTTTTCAGCGGCCATTCGAAATGTTTTTTCTGCGCTTTTTTAAAGGCAATCAACTTCACATCGACCCCACACAAGGCAGACTATGAAGAATATCGTAATGATCGGTGGGCATGATGAAACGTTCATGCACTACAACGGTTTGGGTTTTGACTTCACCGTATTGCAACTGCCCGACTCGGTAGGCCCCAACCTGACGGCACTGACCGACCGCATTCACCTCGTCAACGATTTTTCCGAGGCAACGGTGCTGGCCAGGATGGAAGAAGTCCTCCTTTCGCAAAGCGTCGATTTCATCTTTTCATTTACCGAGGACGGTCTGCTGCCAGCTGCGCTTGCGAGCAAGCATTTCGCGATCCCCGGGATGGATTACGACACCTGCGAGCGGTGCATCGACAAGGCTTCGATGCGCTCGCATCTGGCGGGAAGCGAGTTTGCCGTCACCAGCAAGACCTGCCACAACCACGCAGAGGTCGAGCAATTACTGGTCAGCCACCCCAGTGGCATTGTGCTGAAAGACCCCAAGGGTTCCGGCAGTGAGAACGTCTTCATCATCAAAGACCGTACGGCGCTTCATGATGCACTGAGCCGAATCGGACAAGCGCCTTTCACTCTGCTCGCCGAAGAGTTCTTGAACGGACGCGAAGTCAGCGTGGAAACCCTGACCATCGACTCCCGACACCGCGTCCTGGCGGTGACCAACAAGCAACTTTATGGAACCTCACTCGCCGAAGAACAGCACATCATTTCACCGGACAACGTCGACCAGCAAACCTTCGAAAATATCAGTGGTTATTGCGAAAGACTGTTGACAGCGATCGATCACAAACATGGCCCATGCCATATTGAAATAATGATCTCCGGAAATAATTTACATCTGGTGGAAATCAACAACCGAGTCGGCGGCGACTACATCGGCTTATTGGTGGAACTTACCACCGGCGTCGACCTGTTCAGAGAAACCCTAAGTTTCCACAGCACAATAAATGGGTCGACCCCGGACAACTTGCCAGAGCGTTACACATTCGCCGGCTCCCACTTGTTTTACGAACCCGTCAACCCTGATGTCATTCGCGATTACATGCAGGAAGTCGACATTATCCGATTGATCATGGGCGACGCCAATCCGCCACTTGATCGTCCGCACACCAACGACGACAAAGTGGGCCTGCTGGTTATTGCCAGCGATGATCGCGACAAGTTCTATCGCGCTATTACCCGTTTGAACACACTCACTTCGGCTAACTGAATAATCAGGAACAAGAAGAAATGGAAGTCATCTCCAGACGCGACATCGAGCCCCTCAACAACGTGACCATCAACGGCGCCTTGCATGATCTGGGGGTGGTAAAGATTTTCTCCCGGCATCCCGCTCTGGCTCAATTCATCCCGACCAACAGCGAGCTGGCCATCAGTTGGGTAAGGCTCGAAAAAGATCAGGAACTGTCCGTTCACCAGCATCCCGAGCCGAGCCTGATCCTGATCTGCGACGGCTCCGGGAAAACCCTCGGCGCTACTGAGCAGGCCATCGAGGCCGGTGACATGGTGTTGGTGCCGCCGCACTCGCTGCACGGTTTCCAGGGGACTGACGATGGGTTCTGGGCACTGTCGATTCAGTTCAATGGCAAGGCACTGTATGAAGACAGCAGCAAGCCCAACGTCGTGTTCAAGTCCCGTGACACCTCAGACGCTCGCCCGGCCGAGGTGCTGCTGGAAGATAACGAACATTTTCTCGAAGACTTCCGTCACAGCCGACTATTGGCGCTGATCAACTCGGCGGTCATCGAGCACCCTCAGGTTCGCGAAAAACTCCTCGACTGCCTGCAGACCTGGTCGGACATGTTCCAGGACTTGCTGCACATACGAGTCGCGATGACGCTCGATCCCGCGCACAAAAAAATCGCCCTCGAACATTTGATCGAAGAGCTCGGCCACAATAACAACTTGCGCGACCAGCGCGAAGCCGGACATACCCCGGTGTGGGATGCAGCGTTTCTTTCGACGATGGAGTGGTTCCGGCACCAGATGCTCTACAAGAGCGACATGGTCAAGACACTGCTGATGCACATCGTGCTGGAGGGCAGCGGGGAAATTTTCCACAGCGAGGCTTCCCGCGTATTTGCCGGCATGCCGCATTTCCAGGAGCACGGCGAAGACGACGGCAGCCACGTCAGCATGGGCATCGAGCTGTTGAATCAGGCATCACCCAAGGAAATCGAAGAGCTGCGCGAAGCCCTGAGCGAAGGCTGGAACATGATGACTTTGCTGTGCAACCGATTTGCCGAAATTGCCTGTGCCGATCATCCGGATAACCCGCCGGCACCTGCCACCGCCCAAACGCGTGCGTACAACTGACCCATGAAGATTGCAGAATTCCTCAAGACAGTCCTGTGGTTCCGGCTCCCGGAGCCGGAAAAAAAACGCGCCGCAGCACAACTGCACGCTCATCGCTGGCAACGCTGGTCGAATGCCGCCAGCCGCGATGCTCGACCGGACGCCGAAACACAGCCGCTGCCTGCGAGGATTTTTGCCGCCCTGAAACAAGATATCGGCCTGGCGCTAATAACGATTGCCGTGCACACCAGCGCGGCATTCGGTGCCGCGATCACCTTGAAGTCACTGCTCGCGCAATTGATGCAGGGTGAGTCGGACATCGCGTCCAACCTGACATTGGGCGTGACCTGCATGGTGCTGACTTACTGCGCCTGGTTGGCCCTCAACCACACGTTTTTCCTCGCGGAGCTGGTGGGTATCGGCAGCCGCTCTTACGTAGAACAACGCTTGCTGCGCAAAAAACCGGCGCTGCAAAAGGCTACAGCTGAACCGAGCCTGACCAGCCTGTTTGATCGCGAAGCCTCCCGTATCGAGTCTTCCTGGTCAGGCCTGATAACCATATCGTTGGCATTGGCCACGGTCATTTTCACCTCGACATTCTTCTTTTATGCGCTGGGTGTCAGCGCGCTCGCGGCGCTGGCGGTCATTGCTATCAGCTCAATGACGGTCTACTGGATTGCCCGTCGCCTGAACCAGGCTTACGAAGCGCTTTCGCTGAGTGCGACCCAACGCCTGGAGGTCGGCGCATTTGCCGTAAAGAACCGGCGCCAAGCCTGGCTGAAAAACTGGACCGACCCATTGATCCGCGAATACGCCAGCAAACGCCACTTGGAAGAACACGCGCTGAAAAGAGCTGCACGTCTGGTCGCGGGCATCAGCCTGGTATCGTCGATGACCCCGATTGCCGCGCTGCTCAGTGCCGCTTTGCTGCAACTGGCCTACACCGGCCAGATCGACGCGCCCGGAGTTTTGGCCGCCATCGCCTTGATCGGCGGATTGCGCTCGGTGGCCAACAATATTCCGGACATCGTGCAAAGCCTGTCGCAGGGTGTCGTCGGGCATAAAAACATCGCCGCGTATTTACTCGCCAAGACGGGCGAAAACAGCCCGTTCGTTGCCCGCCAACTCCCGCCCATCGACGCCCGGCACATCGCGATTGTCGGCGCCGCCGGCAGTGGCAAGACCAGCCTGTTGAAGTTCTGTGCCGAACGACTGGCACACGCCGACGGCAAGGCACTGCTGATACCCGACGAGCCTTGGATCGTCGAGGGTGGCCTGACGGAAAACCTGAGCGTGTACGGGACGCTCTTTACCGACGAAGACGTACGCGATGCATTCGGTTACGCGCGTTTGCCAAAACACTTTTACCTGGACTACCTCAACGAACGGCGCCAAGGTGCAAACCGGCGCTGGGACGTTTCCAGGGGACAGGGCAAACGTCTCGAGCTGGCCCGGGCGCTGATACACCGACCGCAATGGGTGTTCATTGATCAACCCACTTCCGGTCTGGACAACGACATTGCCACGGGTTTGCTGCAATCGATGCTGAGTGGGCCATGGCGCGACACCCGGGTGATTTTCGTGACCGAACGCCCGGATGAAATAGCCGCGGCACAGCAAGTCTGGACGCTCGCAGACGGGCAGATAAACGTCAGTGAAAACCAGCAGCCGGCTACGCTGCCGGGCACGGCATCAGCCGACGAATCGGCTTTCGACAGTTCCCCGACATCGGCACAACGCTCGCCGGCCGATGATCCGCCACCCGCCGCGACGATCCGACCGCTGCTCGACAGCCTGCGCGAGTTCGGCATCTGGAAACTTTCGCTCGTTGCGTTCGCACTGCTCGCGCTGAAGGAAATATTCACCATCACGGGTGACTACATCATCGCCAGCGGCTACATGAGTTCGCACCTGCAAGCATCGCTGATCGGCTTGAGCAGTGTCCTGCTGATCAGCGCCGTGCTGTCGATCGGCAGCGCCCTGCTGACTGTCAGAAGAACCATCGACGCCGCGACGAATCAATGCCTGCGGTATTTCTCCCAGTTGATGAATTCCGGACTCAATCGGCAGCAGCAACAAGCCATCGATCACGACAGCCAGAACAAACTGACCCGCGATCAGCGACGTGTCGACGAAGTGTTGCCGGTGCTGTTGCTGGAAACCATCAGCGCCCTGACCCTGCTGTCGATCACTACGGCCTACGTGGTGCTTGGCAACCCGTATGTCGTGCTGCCATTCCTGATTATCGGCCTGATTTACTGGCACAGCGCACGACAGTCCGATGCCCTGCTGGCACATTTCAACAGTGCCGAGATCGACAGCTCCGGCGCCGTGCTGTCGCGCGTCCAGGCCTTGAGCTGGGCGGGTGGCCGATTCGATCTTGCGGCAGATCAATCTCAGGCGCTGGACTGGCTGGCGCCGGGCCTTGCAACCCGCGCCTTCGCCTCGCTGGACAACGCCGCAACTCGCCGTTGGTACAGCTACAAACTGGACTTGATGGGCGTGCTGTTCCTGTCCGGAATCATCGCGTCGACGATTACGATTCAGGCCGCAGGCGTGGTCAGCACCGCCAACGTGCTGGCGGTCAGTCTCTCGTACAGCCTGATCGCGATTTTCGCCCGGCTCGGCAGATGCGTCGTCGAGTTGCGACAGGTATTGGCCAGCGCTGATCGGCTCATCGTCAGCCCCGCCCGGGCGCCTGCCACGGCGTCCCCTGTCGAAGCTTCAGGCGCTGCAGCGCTTGTGGCGTTTCGCGACGTCACCTTCGTCAACCCGGCCAGCGGCGTGACGGTGCTGGAGCAATTCAACCAGTCATTCGAACCACGGGACGTAGTGGTCATCATGGGCCCCAGCGGCGTTGGCAAATCGACGTTCGCCAATCTGGTGATCGGCAGTCTCCTGCCAAGTGCAGGGCAGATTTCCACGCTCGGCGGCACCGACGGATATCTGTCCCGCCGCCACTCGCAAGAGGTTCGCCTGCTGACCTCCAATCCAGTCTTCAAACCGGGTCTGCTCGCCGATCACTTCAACCGTCCGTCTCCCGAAGCACTGCAACGAGGCGTGCACTTGCTAGGCCTGACGGACGTTGTCGAGCGACTGCAGAACGGCTTCGACCAGCACATTCCCTGGAGTGGTGAACTGGGCCTGAGCAAATCCGAGCTGCAACGCCTGGCCTTGCTGGACCTGACACTCAGTGCCCCGACGATTGCGATTCTTGATGAAGCGACTTCAGAAATGAGCAGCACGGAGGAAGTCGAACTGATCGGCAAGGTCGTTCGCGCGTTGCCGCAGACACTGTTTTTCATCATTACCCACAACCCTGACCTGTGCGAACTGGGCAATCGAACATTCAATTTCAATCACCAACGACGCCTGGTCGAGCAGCCGGCCTGAAGGTTACGGACAGCCTTTTCCAGTGCAGTCATTCAAGGATGGTAAACATGGAGTTGCTTGCGCAGCGGGAAGCGTTTTGTATCAGCTATGGCGTCTCCCGCCCCCAATTGCCCTTGCGGGATATTGCCCACTGGGAGGCTACGCTCAAAGGCACGGCGCACCAGCACAATCCGCTGCACGATGAACTCGCCAGCGTGGCACCCGGCTACTTTTATCTGCCGGTTTCGGCGCATCCCGATCCAATGCAAGTGGATCGCTTGGTCAGTGAAGCGCAAGAGGCCGACTGGCTGCTGATTCCGTCCCTGGACTCTTCGCAGCCTTTGCTGCATCGCCCTTACGATCGGCCGATCATCGCGGTGCCCTTTATGCCGGTCGCGTATCTGCGCGTAGATAACACCCTGGACAACAGCCTTTTGATGTCGATGGGGAGAAAACAACTCAAGGAGATGGTGCGCCTGACACGACGCGCCGAGGACTTCTGCCATACCGAGTTGCATCGACTCGACCGGCTGGCGGAAAACAGCGAAGTCTTGCTGGCATTTTCCACGCTTCAGTCATTGAACGTGGACAAGTACCGGCACGTGCGCAACCTGTATTCGCTGGCGGCCATGCAGGCACTCGCGCGCTCGGCGGATAGCTCCCGGTACTACATAAAAATCAACTACGAGAAAACCACCCGCCTGCCGGTGTATGCCTCGCTCAGCTACGTCGACGAGCAGCAGGGCGTTTTCTCCCAGCAGGTTCAGGGACAGGATCGCGATCGGGTTCCCGCCGGCCTCAATCTGTATGTCAGCGATTACTACCAACTCTATAAAGCCGCCGACGAACTGGGTTTGCGCACCCATTGCCTGGGACGCGGCGCCATCGACATCAAGAAACGCATGGGCGCCAACCTGATCGTCGACCTGGAAAACTGGTTGATTCCCTTACGCACCACCCGCGCCGAGCAGATGCGCGAATTTTCCAACAGAGACAGCTAACAAGGAGTTCAACATGTCTTTTTTTGATATCAACCGGCAACTGGGCAGTGCCCATCTGATTCAGAACGGCGTTTCGATCATGGATTACTCGACGTCTTCCTTTGACCTGGCGGGGACTCTGCAACAAACCCTCGCCAAGCGCTACAACCTGGCCAATGACTTTGCGCTGAACAAGATCCATGAATGCCTGAGCACCGAGCAGATCAGTACCCACCTGGAAGACTCAGGCCACTGGCACGACCCATTGCAGACACTCGGCCAGCCTATGATCGAGCAGTACTATCGCTTCGTCGGCTGGCTCAGCGAACACCTGGGATTCGACTTCGTGTTCGAGAACAACCCCTTGGTCCGCTACCACATTCCGGGTCGTCTGGATGACCGTTACCGACTGGCTGACGGTGAACTGTTCACCCACCATTCCGATACCCTGCTCGGCGACTACTTCCAGCAGATCAACATGTGGCTGCCCTTCTGCGACGTGAAAAACACCGGGGCACTCAGCGTCTGCTCGAAAAACACCAGCATCGCAGCGCTGAAGCAATTCGCCAGCGATCAGGGTTACGCCTACGACCAGTACAAAGAGAGCCGGGTCGCCTTTTTCGATTACGCGAAACAGCGTCCGCAATTGATGGCGGACCTGCGAGCCGACGCCATGCCGACAAACCTGCGTTATGGCCAGTGCCTGATGTTCGATCCACGTGTCCTGCACGGCACGGCCGAGAACATTGAAAACACCACGCGGGTCAGCATGGACTTCAGGATCGTGCCGCTCGAAGACTACCAGGCGATCATCCACGAGCTCGAACTTCAGGGTAAGACCCCCAACAGCTATGAGGGCGACGGTCTGATCAAGGGCGAGTTCTACCATGCCCTCAGTGCACGGGAAGTTGCCGGCACATTGACCACTGCGCACCAGCGCTAACTACACCGACAACCCTGGAAACAGACCATGACCACTGCTATCGCCTGGCTGGACGGTGAGTTCCTGCCGCAGGAAAACATCAATTTGTCACCCGTCACCCATTCACTGTCCTATGCCTCTTCGGTCTACGAAGGCATTCGCAGTTATGGCGGAAAAATATTCAAGTGCGAGGAACACCTGCAGCGCCTGCAGCGATCTGCACAGCTGTTCAAGCAACCATTGGAGTATTCCAATGCCACGCTGAACGATGCCTGCAACGAGCTTCTGCGTCGCAACGAACTTCAGGATGCCTACATCAAAATCATCATATTCCTCGACGACGCCGACGTGAGCTTCATGGGGCGCGGCTGTCGCAGCCGGGTGGTGATCTTCGTCCTGCCCTTCGCGCCCAAGGCCGCCACCACACCCTACCGGCTGAAAATTGCCGATTGGCGTCGTGCACCTGCCCACTGCCATCCGTATCAGGCAAAAACCTCGTCGACTTATGCCCTGAGCTTTCTGAGCTTCCGTGACAAAGGCGAAAACTTCGATGACGTGCTGTTTCTCTCGACAACCGACACCGTGTGCGAGTCCAGCGGCTCCAACATCTTCTTCATCAAGGGTCGCCAACTGATCACCCCGACCACGGAAATGGCACTGGCCGGCGTCACCCGCCGCTTCATCATCGACAAACTGGCCCCCGCACTCGATCTGCAAGTCACCGAGCGCGAAATCAGCGCATCGGAACTGGCCGGATTCGAAGGTGCTTTTCTATGCGGCACCGCCATGGAAATCACTGAAATCAGCCGAATTGACGACATGCAATACAAAACCAACCCATGGATCGAAATGCTCGCAACGCAATACAAGAAAAGCGTGCTGCATCCCCAGCGCTGAGCGAAGGTCGGGGAACAGATTTTTCAAGTGCCCCTCCCAATCCGCTCCCCAGCACTCAACAGGATGAGCGTTAGCTCGATTACCGCGGGACAGGTCCATGGTTACTTTGGGCTGGGCGGGCACTCCGGCGTATGCCAAAAGTGCTCCGCCGTAAGGGCGGAACCCCGAGAAGCCGTTACCGCAGCAACGGAGATGTGCCCAATCAGCCCAGATATACCGAGATAGACACCTCACCTAGAAAAACGATATTTCCGCGCCCACCACCACCCCAGCTAACCTCACCCGCCACAACCACCTCCAACACCCGGGGCAGACATGCATAGACTCACCCTCAAACCACTCCTGATCACCCTAGCCCTGGCAACCACCGCCCCCTTCGCAAACGCAGCAACAACCCTGGTCTACTGCTCCGAAGCCAGCCCCGCCGGCTTCGACCCCAGCCAATACACCAGCGGCACCGACTTCGACGCCTCCGCCGAAACCGTCTTCAACCGCCTCACCCAATTCCAGCGCGGCGGTACCGACATCGAACCCGGCCTGGCGACCCAATGGGACGTCTCCAACGACGGCCTGCAATACACCTTCCACCTACGGCAAGGCGTGAAATTCCACACAACGGAATATTTCACCCCGACCCGCGACTTCAACGCCGACGACGTACTGTTCACCTTCCAGCGCCTGCTCGACCCGGACAACGCCTTTCGCAAGGCCTACCCCGCCGAGTCCCCGTACTTCACCGACATGGGCCTGAACACCACGATCAAATCAGTGGAAAAACTCGACGACAACACCGTGCGCTTCAACCTGAACAACGTCGACGCCGCGTTCGTGCAAAACCTCGCCATGAGCTTCGCCTCGGTGCAGTCGGCCGAATACGCCGCCCAACTGTTAAAGGAAGGCAAAGCCGCCGACCTCAATCAGAAACCGGTGGGCACCGGCCCGTTCGTGTTCAAGCGTTACCAGAAAGACGCGCAGATCCGCTACGCCGCGAACAAGGACTACTGGAAACCCGAGGACGTAAAAATCGACAACCTGGTGTTCTCGATCACCCCGGACGCCGCCGTCCGCCTGCAGAAACTCAAGACCGGCGAATGCCAGGTCAGCGGCTACCCGCGCCCGGCCGACATCGAGGTCATGGAACAAGACCCGAACCTGCGCGTATTGAAGCAGGCCGGTTTCAACCTCGGCTTCCTCGCCTACAACACCACGCATCCGCCGCTGGACCAGCTCAAGGTCCGTCAGGCGCTGGACATGGCCATCGACAAACCGGCGATCATCAAAGCCGTCTACCAGAGTGCCGGGCAACTGGCGCAGAACGCCTTGCCACCTGCGCAATGGTCGTATGACCCGAACATCAAGGACGCGCCGTACGACCCGGTGAAAGCCAAGGCGCTACTCAAGGAAGCCGGGGTTGCACCGGGTACCACCATCAATCTCTGGGCGATGACCGTGCAGCGCGCCTCCAACCCGAATGCGCGGATGTCGGCGCAGATGATCCAGCAGGATTGGGACAAGATCGGGATCAAGGCCAACATCGTCAGCTACGAATGGGGGGAGTACATCAAGCGCGCGAAAAATGGCGAACACGACGCGATGATCTATGGTTGGACAGGAGACAACGGCGACCCGGACAACTGGCTCGGCGTGCTCTACAGCTGCGCGGCAGTCAAAGGTAGCAACTACGCCAAGTGGTGCGATCCGGCCTACGACAAATTGATTCAGCAGGCCAAGGTGTCCACGGATAAAGCGCAACGGGTAAAACTGTATCAACAGGCGCAACTGATCCTTAAACAGCAGGTGCCGATCACGCCCATTGCCAACTCCACGGTGTTCCAGCCGCTGCGCAAGGAAGTGAGCGACTTCAAGATCAGTCCGTTTGGCCTTACACCCTTCTACGGCGTGGGTATAAATAAGTAACACCGAGCCCCAAGGCGGCGCGCACAACGTGACCAATGCACCGTTTTGGGGCCTCATTTGCACCGTAAAAAACGGCCGCAAACGGTCAAATGCGTCAACTCTTACACAAATGCGACATTAAGGTACGTTCGTGCCACGCTTTGAGGCCGGCAGTCGCTCTGGATCTTGCATTGGGTATGGCCCCTGCATAAGTATCCGCAGGCACGACTCACGAGGTCGTACCTCAATATTAAAAAATGACAACAAATCATGAGGCCAACATGCTTAAACACGCGGTCATTCCGTTTTTAGTCGGCGCAGGCTTGTTAGCCTCCGCACCTTTCGCATCCGCTGCGACTAACCTGGTGTTCTGCTCCGAAGGGAGCCCGGCCGGTTTTGATCCAGGCCAGTACACCACCGGAACCGACTTCGACGCCTCAGCCGAAACCATGTTCAACCGTCTGAGCCAGTTCGAGCGTGGCGGCACCGCCGTTATCCCGGGCCTGGCCACCAGCTGGGACATTTCCCCGGACGGCCTGAATTACACCTTCCACCTGCGTGAAGGCGTCAAGTTCCACACCACCCCGTATTTCAAGCCGACTCGTGAGTTCAACGCCGACGACGTGCTGTTCACCTTCAATCGCATGATTAACAAGGATGACCCGTTCCGTAAGGCCTACCCGACCGAATTCCCGTACTTCACCGACATGGGGATGGACACCAACATCACCAAGATCGATAAAGTCGACGATCACACTGTCAAGTTCACGCTGAAAGAAGTCGACGCCGCGTTCATCCAGAACATGGCCATGAGCTTCGCCTCGATCCAGTCCGCCGAGTACGCTGCCCAGCTGCTCAAGGAAGGCAAGGCTGCCGACATCAACCAGAAGCCGATCGGCACTGGTCCGTTCGTGTTCAAGAGCTACCAGAAAGACTCGAACATCCGTTACACCGGCAACAAGGACTACTGGAAACCTGAGGACGTGAAGATCGACAACCTGATCTTCGCTATCACCACCGACCCATCGGTGCGCATCCAGAAGCTGAAAAAGAACGAATGCCAGGTCACCCTGTTCCCGCGTCCGGCGGATCTCGCGGCGCTCAAGGCCGACAAGACCCTGAAGATGCCTGACCAGGCCGGTTTCAACCTGGGCTACATCGCCTACAACGTGATGGACAAGGTCAAGGGTAGCAACGAGCCTAACCCGCTGGCCGACCTGCGCGTGCGCCAGGCGCTGGACATGGCGGTGAACAAGCCGCAGATCATCGATTCGGTTTACCAGGGCGCCGGCCAGCTGGCCGTCAACGCCATGCCGCCGACCCAGTGGTCCTACGACACCACCATCAAGGACGCCAAATACGATCCTGAGAAAGCCAAACAGCTGCTCAAGGAAGCCGGCGTCAAGGAAGGGACCGAAATCGTTCTGTGGGCGATGCCGGTACAGCGCCCGTACAACCCGAACGCCAAGCTGATGGCTGAAATGCTCCAGTCCGACTGGAAGAAGATCGGCTTGAACGTGAAGATCACCAGCTACGAATGGGGCGAGTACATCAAGCGCTCCAAAGGTGGCGAGAACCAGGCCATGCTGATTGGCTGGAGCGGTGACAATGGTGATCCCGACAACTGGCTGAACGTGCTGTTCGGCTGCGACTCGCTCAACGGCAACAACTTCTCCAAGTGGTGCGACAAGAAGTACGACGGTCTCGTCAAAGATGCCAAGCGCACCACCGATCAGGCCAAGCGCACCGAACTGTACAAACAGGCGCAACACGTCCTCAAAGATGCTGTTCCCTACACACCTATCGCTCACTCGACGGTGTTCCAACCCATGCGCGCCAACGTGCAGGACTTCAAGATCAGCCCATTCGGCTTGAATTCCTTCTACGGCGTCAGCGTCAGCAATTAAGCCATCGCAGCGGCGACGTTCATGACGTCGCCGCTGCTTTAGCTGCCGGAAGTCAGGAATTTGCCTACAGCCAATTCCGTTGCGGATGACTGCAACGGCAGGGGATGTGTCGACTTTTCCTACGAGCATTCAGGCAATTACGCATTTACTGCCAGACCCACGGCCCCTACCGTCGGGTTCTGACCAGTTTCTGCGTGGGCCATCGGCTTGCTGTACGTACTGGATTGAGCTCAATGCCACCTCAACTTCCCTGGACGGGATCGCGGTGCATTGAACAACACGACAAAAAGAGGGAGCGTCATGCGCCATACCTTGGTTTTTTCCGCATTGCTGGGCGCCGGCCTGCTGGCCGCCACGTCCGCCAGTTTTGCCGCCAGCAAGAGCCTGGTGTTCTGCTCCGAAGGCAGCCCGGCGGGTTTTGATACCGCGCAATACACGACGGCGACCGATAACGATGCCGCCGAGCCGCTGTACAACCGTCTGGTCGAGTTCGAAAAAGGCGCGACCAACGTCGTACCGGGACTGGCAACCCAGTGGGATATTTCCGAGGATGGACTCAAGTACACCTTTCACCTGCGTGAAGGTGTGAAATTTCATACAACGCCGTACTTCAAACCGACGCGCGATTTCAACGCCGACGACGTGCTGTTCACGTTTAACCGCATGCTCGATCCCGCGCAGCCATTCCGTAAGGCTTATCCAACCGAATTCCCGTATTTCAACGGGATGAGCCTGAACAAGAACATCGCCAAGGTCGAAAAGACCGGGCCGCTGACCGTGGAGTTCACGCTCAACAGCGTCGACGCCGCGTTCATCCAGAACATTGCCATGAGCTTCGCCGCCATCCTGTCCGCCGAATACGCCGACAAGCTGCTGGCTGAAGGCAAGCCAAGCGACATCAACCAGAAACCGGTCGGGACCGGGCCGTTCGTGTTCAAGAGCTATCAGAAGGACTCGAGCATCCGTTATACCGGCAACGAACATTACTGGGACCCAAGCCGGGTCAAGCTGAAGAATCTGATCTTCGCGATCAACACCGACGCTTCGGTGCGCGTGCAGAAGCTCAAGGCCGGCGAATGCCAGATCACTCTGCATCCGCGCCCTGCCGACGTGGAGGCGCTGAAGGCCGACCCGAAACTGCAGCTGATTTCCAAGCCCGGCTTCAACCTCGGTTACATTGCCTACAACGTCCGTCACAAGCCCTTCGACCAGCTCGAAGTGCGTCAGGCGCTGGACATGGCAGTGAATAAACAAGGGATTCTCAACGCTGTTTATCAAGGCGCCGGACAACTGGCGGTCAACGGCATGCCGCCGACCCAGTGGTCCTACGACGACAGCATCAAGGATGCCGCCTACAACCCGGAAAAAGCCAAAGAGCTGCTCAAGGCCGCCGGCGTCAAGGAAGGCACCGAGATCACGCTGTGGGCGATGCCGGTCCAGCGTCCGTACAACCCGAACGCCAAACTGATGGCCGAAATGCTCCAGGCTGACTGGGCGAAAATCGGTCTGAAAGTGAAGATCGTCAGCTACGAATGGGGCGAGTACATCAAGCGCACCAAGAATGGCGAGCACGACATCAGCCTGATTGGCTGGACCGGCGACAACGGGGATCCGGACAACTGGCTGGGCACCCTGTACAGCTGCGATGCCATCGGCGGCAACAACTACTCCATGTGGTGCGATCCGGCTTACGACAAGCTGATCAAAGAGGCCAAGGTCGTCACCGACCGCGACCAGCGCACCACGCTCTACAAACAGGCGCAGCAGTTGCTCAAGCAGCAAGTGCCGATCACGCCTGTCGCCCACTCGACGGTCAACCAGCCGTTAAGCGCCCGGGTTGAAGGCTTCAAAGTCAGCCCCTTCGGTCGCAATGTGTTCTCGGGCGTCAGTATCGATTAACCCAACCGATTAGCCGCAATGCTGAGGGGGGCTGTCTATCCCCCTCACGCAAGCGCTTTGCCGAAATTCGCCGATCCGGCCTTTTGCAAACGTTTGCGATGTGTGAAATGAGTTCTAAACCAATAACCGGCCCACCCAAAAAAGCCGGCATAAAAAGAAAGTAAAGGAGCTTCACCCATGAAACTGAGCAGCACCGCGATACTGGCCCTGGCCATCAGCAGCATCACCGCCACGGCCTATGCCGAGGAACAGAGCCAGGCGTTCACCCCGGTGACCGTCAACGAGAAAAGCGCCCAGGCTGATGCCACCGGCTTCCTCGAAGGTTCCACCATCAGCGGCACGACCCGTAACTGGTACGCCAACGAGCAACTCAAGCGCGGCGGCAAGTTCACTTATCGCAAGGACGGCGTTGCCACCCCGACTGATCGTCGTATCAACTGGGTGCAGGGCACCATCGTCAACTTCACTTCCGGTTTCACTCAGGGCACCGTGGGTGTCAGCACTGAAGTCGCTGCTTACAACGCTGTAGCGCTGGAGCGTAATCGCAAGGACCTGGCCTCCAACAACGGTGGCGCACCGGGTTCGCGTCCAGGCGCGGGCAACAACCGTACGCTGACCAAAGAAGGCGGCGACGCTGAAGGCCAGTGGAGCAAATTGGGTCTGGCCAACGTCAAGTTCCGCGTGTCGAACACCACCCTGACCGCCGGTCGCCAGAACTTCAGCACCCCGATCGTCGACACCATCGGCAACCGTGCGCTGCCTTCGAGCTTTGAAGGTGTGAGCCTGCACAGCGAAGAACTGAACAACCTGTCGTTCGACGCCGGCAGCTTCGACCGCGTATCGCCACGTACCGAAGAAAGCCTGTCGAAATTCCGTTCCGAGTACACCAACAACAACGCCGAAACCGATCGCGTCAGCATCGTCGGCCTGAACTATCAGCCGCTGAAAAGCCTGAAGACCAGCCTGTACGCCTCCAAGGTTGAAGACTTCTGGAACCAGTACTACTTCGGCGCCACCCACGAACTGGGTGACAGCAATGTCGTCAGCCTGACCACTGGCCTGAACTACTACAAGACCGTCGATACCGGCAAAAAAGAGATGGGCGAAATCGACAACGACACCTACTCGCTGTCGTTCGGCCTGACTCACCAGGCTCATAGCCTGACCTTCTCGTACCAGGAAATTAACGGTAACGAGTACTTCGACTACCTGCACGAAACCAACGGCATCTACCTGGCCAACTCCCTGCTGTCCGACTTCAACGGCCCGAACGAGAAATCCTTCCAGGTCGCCTATGGTCTGAACATGGCCGAATATGGCGTGCCAGGCCTGAAGTTCAACATCTACCAGGCTCGCGGCTGGGGTATCGACGGTACTCACTACACCGGCACAGCCTATGACGTACGCAACATGGACGGCGAGCACCACTACGAATACGGCATTGGTGCAACCTACGCCGTACAGAGCGGCCCGCTCAAGGCGACCACCATCCGTGGCACCTACACCGCTCACCGCGCCAGCGAAAACCAGGCTGACGGCAGCATCAACGAGTTCCGTCTCGTGACCACCATCCCGTTCAACATCCTGTAAAAACGCCGACCGACGGCTGACTCATGACGAGTCGGCCGTTCGGTTTTTTGTCTTCAACCGATTGCAGAGGGTTATCGATGAAAATGCTTCCCCTACGTGCGGCCGTCGCGGCTGCGTTGTTGAGCGCCGCCATCGGCGTCTCGGCCAAACCCTTGGTGGTCTGCACCGAAGCCAGCCCGGAAGGCTTCGATATGGTCCAGTACACAACTGCAGTCACTGCCGATGCGGTGGCCGAAACGATCTTCAACCGTCTGGCGGACTTCAAGCCCGGCACCACCGAAGTGATTCCGGCACTGGCCGAATCCTGGGACATCAGTGAAGACGGCCTGACGTACACGTTCCACCTGCGCAAAGGCGTCAAGTTTCACACCACCGAATACTTCAAGCCGACCCGCGACATGAACGCCGACGACGTGGTCTGGAGCTTCCAGCGTCAGCTGGACCCGAATCACCCGTGGCACAAACTGTCGAGCGTGGGCTTCCCGTACTTTGAAAGCATGGGCTTCAAGGAACTGCTCAAAAGCGTCGAAAAAGTCGACGACAACACGGTCAAGTTCACCCTGACCCGCCGCGAAGCGCCGTTCCTGGCCGACATCGCCATGGCGTTCTCCTCGATCTACCCGGCCGAATACGCCGACCAGTTGCTCAAGTCCGGCAAGACCGCCGACCTCAACAACAAGCCTGTAGGCACCGGCCCGTTCATCTTCCAGCGTTACGCCAAGGATGCGCAGGTGCGCTTCAAGGCCAACCCGGACTACTTCCGTGGCAAGCCACCGGCCGATGCGTTGATCCTGGCAATCGCCACCGACAACAACGTGCGCCTGCAGAAGCTCAAGGCCAACGAGTGCCAGATCGCACTGTATCCGAAGCCGGATGACATCCCGAGCATCAAGAAAGACAGCAACCTGAAGGTCGATGAACTGGACGCGATGACCGTCTCGTACATCGCCATGAACACTCAGCACAAATACATGAGCGACGTGCGGGTCCGCAAAGCGATCGACATCGCATTCGACAAGGAAGCCTACGTCAACGCCCTGTTCGGCAAGGGCAACGCGACCGTAGCGGTCAACCCCTACCCGCCGACACTGCTGGGCTACAACCACGACCTGAAGAACCCGCCACGTGACCTCGACAAGGCCCGCGCCCTGCTCAAGGAAGCCGGGGTCCCGGAAGGCACCGTGTTTACTCTGTTTACCCGTAACGGCGGCGGCCCGACCAACCCCAATCCGATGCTCGGCGCACAGATGATGCAGGCCGATCTGGCGAAAGTCGGGATCAAGGTCGACATCCGTGTGATGGAATGGGGCGAGATGCTCAAGCGCGCCAAGGCCGGCGAACACGATATGGTGTCGGCCGGATGGGCGGGCGACAACGGCGACCCGGATAACTTCCTGACGCCTATGCTCAGTTGCGAAGCGGCCAAGAACGGCGAAAACTACGCGCGCTGGTGCAACGAGAAATTCCAGGCACTGCTCGACGAAGCACGGGCTAAAGTAGATCCGGCCGAACGCGCCAAGCTCTACGAACAGTCTCAGGTGCTGTTTAATCAGGACCAACCGTGGATCAGCATGGCCCACACCCGTATGTTTACCGCAATGCGCAATAACGTAGAGGGTTACCACATCAGCCCTCTGACCACGAATAACTTCGCCACCACCCAGGTGAAGTAGATAAGAAACTCCCGGCCTCCCTGACCCCAGGGTCGCCGGGCACGCCTAACCGGCTGATGAGGTACCACACAAGATGTTTAGTTTTATTGCCCGCCGACTGGGGTTGTTGATCCCCACGTTTTTCGGCATCACCCTGCTGACTTTCGCGTTGATTCGCATGATTCCCGGCGACCCCGTGGAAGTGATGATGGGCGAACGTCGGGTCGACCCCGAAATGCACGCTCAGGCAATGGAACGCCTTGGTCTGAACAAACCGCTGTATGCCCAGTACCTGGACTACATCGGCAAACTGGCCCACGGCGATCTCGGCGAATCCCTGCGTACGCGTGAGAGCGTATGGACCGAGTTCACCTCCCTCTTCCCGGCGACCCTGGAACTGTCCATGGCCGCCCTGCTGTTCGCCGGCATTCTCGGTCTTCTGGCCGGGGTGATCGCGGCCCTCAAACGAGGATCCCTGTTCGACCATGGGGTGATGGGCATCTCCCTGGCGGGGTATTCGATGCCGATCTTCTGGTGGGGCCTGATCCTGATCATGTTCTTCTCGGTGAGCCTGGGCTGGACCCCGGTGTCCGGGCGGATCGACCTGCTCTACGACATCGAGCCGCGCACCGGTTTCATGCTGATCGACACGCTGCTGGCCGATGACATGGGCGCATTCTTCGATGCCCTGCATCACCTGATTCTGCCGGCCATCGTGCTCGGCACCATTCCACTGGCGGTGATCGCGCGGATGACCCGTTCGTCGATGCTCGAAGTGCTGCGTGAAGACTACATCCGCACTGCCAAGGCCAAAGGCCTGTCGCCGTCGCGCGTGGTGTTCGTGCACGGCCTGCGTAACGCGCTGATTCCGGTTCTGACCGTGGTCGGCCTGCAAGTCGGTACCCTGCTGGCCGGCGCGGTCCTGACCGAAACCATTTTCTCCTGGCCCGGCATCGGTAAATGGCTGATCGAAGCCATCGGCGCCCGGGACTACCCGGTTGTGCAAAACGGCATCCTGTTAATCGCCTGCCTGGTGATTCTGGTCAACTTCGTAGTGGACATCCTCTACGGCTTTGCCAACCCACGCATCCGTCATCAGCGCTGAGGTCCATACCATGAGCACTCCAACATCCTCAGTAGCCACTTCCGCCCCAAGCGCGGATCAAAGCCTGCTGTATCCGTCACCGTACAAAGAATTCTGGCAAGCCTTCGCGAAGAACAAGGGCGCGGTTGCCGGCCTGCTGTTCATGCTGCTGGTGATTTTCTGCGCGATCTTCGCGCCGTGGGTCGCGCCGCATAACCCGAGCGAGCAATACCGTGACTTCCTGCTGACGCCACCGGCGTGGCTCGAAGGCGGGCAAATGCAGTTCCTGCTCGGCACCGATGAACTGGGCCGCGACCTGCTGTCGCGGCTGATCCAGGGTTCGCGCCTGTCGCTGCTGATCGGTCTGTCGTCGGTGGTAATGTCGTTGATCCCGGGGATCCTGCTGGGTCTGTTCGCCGGTTTCTTCCCGAAGATGATCGGCCCGACCATCATGCGTCTGATGGACATCATGCTGGCCCTGCCGTCCCTGCTGCTGGCTGTGGCGATTGTCGCCATCCTCGGCCCTGGCCTGATCAACACCGTGATCGCCATCGCCGTGGTTTCGCTGCCGTCCTACGTGCGTCTGACCCGTGCCGCCGTGATGGGCGAACTGAACCGCGACTACGTCACTGCCGCGCGCCTGGCCGGTGCCGGTCTGCCGCGCCTGATGTTCATCACCGTGCTGCCCAACTGCATGGCTCCGCTGATCGTACAGGCCACCCTGAGTTTCTCTTCGGCGATTCTCGACGCGGCGGCGCTGGGCTTCCTCGGCCTTGGCGTACAACCGCCAACCCCTGAGTGGGGCACCATGCTGGCCTCCGCCCGCGACTACATCGAACGCGCCTGGTGGGTCGTGAGCCTGCCGGGTCTGACCATTTTGCTCAGCGTGCTGGCAATCAACTTGATGGGCGACGGTCTGCGCGATGCGCTGGACCCGAAACTCAAGAACGCCGCCTGAGGAGATTCCCATGTCACTGCTAGAAATCAAGAATCTCAACGTCCGCTTCGGCGACAAGAACGCGACGCCCGTGGTCGATGGCCTCGACCTGAAAGTCGATAAGGGCGAAGTCCTGGCCATCGTTGGTGAGTCGGGGTCGGGTAAATCCGTGACCATGATGGCGCTGATGGGGCTGATCGAGCATCCCGGCATCGTCACGGCCGACTCGCTCAGCTTCGACGGCAAAGACATGCTCAAGCTGAGCAATCGTCAGCGTCGGCAAATCGTCGGCAAAGACCTGTCGATGGTGTTCCAGGATCCGATGACCGCGCTCAACCCGAGCTACACCGTCGGCTTCCAGATCGAAGAAGTGCTGCGCCTGCACCTGAAAATGTCCGGCAAGCAAGCGCGCAAACGCGCCATCGAACTGCTGGAGAAAGTGGAAATCCCGGGCGCCGCCAGCCGTATGGACGCCTACCCGCACCAACTGTCCGGCGGCATGAGCCAGCGTGTGGCAATTGCCATGGCGATTGCCGGCGAGCCGAAACTGCTGATCGCCGACGAACCGACCACGGCGCTGGACGTGACGATTCAGGCGCAGATCATGGATCTGCTGCTGGCGTTGCAGAAAGAACAGAACATGGGCCTGGTGCTGATCACTCACGACCTCGCGGTCGTGGCCGAAACCGCCCAGCGCGTCTGTGTGATGTACGCAGGTCAAGCGGTAGAAGTCGGCCAGGTGCCGCAACTGTTCGACATCCCGGCACACCCTTACAGCGAAGCCCTGCTCAAGGCGATTCCCGAGCACAGTCTGGGCGCCGAGCGCCTGTCGACCCTGCCGGGCATCGTTCCAGGCCGCTACGACCGTCCGCAGGGTTGCCTGCTGTCGCCGCGCTGCCCGTACGTGCAGGACAGCTGCCGCGTGCAACGTCCAGCCCTTGATCCGAAAGCCAACAGCCTCGCCCGTTGCTTCTACCCGCTGAACCAGGAGGTGGCGTAATGGCCGTCGTACTTACCGCCCGCGACCTGACCCGTCACTACGAAGTCTCCCGTGGCCTGTTCAAGGGCCACGCGACCGTGCGCGCCCTCAACGGCGTGTCGTTCGAACTGGAAGCCGGCAAGACCCTCGCTGTCGTAGGCGAATCGGGTTGCGGCAAATCCACCCTCGCCCGCGCCCTGACCCTGATTGAAGAGCCGTCTTCCGGCTCGCTGAAAATCGCCGGGCAAGAAGTCGCCGGCGCCGACAAGGCCCAGCGCAAACAACTGCGCAAAGACGTGCAGATGGTGTTTCAGAGCCCGTACGCGTCGTTGAACCCGCGGCAGAAAATCGGTGATCAATTGGCCGAGCCACTGCTGATCAACACCAACCTGAGTGCCACCGAGCGTCGCGAGAAAGTCCAGGCGATGATGAAGCAGGTCGGCTTGCGTCCCGAGCACTACCAGCGTTATCCGCACATGTTCTCCGGTGGTCAGCGTCAGCGTATTGCCTTGGCGCGGGCGATGATGCTGCAACCGAAAGTGCTGGTGGCGGACGAACCGACCTCGGCGCTCGACGTATCGATTCAGGCGCAGGTGCTGAACCTGTTCATGGACCTGCAGCAGGAGTTCAACACCGCCTACGTGTTCATCTCGCACAACCTGGCGGTGGTGCGTCACGTCGCCGACTCGGTGCTGGTGATGTACCTCGGCCGTCCGGTGGAAATGGGCCCGAAAGAGGACATCTACACCCGACCTCTGCACCCTTACACTCAGGCCTTGTTGTCAGCGACACCCACGATCCACCCGGATCCGGACAAGCCGAAAATCAAGATTGTCGGCGAACTGCCCAACCCGCTGAACCCGCCACCGGGCTGCGCGTTCCACAAGCGTTGCCCGTACGCGACCGAGCGTTGCAGCACTGAAGAGCCGGCCCTGCGCTCGCTCGACAACCGGCAGGTGGCTTGCCACTACGCCGAACAGTTCCTCGATGGCGCGGCGTAAGCAAAACCGGAGACCGCCACTCAACCTGTAGGAGCTGTCGAGTGAAACGAGGCTGCGATCTGTTGATTTTCAGCATCAGGATCAAAAGATCGCAGCGTGCCGTAGCTCCTGCAGGAATCGTGTTTATCCGGAAATAATGTGTTAACCCAAACCCCTTCTCCCCCGATTGCGCATCAGTCGGGGAAGAAGGGGTTTTCTTTTGCCGGCGCTTTACGACTGGCTGTCGCCTTCGTCATCGTCAGTGTCCGGCTCGTCAGTGGTCGAGTCGTCATCATCCTTGCTGCCGCCCTGGTCCTGATCGCCCGGTTCGGATTCCGACTTGGCCAGCATGATCACACCGGCTTGCCCGTGGGCTGCGTTAAACCCCTGTGATGGTGTGGCAGAACTTGCCCACGCCGCCGTAGTGCCAAGCGTCAACATCACCAAAACCTTAAGCAACAGCACAATGCGTTGAAAAATGCTCATAGCCATTTCCATCCTTTCGTGGTTGAAGCCTGGGGTGCCGATCCGGCGCTGAATGAAATCTAGTTCCGATCAGTCCGGTTCACCAGATAGGACGCTGACCAACCCCGGGAAATGCCCTGGTACGAGAGATCACTTGTGAATAACCGCTATAACCGAATCAGCTAAGCGAGGCCGTGGGTTCGCTGGTGGCCAGCGCTTTGGCCTGGGTCGACGAGCGCGTCGCCAGGCAGATCAGCGGCAAGGTCAACAACGCCAGTGTCGCGCTTGCAAGCCATACGCTGTGCCCTCCCAAGTGCCCATACAGCTGACCACTCAACACCGGCGACAACAATGCACTGGCGCTCCAGCTCATGAAAAACAGACCGAAATACTGGCCGCTTTTGCCGCCCTGCGCGTGCCGCATGACCAGTACATTCAGCGGCGGCATGAAAAAAGCTTCACCCAAGGTCCAGATCACCGTCGACAGACACACGTAAAGCAAGCCGGAGCCAAACGGCAACATTCCCAACCCGACCGCCAACAACACACAACCCGCGAGCAATTGCCGACGCAAGCCCCACCGCTCGCCCCAGTGCGTGAGCGGGATCTGCAGCGCCACCACCAGCATCGCGTTAAGCCCGAACTGCCAGCCGATGGCCTCGGTGCTCAAGTGGTAGTAGTCGCGCAGATAGTTGCCCAGCGTGCTGTAAACCGTGTCGAAGGCCATCCCCAGCAACACGGCCGCACCGAGCAGCCAGAGGAATGCCGCGTCGCGCAACGGTGTACCAGTGCCAGCTTCGGTCACCTCATCGGGCTTGAGTACCGCGCGGCGCCATGTAGTGTGCACAAACCACAGCAACGCGAGCAGCGTCATCGCCGCACTGACAAAAAACACCCAACGGAAATCCGTCTGCGCCAACACCCCGCCGGCCACCCCGGCAGCCGCCATGCCAAGGTTTCGCGCCACCCGGCTCAAGGCTTGGGCACGGGAGCGCTGCGCAGGCTCGCAATACTCCATGATCAGCCGCTGATGCAGCGTTCGAATCGCCCCGTCGACGGCACCACTGAGCAACAGCAACACGGCCAGCAACGCCACCTGCGTCACCAGCCCCAACAGGATCAACACCCACATGGAAACAAAAAACAACGCGGCGGTCAGCCGCGCCGTCCGCACATGATCACTGAGCAACCCACCGAGCATCGAACCAATCAACAACCCGGCACCGTAGGCCGACAACAGCCAGCCCACCGTCTCGATCGCCAGCCCCAGCTCCTGGCGCAGATACAGCGCCATGAACAACTTGACCATGCTGCTCAAGCGATTGATGAACAGCAGCGCCGCGAGCACCCAGGCCATCAGGCTGAAATAGCCGTTGGGGTGCAGCAGATGGACGAGGTTGCGCGTCATTCCATTGACCTCTCAAAGCGACTGGCGTGGACCTGAAACACTAACGCCCAGCACACCGGTTGTCGCGCTCAAGGACATCGATATCTCAAAATACAGAGTCGCCCTACAACCCTGTGGGAGCTGTCGTAGGCAGCGATCTTTTGACTTCGCGCTTCAAGTCCAAAAGATCGCAGCCCTCGGTCGCTCAGTTCGATTAGAAAATGGTCGGCTCGCAGGCCGCCATCGCTGGCAAGCCAGCTCCCACACAAGAGCAAGAGCAGAACGCGCACCGCTCTTGCTCCTCACCACTCAACACAATGAGCGTT
>NZ_JTKF01000004.1:0-158566 GCF_000828175.1 Pseudomonas sp. W15Feb9B | reverse complement strand
TGGCCCCATCAGCTTGATGAGGTCTGTCCATGAATCCTGCCATCGCAACTGCCCTGATCAACCCCGGTGCGCCGATGAAAGTGCGCGGCGTGCAGAAACGCTTCGGCGCGTTCACCGCACTGGATAACGTCTCCCTCGACGTCGCCGCCGGTGAACTGGTGTGCCTGCTCGGCCCGTCGGGCTGCGGCAAGACCACGCTGCTACGCTGCATCGCCGGGCTGGAAAAGCAGGACAGCGGCGAGTTGTACCTTGGTGACCGCGACGTCTCGCACCTTGCGCCGCAGGCCCGGGATTACGGCATTCTGTTCCAGTCCTACGCGCTGTTCCCCAATCTGACCGTCGAAGCGAACATTGCCTACGGCCTCGCCGGCAGTGGTCGTGACGAAGTACGCCGTCGCGTCGGGCAGATGCTGGAGCTGGTCGGCCTCAGCGGCAGTGAGAAAAAGTACCCGGGCCAGTTGTCCGGCGGCCAGCAGCAACGCGTCGCGCTGGCCCGCGCCCTGGCCCCGGCGCCGTCGCTGTTATTGCTTGATGAGCCGATGTCGGCGCTGGACGCCCGGGTGCGCGAGCATCTGTGCACCGAACTGCGCCAGCTGCAGCGCAACCTCGGCATCACCACCCTGATGGTCACCCATAATCAGGACGAAGCCATGCTGATGGCTGACCGCATCGCCGTGATGCACAACGGTCGGGTCGAGCAGTACGCCACTCCGCAGGACATCTACAACCGCCCGGCCACGCCGTTCGTGGCCGAGTTCGTCGGGCAGGGCAACTGGCTGCCGTTCCAGCGCAGCAGCGCCAGTCACGCCCGGGTTGGCGGGATGGATGTACGTCTGGCGGATGGCAGCGTGAGCGGCGCTTCGGGCCGACTGTTCTGCCGTCCGGAAGCGATCAGCGTCAATCCGCTGGTGCACGAAGAAAACCTGTTCCCGGCCAAGGTTCGCGAGATCACGTTCCTCGGCAATCGCTGCCGCATGAGCTTCGAACTCGACCAGTTGCCGGGCCATTCGCTGCTCGCCGAACTGGCGCCGGAAGCCATGCCGCGCCTCGGCGCCCAGCAGATCATGGTCGCCTTGCCGCCGCGCAGCCTGCAGGTGTTTGCCTGATGAGCGCGAACATCGCACTGCCGCTACCGCACAAGCAGGCGCGGCGAGTGTCCGGGGCCGAGGTCGGCGACCGGATCTTCGTCCTCGGTGGCAAACTCCTGCTGCTGTTGCTGCTCGGTGTCGCGGTGTTGCTGCCATTGCTGGCGATCTTCTGGCGCGGTTTCAGCAGCGAGGCCGGACAGGGCGGCGGCTGGCTCGCCGCCAAGGAACTGGTGAGCAGCGAGAATTTCCACTGGCTGCTCGGCAACAGCCTGAAGGTTTCCCTCAGCGTCGCGGCCATCGTCGTCCCGCTGGCCTACCTGTTTGCCTACGCCCTGCAACGCACACTGATTCCGGCCAAGGGCCTCTGGCGCGGGATTTCCCTGCTGCCGTTGATGGCGCCGTCGATGCTGCCGGGGATTGCATTGGTTTATCTGTTCGGCAACCAGGGCATGCTGCGTGGACTGCTTTCGGACAACATCTACGGGTTCTGGGGCATTGTGTTGGGCGAGGTGATCTACACCTTTCCGCATGCGTTGATGATTCTGCTGTCGGCGTTGTCGCTGGCCGATGCGCGGCTGTTCGATGCGGCGTCGAGCATGGGCGCCAGTCCGGCGAAAGCCTTTCGCAGCATCACCTGGCCGGCGACCCGGCAAGCGGTATTCGCCGCGTTCTGTCTGGTGTTCACCCTGACCATCACCGATTTCGGCGTGCCCGTGGTGGTCGGTGGCGACTATCAAGTGCTGGCACTGGAAGCCTACAAAGCCGTGGTCGGCCAGCAGCAATTCGGCCGCGGCGCGTTGATCGGCATGGTGCTGTTGTTGCCGGCGCTGTTCAGCTTCGGCGTCGATGCCTGGTTGCGTCGGCGTCACGGCGATTCCATGAGTGGCCGTGCGCAAGTATTCAAACCAGCGCCGTCGAAAATGCGTGATGCCTGCTATCTGGCGATTGTTGTGTTGATCAGCGCGGCGTTGCTGCTGGTGTTCGGCATGGCGGTGTTCTCCTCGCTGGTGAAGTTCTGGCCGTACAACCTGTCGCTGTCGCTCAATCACTACCAGTTCAACGAGACTGCCGGCGGTGGCTGGCTGGCGTACAGCAACAGCTTGAAGATGGCGCTGGGCACGGCGCTGATCGGCAGCGTGCTGATCTTCACCGGCGCTTACCTGATGGAGAAAACCCGCAGCCAGCGCGGCCTCAACTTGACGCTGCGCATGCTCAGTTTCATCCCGATGGCCGTGCCGGGGCTGGTGCTCGGTCTGGGTTATGTCTTCTTCTTCAACCTCAGCGGCAACCCGCTGCACGTGCTGTACGGCACGATGACCCTGCTGATCGTCTGCACCATTGCGCACTACCTGACCACCGCACAAATGACCGCGACCACCGCGCTGCGCCAGCTCGACGCCGAGTTCGAAGCCGCCGCGCTGTCGCTCAAGGCGCCGCTGTACCGCCATTACCTGCGGGTCACCGTGCCGATCTGTCTGCCGGCGCTGCTGGACATCGTGCGCTACCTGTTCGTCTCGGCGATGACCACGGTGTCGGCGGCGATCTTCCTCTACAGCCCCGACACCATCCTCGCGGCGGTGGCGGTGCTGAACATGGATGACGCCGGCAACGTCGGCGGCGCGGCGGCGATGTCGACCCTGATTCTGTTCACCTCGGCAGGCGTGTCCTTGCTGCTGGCGTGGGCTTCGCGCGGCTTGCTGCGCCGTTCCCAGGCCTGGCGGCAAACCGCGCCCGGTCACTGATTTTCCCAACCTCAACTCAAGACAGGAAAACGATCATGTTCAAGCCTATGGCCCTGGCCGCTGCTGTGCTCGCTACTTTCAGCCTGAATGCCTTCGCGGCAAAAACCGAGTTGACGGTGTACACCGCCCTCGAAGCCGAGCAACTGACCGCTTACAAAGCCGCATTCGAAAAGGCCAACCCGGACGTCGAAATCAAGTGGGTGCGTGACTCCACCGGGATCATCACTGCCAAACTGCTGGCCGAAAAGGCCCGTCCACAGGCTGACGCGGTGTGGGGCCTGGCCGCTTCGAGCCTGGCCATCCTCGATCAGCAGGGCATGCTGCAAAGCTACGCACCGAAGGATCTGGGCAAGATCGGCGCGAACTACCGCGACGCCGCTAACCCGCCAGCCTGGGTCGGGATGGACGTGTGGGCCGCGACCATCTGCTTCAACACCGTCGAAGCCGAGAAGCAGGGACTGAGTAAACCGGTGAGCTGGCAGGATCTGACCAAGCCTGAGTACAAGGGCAAGATCGTCATGCCTAACCCGGCGTCGTCCGGCACCGGTTTCCTCGACGTCAGCGCCTGGCTGCAAACCTTCGGCGAGAAGCAGGGCTGGGCCTACATGGACGGTCTGCACCAGAACATCGGCCAGTACGTTCATTCCGGTTCCAAGCCTTGCAAACTGGCTGCTGCGGGCGAATTTCCGATCGGCATTTCCTTTGAGTATCCAGCCGTACAGTTGAAGCGCCAGGGCGCGCCGCTGGACATCATCCTGCCGAAGGAAGGCCTGGGCTGGGAGATCGAAGCCACAGCGGTGATCAAAGGCACCCCGCATGAAGACGCGGCGAAAAAACTCGCGGACTTCTCCGCCAGCGCCGAGGCGATGGATCTGTACAAGGAGAACTTTGCGGTTCTTGCGCAGCCGGGTATCGCCAAGCCGCAGACCGAACTGCCGGCCGACTACGAGCAGCGCCTGATCAAGAACGACTTCGCCTGGGCCTCGAAGAATCGCGACGAGATCCTCACCGAGTGGCGCAAGCGCTATGACGGCAAGTCCGAGAAAGTCGCTGCCAAGTAACTGACTCACACAGCCTGTGGCGAGGGAGCTTGCTCCCGCTGGAGCGCGAAGCGGTCCCAAATCCTGCAAACGAGTAGTGTCAGGCACTCCGCGTCTGCTGAATTTACGACTGCTGCGCAGCCGAGCGGGAGCAAGCTCCCTCGCCACACAAGCGGGATTGCTTTTATGACACAACACCAAGACCTGCTCATCGTCGGCGCCGGCATCCTCGGCCTGTCCCACGCCTACGCCGCCGCCAGACGCGGTCTCAAGGTCAGCGTTTTCGAACGCACCGCCACGCCCCTCGGCGCTTCGGTGCGCAACTTCGGTCAGGCGCTGGTCACCGGCCAGCCGCCGGGCCAGATGCTCGAACTGGCCAAGGCCAGCCGCGAGATCTGGGGCGACTGGGCGCAACTCGCCGGTCTGCACATCAAGCGCAACGGCTCGTACCTGTTCGCCCGCAGCGAAGCCGAAGAACACGTGCTCGAAGCTTTCTGCAACGGTCGCGCCGTGGAGCACGGTTACAACGTGGCCTTGCTGCGTGGCGCCGCACTGCGTGATCTGTACCACGGCCAGTTCAGTCACCACCGTGCTGCATTGCACGGCCTGGACGATCAACAGCTGTACTCGCGCGAAGCAATCCCCGCGCTGATTGACTACCTGCGCCGCGACCTCGGCGTCGAGTTTCATTTCAGTACGCTGGTGCGCGACGTCCAACCGGGGCGCCTGCACAGCACCGCCGGCAGCTTCACGGCAAAGCAAATCATCGTCTGCTCCGGCCACGATTATCAGACCCTGTTGGCCGAGCCGATCGCCGCGCTCGATCCGCAGATCTGCCGCCTGCAAATGCTTCGCGCCAAACCGCAGATTGAGCTGAACCTGCAACACGCCTTGCTCACCGGTCTGAGCTGCGTGCACTACGGCGCCTTCGCCGATCTGCCGCAAGCGGCGGCGGTGCAGGCGCAGATCCTGCGTGAGCAACCGCACCTGCACGACAACGGCATTCACCTGCTGATCAGCCCGACGCCGTATGGCGAGCTGATCATCGGCGACTCGCACCATTACGGCAGCGATCCGTCGCCGTTCAATGCCGAGCAAGTGGACAACTGGATGCTCGATCTGGCCGAACAGACGCTGGGCTGCAAGGTGCAAGTGCTCGAGCGCTGGCAGGGCGTCTACGGTGCCCGGGGGCCGGGACCGTTTTCGTTGCTGCGCCCGGCCCCGGGGCTGAGTGTGGCGTTGATGCACACCGGCGTCGGCATGAGCGTCGGTCCGGCACTGGCCGAACGCAATGTCGCGCGGTTGCTGGAGGAAATCTGATGGATCACCCACAAATTGTCGCCCGGGTATTCAACTTGTACGAACGCTTCGGTAACAGCGACTACATCGGCGAGCCGGTGTCGCAGATCGAGCACATGTCTCAGGCCGCGCAGTTGGCGATGGCTGAAGGGTTTGATGATGAAGTGGTGCTGGCGGCGTTCTTCCATGACATCGGTCATTTGTGTGCCGAGGGCGCCGAGAACATGGGCGGCTATGGCGTGGTCAGCCATGAGCGATTGGGTGCGGACTACTTGCGTGAGGCGGGTTTTAGTGAGCGTATGGCCCGGCTGGTGGAATATCACGTGCAGGCCAAGCGCTATCTGACCTTGCGTGAGCCTGGGTATTTCGAGCGCCTGAGTGAAGCGAGTCGCCGGACCCTGGAGTATCAGGGCGGGGTGATGAGCGAGGCTGAGGCGGATGCGTTTGAGCGTGATCCGTTGTGTGCCGTGAGTTTGCGCATGCGCCAGTGGGACGAGCTGGCCAAGGAGAGGGCGGTGCCGGTGATGGATTTGGGTGTGCTGAAGCGCAAGGCTGAGGTTTTGTTGTCGGCTGAGTGATTGCAACCCTCTCCCGGAGGGAGAGGGAGCCGACCGTGTTGTTCTTGGGCCCTACATCGATCTGAAATATCCAGTCGAACTCAGGTTTTGAAAAGCCAGAAGATCTGCTCCCTTCCCCCTCTACCCCTTGGGGGAGAGGGCTGGGGTGAGGGGGTAGCGATCTAAAGCTCAAGCACCCGATCAACCAACGCCTCAATCTGCTCCTGCCGCTCCGCCTGATTCAACTTCGCATGCGGATTGAGCGAAGACCACTGCGGATGCGCCCGCGCCTTGTTCAGCGCCTCCGGTAGCTTGCCCTCGCGCCAGGTCTTGTCCTGCGGGGTGGCGACCTGAACCGCGTCCATCGCCGCATGCCCGCGCTGATCCAGCGCCAGCAACAGTTGGCGCTGCCGCAACGCCAGCAGCCGCAACACCCCGTCATCCACGGTCAACTCCCGCTGGCCCCTGATCTTGCCCAGCAAGCGGCTGCCATAACTGCGCGCCGTTTGCAGCGCACCGCCGGCAATCGCCCCGGCCAGCGCCGCCGCACCGAGGGTGATCCCCCCCACCAGCAAATCCACCCCAGCCCCGGCAGCGGCACCGGCAGCAATCCCGCCGCCCACCCGCACGCCGAGTTGCTTCAGGGTTTCCGGGTTGAACAGGTCATCGCCCCAACGCCCGTCGAGCAACGGCAAATCACTGGCCGCCGCATCCTGCGGGCGGAACGCATAGAGCTTGAGCAGCGCCTCAACGCATTTCTGCTCACGCTGGCGCACGGCTTTGCGCAATTCGCTGATGGCTTGCTGTTCCTGCTCGGCCTCGCTGACCACGCTGCGCCGGCACGCCGCACAATCGATCAGCAATTCGGCGATCAGGCGTGCCGCACTTTGCTGGCGCGCCAGGCGCTGGGCCTGCTGATCGGCGATCAGCCGTTCCAGTTGCGGCCGGGCGTTTTCCAGCAGCAGCGCGAGGCTTTCGTACAGGCGCCGCTCGCCATCTTCCGGCGGCGCAACGCTGTCGAACCGCACCAGCGCATGCAGGCCGAGCCGCGCCAACGCTTCGCGCCAGTCCGGTTCGCGATGGTTGGCGCTGCTGACGAAATTCAGCACCGGCAGCAGCGGTTTACCGCAGCTGGCCAGCACTTCGAGTTCGTCGCGATACTTGGCCAGCACCGGCTCACGGGCGTCGATCACATACAGACCGGCGTCGGAGGCGAGCAGTTGCCGCAGCACTTTCGCCTCCTGTTCGAAACGCTGGCGCGCCTCACTGCCGTCGAGAAACCGCGCCAGTCGCGCCGGGCCGTCGAGGCGTTCGCCGGGGCGCTCCAGACGCTCGAGGAAATCCAGCAGGGCAATGGCGTCTTCCAGCCCCGGCGTGTCGTAGAGATCGAGCAAGGGCTCGCCGTCCACCGACAACCGCGCGCCCTCGACATGCCGAGTGGTGCTGGGCCGGTGCGAGACTTCGCCGAAACCGACGTCACGGGTCAAGGTGCGCAGCAGCGAGGTCTTGCCGACGTTGGTGTGGCCGACCACCGCGAGTTTCAGCGGCGCTTTCCGGGCATCAGTCATGACCTGTCTCCAGCCAGTTCATCGGTGCGCAATCGGCGAACGGCAGCTCCAGTTGTTGCAACGCGACGTGCCAGTCGCCGAGACGGGCACTGTCCAGCGCTTCGCCGGGTGGTGCTTGCAGCAGCCAGACGCGGGTGGCGCTGGCGTTGCGCGCCAGTTCGGCAATCAGCGCGAGGCTGCCGCGATCCGGCGAGCGTCGTGGATCGCAGGCGATCAACAGGCGCGCCGGAGGGAAACGGCTGAGCTGTTCGAGCAGTTTGTGCCGCGATTCGCGGCTGTCGAGGATCCCGGCGTTGCTCACGGTTTTCGGCAGCGCTGGCGGCCAGGAGCGTTGATCGTCGAGTTCGATGGCGACCAGCAGGGCACCCTCGCTGGCGTGTTCGCTGACGCTGCTTTCGACGCGATGCAACTGCTCAGGCGCCGCGTCGTTAATGCCGAGACGTTCGCTGGTCGGCATCAGCCGTTCGCGCAGCTGGGCGTAGCCGGGCAGGTTGAGGTCCAGCGCCAGCGCGGCTTTGCCGCGATTCCAGCGCCAGAAACACACCAGCGTCAGCAGCAGACGCGGCAGCACGCCGTAGACCACCAGCACACCGACCAGCCAGGTCGCCCAGGCCTGTCGCGCGCTTTCGATACCCAGCGCCGCGTCGCCACTGGCACGGATCATTTCCACGCTGGGTACGTTGAAACCGAGCAGCGCCGGCAGCGCGCCAAGGGCTTGGGTCAGGTTGATGAACGTATCCGCGCTGAGGATCGTGGTTTCCCAGACGAAGCCATAGCGCCGGGTCGCCATCAGCGTCAGCAGCAACAGCAGTGCACTGAGCATCGCCAGTAACCACAGGCCATTGACCAATGTGCCGAGCGCCCAGCGATTGAGTTTTTTGCGCTGCAACATCAGCAGCAGGGCCGGCGCGAGTTGCGCGGCTTTGGCATCGCGGGCGAGTTTTTCGCTGAGCCACAGCCACAAGCGCCCGAGGGTGGCGCCGTGTTCACCGGCAAAGATCAGCCCCAGCGCCCAGCTCAGCAGCAGAATCAGGTTCAGCCCGAGCAGGCTGCCCAAGGCCCAGAACACATTCACCGGTGACTGGCTCAGTGCGGCGAAGGCCAGTCCGGCGCCGCTCAGCAGCGCGAAAATCACCAGCAGTACCAGCGCCAGACGCGCGCCCTGCAGCCAGTGCTTGAGTGCCGTGCTCAGCCCGTCGCGCTCGGCCAGCCACGCCGCCCGGCGCTGAATACGGCTCGGCAGATCGCCGCCGGCCGCGCGGGCCAGTCGATTGGCTTCCAGATCCTCCAGGAGACCTGCGTGTTCTTCACGCAGGCGGATGGTTTCAGTCAGCCAGAGGTTTTGCAGGGGAGTCAGTTCAGTCACGCGCCATTCCGTTGCTCGATTGAGCCGTGAGCATAACCGCTGTGGCGCTTATCGGGTCAAGCGAGGCTCTGGTATCCTCGCCGGCATGACTAAATCACTCCCCCTCAGCCTGATCGCAGCCCTCGGTGAAAACCGCGTGATCGGCGTCGACAACAGCATGCCCTGGCACCTGCCGGGGGACTTCAAATACTTCAAGGCCACGACCCTCGGCAAGCCGATCATCATGGGCCGCAAGACCTGGGATTCGCTCGGTCGTCCGCTGCCGGGCCGCTTGAACATCGTGGTCAGCCGTCAGCCGGATCTGCTGCTGGAGGGGGCGGAAGTGTATCCGTCGCTGGAAGCTGCAGTGGTGCGCGCCGAGGAATGGGCGAAAGCGCAGGGCGTCGATGAGTTGATGCTGATTGGCGGCGCGCAGTTGTATGCGCAAGGGCTGGCGCAGGCCGATCGTCTGTATCTGACCCGTGTGGCGCTGAGCCCGGAAGGGGATGCGTGGTTTCCGGAGTTTGACCTGAACCAGTGGACGCTGGTGTCGAACGTGCCGAATCCGGCTGAGGGCGGCAAGCCCGCGTACAACTTCGAAGTCTGGGAAAAAGCTTAATTAACCTGTGGCGAGGGAGCTTGCTCCCGCTGGCCTGTGCAGCAGGCCCAAGATGTTGGGGTCGCTTCGCAACCCAGCGAGAGCAAGCTCCCTCACCACAAGTGTGTGTTGCTGTCAGGCCTGAGCAAGCTCCGCATGCTCATCGGCATCCAGCAGCGCTTTATCCGTCTGCTGCATCACCTGGCTGGTAATCGCACCGGCCGTGATCGAACCACTCACGTTCAACGCCGTACGACCCATGTCGATCAGCGGCTCCACCGAAATCAGCAGCGCCACCAGTGACACCGGCAAGCCCATCGCCGGCAGCACGATCAGTGCGGCGAATGTCGCGCCGCCACCGACTCCGGCCACACCGGCCGAGCTCAGGGTCACAATTGCCACCAGCGTCGCGATCCACAGCGGATCCAGCGGATTGATGCCGACCGTTGGCGCCACCATCACCGCGAGCATCGCCGGGTACAGACCGGCGCAACCGTTCTGGCCGATGGTCGCACCGAACGAGGCGGCAAAACTTGCCACTGACTGCGGAATGCCCAGACGACGGGTCTGCGCTTCGATGCTCAGCGGAATGCTCGCGGCGCTGGAACGGCTGGTGAACGCGAACGTCAGCACCGGCCAGATCTTGCGGAAGAACCGCAGCGGGTTGATCCCGGCCGCTGACACCAGCAGGCCATGCACCACGAACATCAGGCCCAGACCGAGGTACGAAACCACGACGAAACTGCCGAGCTTGATGATGTCTTGCAGGTTGGAGCCGGCGACCACTTTGGTCATCAGCGCCAATACGCCGTACGGGGTCAGCTTCATCACCAGACGCACCAGACGCATCACCCAGGCTTGCAAGGTGTCGATGGCGTTGATCACTTTCTGGCCTTTTTCGACGTCATCCTTGAGCAGTTGCAGCGCCGCGACACCGAGGAAAGCGGCGAAGATCACCACGCTGATGATCGAGGTCGGCTTGGCCCGGGCCAGGTCGGCGAACGGGTTCTGCGGAATGAACGACAGCAGCAGCTGCGGCACATTCAGGTCGGCGACCTTGCCGGCGTAGTCGGTCTGGATGGTTTGCAGACGGGCCATTTCCTGAGTACCGGCGACCAGGCCTTCGGCGGTGAGGCCGAACAGGTTGGTCAGGCCGATACCGATCAGCGCCGCAATCGCGGTGGTGAACAGCAGCGTGCCGATGGTCAGGAAGCTGATCTTGCCCAGCGACGACGCGTTGTGCAGACGTGCCACCGCGCTGAGGATCGAAGCGAACACCAGCGGAATCACGATCATTTGCAGCAACTGCACGTAACCGTTGCCGACCAGATCGAACCAGCCGATCGAGGCTTTCAGCACCGGATTGCCGGCACCGTAAACGGTGTGCAGGGCCACGCCGAACGCCACGCCCAGCACCAGTGCGAGCAGGACTTTTTTCGCCAGGCTCCACGTCGTGTGGCGAGTTTGCGCCAGACCGAAGAGCAGGGCGAGGAACACCAGCAGATTGAGGATCAGCGGCAGATTCATGAAGACTCCGATAAGACTTGTGCCAGTCGCCTTCTGGGGCAACTGCGAACCGGCAAGCCTAACAGTTTGATTTCCAATGAATTAATACCGAAATAGCAGGTCGTCCGTCGTTTTTGGAATAAGCGCTTGTCGCTCTCGGCAATGCAACTGGCGTTGAGAAGACGTAAGCGGTCGCTGACAGACGAGGACTGTCACACTTATTTGTTAGCGTCGATGTCTTTCAGTCAGGGAGAAAACGTCGATGAAGTTCGCACCGAAAATGCTCGCTGTGGTGCTTGGATTGGGCTTGGCCGCCCACGCATTCGCCACCGATCTGAAGCACTGGCCGGCGGATCAGGCCAAGGCGCTGGACGCGATGATCGCGGCCAACGCCAACAAAGGTAACTACGCGGTGTTCGACATGGACAACACCAGTTACCGCTATGACCTCGAAGAGTCGTTGCTGCCGTTCATGGAAAACAAGGGCCTGATCACCCGCGACAAACTCGATCCCTCCCTGAAGCTGATGCCGTTCAAGGACACCGCCGACCATAAGGAAAGCCTGTTCAGTTACTACTATCGCCTGTGCGAAGTCGACGACATGGTCTGCTACCCGTGGGTGGCGCAGGTATTCTCCGGCTTCACGCTCAAGGAACTCAAAGGCTACGTCGATGAGCTGATGGCGTCGGGCAAACCGGTGCCGGCGACCTATTACGACGGCGACGTGGTGAAGAACCTCGATGTGCAGCCGCCGAAAGTCTTCACCGGCCAGGCCGAGCTGTACAACAAGTTGATGGAGAATGGCATCGAGGTCTACGTGATGACCGCTGCCTCGGAAGAACTGGTACGCATGGTCGCGGCCGATCCGAAGTACGGTTACAACGTCAAACCGCAGAACGTGATCGGCGTGACCACCTTGCTGAAGAACCGCGAAACCGGCGAGCTGACGACCGCGCGCAAGCAGATCACCGCCGGCAAGTATGACGAGAAGGCCAACCTCGGCCTCGAACTGACCCCGTACCTGTGGACCCCGGCGACCTGGATGGCCGGCAAGCATGCGGCGATCCTGACCTATATCGACGAGTGGAAAAAACCGGTGCTGGTGGGCGGCGACACCCCGAGCAGCGACGGCTACATGCTGTTCCACGATGTGGATGTAGCCAAGGGCGGCATTCACTTGTGGGTCAACCGCAAGGACAAATACATGACTCAATTGAACGGCATGATGGCCAAGCACGCGGCGGCGCAGGCCAAGGAAGGGTTGCCGGTGACGGCGGACAAGAACTGGGTGATTGTGAAGCCAGAGGAAATTCAGTAAGACCGGGTCGCTCCCATCGCTGGCAAGCCAGCTCCCACAGTGTCCAAGGTGAAACACAAATGGTGAGAACACCATAAATCCCTGTGGGAGCTGGCTCGCCAGCGATGGGGCCCTCGTGTTCACCCATTGATTCGATCAAGCAAAAAAATGCCCCGCACTTGGCGGGGCATTTTTATTCGGCGGCTAAAATTTACAGCCCGTCGAGCATCGCCTTGTTACGCACCGCACCCTTGTCGGCGCTGGTCGCCAGCAGGGCGTAGGCCTTCAGGGCGGTGGTCACTTTGCGTGGACGCTGTTCGACCGGTTTCCAGCCTTTCTTGTCCTGCTCGACCCGGCGCGCAGCCAGTTCTTCATCGCTGACCAACAGGTTGATCGAGCGGTTCGGAATGTCGATCAGCACTTTGTCGCCATCCTGAACCAGACCGATCGCGCCGCCGGCCGCAGCTTCTGGCGAAGCGTGGCCGATCGACAAGCCGGAAGTACCGCCGGAGAAGCGACCGTCGGTGAGCAACGCACAGGCTTTGCCCAGGCCTTTGGACTTCAGGTACGACGTCGGGTAGAGCATTTCCTGCATGCCCGGGCCACCTTTCGGACCTTCGTAGCGAATGATGACGATGTCGCCTTCCTTCACTTCGTCGGCAAGGATGCCGCGCACCGCGCTGTCCTGGCTTTCGAAGATTTTCGCGTTGCCTTCGAAGACGTGGATCGACTCGTCAACGCCGGCGGTCTTCACCACGCAGCCGTCCAGCGCGATATTGCCGTACAGCACGGCCAGGCCACCTTCTTTCGAGTAGGCGTGTTCGAAGCTGCGGATGCAGCCGTTTTCACGGTCGTCATCCAGGGTTTCCCAACGAGTCGACTGGCTGAACGCGGTCTGGGTCGGGATGCCCGCCGGGCCGGCCTTGAAGAATTGATGCACGGCTTCATCGTCGGTCTGGGTGATGTCCCACTTGGCGATGGCTTCTTCCATGCTGCGGCTGTGCACGGTTGGCAGGTCGGTGTGCAGCAGACCGCCGCGTGCCAGCGAACCGAGGATGCTGAAGATGCCGCCAGCGCGGTGCACGTCTTCCATGTGGTACTTCTGGATGTTCGGCGCCACTTTGCACAGTTGCGGCACGCTGCGCGAGAGACGGTCGATGTCGCGCAGATCGAAATCGATCTCGGCTTCCTGGGCGGCCGCCAGCAGGTGCAGTATGGTGTTGGTCGAACCGCCCATGGCGATGTCGAGCATCATCGCGTTCTCGAACGCCTTGAAGTTGGCGATGTTGCGCGGCAGCACGGATTCGTCGTTCTCGCCGTAGTAACGCTTGCACAGCTCGACGATGGTGCGGCCGGCCTGCAGGAACAGCTGCTCGCGATCACTGTGGGTAGCGAGGGTCGAACCGTTGCCCGGCAATGCCAGGCCGAGGGCTTCGGTCAGGCAGTTCATCGAGTTGGCGGTGAACATGCCGGAGCAGGAACCGCAGGTCGGGCAAGCGCTGCGCTCGTACTCGGCGACTTTCTCGTCAGAAGCGCTGGAGTCGGCGGCGATCACCATGGCGTCGACGAGGTCGAGGCCGTGGGAAGCGAGTTTGGTCTTGCCGGCTTCCATCGGACCACCGGACACGAAGATCACCGGAATGTTCAGGCGCAGGGCGGCCATCAGCATGCCCGGGGTGATCTTGTCGCAGTTGGAGATGCAGACGATGGCGTCGGCGCAGTGGGCGTTGACCATGTATTCGACGGAGTCGGCGATGATCTCGCGGCTCGGCAGCGAATACAACATGCCGTCGTGACCCATGGCGATGCCATCATCCACGGCGATGGTATTGAATTCTTTCGCGACGCCACCGGCGCGTTCGATCTCACGGGCGACCAGTTGACCGAGGTCTTTGAGGTGCACGTGGCCCGGCACGAACTGGGTAAAGGAGTTGGCAATGGCGATGATCGGCTTCTTGAAGTCGTCATCTTTCATCCCGGTGGCGCGCCACAGTGCGCGGGCGCCGGCCATGTTGCGGCCGTGGGTGGATGTTTTCGAGCGGTAATCTGGCATGGAGCACTCCGGGCGGCTAATCAGGTATCAAAAGGGAGTGAGCTTCTATTGACGTCTGGAACACTCAGAAATGGCCGTGTGTCCTGGATGTTGCCGATGACTTTGCGGGATCGCCGCTTGCCTCAGCCTGAGCTCATAAACCCGCCGGGGGATGAATGGCGATGAATCAGCCGATTCTACACCGCTGGCGTCTGGAGGGAATGGCGCAAAGCGTTGTTCCAGTGCCGACGGTGCGTATGGCATGACGACTGGCAGGCTCAATCGCTGCCAGAGGGCGTGACGGCGCCGTTTTCGATGACGCTGGCGCGATGGCTGATCCGCTTGTTCAACGCCAGCGCGATGCAACTGAGCAGGACAAAACAGTAGCCGAGGGTGGCTTGCAGGTTGCTTGGGCTCAGGCTGATCAAGGCGCTGATCAAGCCACCACAAATGAAAATGATCGTACTGCCGGCCGAAGCCGAGGTGCCGGCATTCTCGGGAAACAGGCTCATGGCCCGCGAGGTGGCTGCAGGGCGTGTGATAGTGGTGCCGGCGGTGCAGATCAACATCGGAATCAGCACTGTGGTCGCTGAGAGCGCAAGGTGCCTGGCCATGAACAGCATCACCAGCCCCGCCAGCAGGATCAGGCTCAGCCCCACCACCATTTGCTGTCCGGGCGAGATTCGCCGGCTCAGCAGAGTGGCGACGATCCCGCCAGCGACATAGGCCGCACCGTAGATCAGCAGGATCAGCGAGAAGTCGTAGGCGGACAACTGCAATTGATCCATGAAGATCAACGGCGAAATGACGACGAACGAGAAGTGGCAGGCGAATGCGAAAGCCGAAATCAGCCAGTAGCCGACGAACTCGAAATCCCTGAGCACCCGTCGATAGGCGCTGAGAAAATTGAGCGGTGTAGCCTTGACGGCTGGCCGCCCACCCTCCAGAAACAGCCAGGCTTTGAGCAACACCACTGCCGCCAAAACGATGAACACCCAGAAGCTGCCGCGCCAGCCCAGGGCCGCTTGCAGGAAGCTGCCAGCCAGCGGTGACAGGGAGATGAAGATCCCGGTGGCGGTCACCATCAGGATCCGCAGGCGATCGCGCTCCTTGCCATCGAACAGGTCCTGTACCAGCGCCTGCGACAGGACAAAACAGCCGCAACCGATGGCCTGCACGATGCGAAAAGCCATGAACAGTATGTAGTCACTGGTCGTCACGCAACCGATGGCGCCGAGGATCGAGACTCCCATGCCGGCGAGTAAAAGTCCCTTGCGCCCGATGACGTCGGACAACGGCCCGATCACCAGTTGGGCAAAGGAAATGCCCACGGCGAACAGGCTGATCGACAGGGCAATATCGGCTGGAGTGCGAGCGAAGTGTTCGGCCAGCGCCGGGAACGAAGGCAGCAGAACATCCAGCGGAAACACACCCAGCAGCACCATGGCCAACAGCAGACTGACCGCCCCACGGCGTTGTCGGGTTGTTACTGCCTTTCTTCCTTCATGCATCGATCAGTCCTGCCTTGGCGAAAAGTTTGCGGTTGTTGGGTAGCGCGAAAAATCCGGCCCTTTCGAGTGCGGCAAGCGTGGCCACGGCTCCGGATCTGGCACGCTGGCGGCTGGCGTGCTCGTTGGTCAGGCCGTCGAGGATTTCCTTGATCGCACCTTCGCCGATACCGGCGCGGCGCAGGCTTTGGTGCAGCCATTGCTCGTCCACCTCGAAGAAGGTCGCCAGGGTCTCCAGCAAGGTTCTGGCAACGAAGGCGCGCTGGCGGCTGTTCAGGGTCAACCAGAGGTAGTGGAAGACTTCGGAAAAAAACCGGCTGTGGCGCGCTTCGTCAGCGAGGTGATCGCGCAACATGTCATTCACGCTGCTGACCAGCGTTTCCCGACACACATCCAGCAGCTCCCGTGCAATGATGGTTTCCGAGACGAAACCCAGCAGAAACCATGCCAGTGGGCGTTTACTCTCCGGCGTTCGGGCAATCTGACCGGTCAGGCGGGTGATGCGCAGCGGCATCTGCGGGCGACCGGTAAAACCATGCAGTTCGGCGATCTGTTCGGCTAGATGATGGGAGAACAGCGCGTGATAACCCTCGTCGGTATACAGCTGCAGCGCGGCGGTTTTCATCCGTGAAGGAATGTAGGCGGGCAACTCGCCGTGGACGATGGTTTCCACGGCGCGGTTGACGATGCGGTGTTCAAGCAGCGTGGTGTAGTCCAGGAAGTGCACCAGGTGGCTGGCTGCCAGCCGATGCATGACCTTGCTGCCTGCGGCTTCGATGGCCGGATGGGACAGATACGGCAGGAAGGCCGGCGGGAACCAGAAGCGGGTCTGCAGTTGCAGCTGCAGGTCTTCCGGCAACTGGTAGTCGTGCCGGCTGGTGCGTACCGAAGCGTGGTTGTTCCAGTCGCCGAGGGTGAATCGAAGCGCCCAGGACGTTGGCGCTTCGGGAAGATCCGTGGATGGCACGTTCATGTCCGCGTCTCCAGCAACAGCTCGCGCATTTCCTGACACATCGCCTGACCGTCGCTGGCACCGCAGCCGACAAAGAACAACGGTTGTTCAGCGCTGCCTTCGAGCTTGAGCAGGGCTTCGACCTGCCGATCAGCGAATGCCCCGGTCAGCCACGTTCCCAGGCCCAGCGCCGTGGCCACCAGTTGAAAGGTCTGCGACAGATGACCCGCCTCGACGAACGCCATGCGATAGGCGCGCGAGTGTTCATACTTCCACCAGAGCTTGTCGAAACGAGCGGTGATGAACAGGCCCAGAGGCAGGTTATTGATGAAATGCTGGCCCGCCAGCAAATGGCCGAGCGCAGGTTCGGGCAATGGGTTGACCCGGCTGAGCGCGTGGTCTGCCGGGTGATAGGCGTAGAGGCCCGGTTCAAGACCCTCGATATTGCGTGCCAGAAGAAAGCCTTCACAGGCATTCAGTCCACCCCCGGAGGGACTGCTGCGACGGGCGCCGAGGCCTTCGGCGATGCTTTCGTCGCGGTCATGGTCGCGATGGTGAAGAAAACCCAGTGTGAGATACATCAGCGTGCCGACGTCGCCGAGCGTGATCGCTTCGCCAGTAAAGGAGCGGCAGGTTTTTCTCAAGCGCAGGACATTACCCAGGCTGGCGACGGTCAGGGCCGCAGAGGCGGGGAGGGCGATTCGAGGTGCGTCTTCAAGTATCGGGCGATCTTGAGCGGGTGCCGGTGTGGTCAGCACCGCACTGCAATGGTTCAGGTATTGCCTGGACCACTCATGAATATTCTGGGGCGTCTGTTCGCAGGGAATGTTCTGGGTACCAATATGATAAATCTTCGACAGCTCGTCCCAGCCCCATGGCGGACTGTCTATTTTTGCAACGGTTAATATGCCTGCGTTTAGAAGTTGTGAGTCTATTATGTTGCGTCTGTCGAACTGTCCCGGATTATTGATTAGTTGTGCAAGTCGACAAGAGTAACTCAGGTCCAGTTCATGTTGAGTGTGGTCTTTGTAGTTCCAGACTATTTGTCCGGGCGTGCGCGGCAATATGAATAAATAAGGATTGATGTACATGTTGTATTCATCACTCTGGACGTAGTCGAAAGAACGCTGGGGTGCCGGCACTCCCCAGCGTTCAGGTTTACTTAACGGGCTTTAGGCGCAACCAGAAAAGCCAGGTTTGCGATTTTGTTGGTTTCCAGAGTAATTGCTTTCATAAGTATGAACTCCTTGTTCATTGAGAGTGAATGTCACCGTCGTGGTGACAACTTAATAATAGGTTGTAATGAATTATTGGCAAGCGATACTTGGGTAGGAAATTTCTATTAATTTTGTCGGAGTGGATGTGCTGCAAGGTCAAGTTTGTAAGTTTTGGATCTTGAAATTCAATGCGCAGGGAAATGTCCTGCGTACATGTAGGAAGTTAGTTGTAGGAAAAGGAAAGGAATTCGACGATATTGCATCGCCGTAAAGCAACGGGAAGCCCGCAGGCTCCCCGTTTCATGAGCCAATCAGCTGTTCGGCAGCAGACGGCAGGTGATGCTCTTGATGTAGCGAGTCTCGGCGATAGCCGGGTGTACCGGATGGTCCGGACCTTGACCGCCGCGTTCGAGCAACTGGATGTTGCGGTCCAGGTGACGGGCGCTGGTCAGCAGGATGTTCTGCAGATCGTCTTCCGGCAGGTGCATCGAGCACGAAGCGCTGACCAGAATGCCGTCTTTGGTCAGCAGGCGCATGGCTTGCTCGTTCAGGCGACGGTAGGCGCCTTCGCCGTTCTTCATGTCTTTCTTGCGCTTGATGAACGCAGGCGGATCGGCAACGATCACGTCGAAACGTTCTTCGCTGGCCTTGAGTTCCTTCAGCGCTTCGAAGACATCGCCTTCGATGCAGGTCATCTTGTCGGCGAAGCCGTTCAGCGCGGCGTTACGCTCGACGCCGTCGAGGGCAAAGCCCGATGCATCGACGCAGAACACTTCACTGGCGCCGAACGCCGCAGCCTGCACGCCCCAGCCACCGATGTAGCTATAGAGGTCTAGGACGCGTTTGCCTTTGGCGTAAGGGGCGAGGCGGGCGCGGTTCATGCGGTGGTCGTAGAACCAGCCGGTTTTCTGGCCGCCAATGACCGGCGCTTCGAATTTCACACCGTTCTCTTCCAGGGCCACCCACTCCGGCACCAGGCCGAACACGGTTTCGACGTAGCGGTTGAGGCCTTCGGCATCACGGGCGGCGGAATCGTTTTTGAACAGGATGCCGCTCGGCTTGAGCACTTGGGTCAGTGCAGCGATCACAGCATCTTTATGCGCTTCCATGGTCGCCGAGGCGATCTGCACGACAAGGATGTCGCCGAAACGGTCGACTACCAGACCTGGCAGCAGATCGGAGTCGCCGTAGACCAGGCGGTAGAACGGCTTGTCGAACAGACGCTCGCGCAGTGACAGGGCCACGTTCAGGCGGTGCACCAGCAGCGACTTGTCCAGCGGCAACTTGATGTCGCGCGACAGCAGACGCGCGCAGATCAGGTTGTTCGGGCTCATGGCGACGATGCCCAGCGGCTTGCCGCCAGCGGCTTCGAGGATCGCCTGATCGCCGGCCTTGAAGCCGTGCAGTGGCGTGGCGGCCACATCGATTTCGTTGCTGTAGACCCACAAGTGGCCGTTGCGCAGGCGACGGTCGGCGTTGGCTTTAAGGCGCAGGCTAGGCAGGGACATGACGTCGCTCCGGAAAAAAGAGCGGGAGTATAGCGTGTTGATGCGTGTGCAGGTTCAGCGCTGGACATGTGGCGAGGGAGCTTGCTTCCGCCGGGCTGCGAAGCGGCCCCAATTCATGCCACTCGATTCATCAGGAAGAACCGGTTGGCAGGGCTTGCGACTGCTGCGCAGCCGAGCGGGAGCAAGCTCCCTCGCCACAGAGGCGCGTCAGGCCGACAGTGCGTCGATCAACTCCTTGTTGAACGCCGGAATATCGTCCGGCTGACGGCTGCTGATCAGATGACCGTCCTTGACCACTTCCTTGTCGACCCAGTTGGCCCCGGCATTCACCAGGTCATCCTTGAGTGTCTTGAAACTGGTCATGGTTTTGCCGTTGACCAACCCGGCGGAAATCAGCAACCAGCCGCCATGGCAGATCACCGCAATCGGTTTGCCGGTGGAGGCCCCGGTTTTCACCAGATGCTGGGCGTCCTGGTCGATGCGGATGGTGTCGGAGTTCTGTACGCCGCCCGGCAGGACGATCGCGTCGTACTGCTCGCTGCTGGCACCTTGAAAGGTCTGGTCGACCTTGAACTCATCCGCCGGTTTGTCGTGGTGCCAGCCTTTGACCTTGCCGGCCTCGGCGGAAAGGATGTCGACCTGGGCGCCGGCCTGCTCGAGTGCCTGCTTGGGGCCGGTCAACTCGACCTGTTCGAAACCGTCTGTTACCAAAATGGCAACGCGTTTGCCGGTGAGGGAGGTAGTCATCGATAAGCTCCTGAGTCTGCGGGAAATTACCGCCGAGCCGGTGCTTGATTGTCCGGTCGGCCTTACAGAGTCCGAAGCCTGAGCGCGAATGAAAGTTCCTGACAATTGCCCACTGGTGTGTCGTCGTGCGGTTTTTAGAGGTTAGAATCGCCGCCTGTCCCAGAGTGTGTACTTATGTCCCAAGAGCTGACCACCGAACAGATTCAACAATCCCTGCAAGGCATCAGTGTGCCGGCGCAGCCGCAGATCATGGTGGATCTGCAAATGGAGCAGTACATGCCCGACCCGGACCTGGAGGTGATCGCCAAGCTGATCTCTCAGGATCCCGGCCTGTCCGGTTCGCTGCTGAAAATCGTCAATTCGCCGTATTACGGCCTGAGCAACAAGATCACCTCGATCCAGCGTGCGGTGAACCTGTTGGGCAGCCGTTCGATCATCAACCTGATCAACGCGCAGTCGATCAAGGGCGAGATGAACGACGACACCATCGTCACCCTCAACCGTTTCTGGGATACCGCCCAGGACGTGGCGATGACGTGCCTGACCCTGGCCAAGCGCATCGGCACCCAGGCCGGCGATGAAGCCTACGCCTTGGGCCTGTTCCACGATTGCGGCGTGCCGTTGATGCTGCAGCGCTTCCCCAACTACATGTCGGTACTGGAAAAGGCTTACGCCAACGCCAGCGCCGAATGCCGGGTGGTGGACACCGAGAACAGCGAGTTCAACACCAACCACGCGGTGGTGGGCTATTACACCGCCAAGTCGTGGCGCCTGCCGGAACATGTCAGCACGGCGATCGCCAATCACCACAATGCGCTGGCGATCTTCAGCGACGAATCCTCGCGCAACAGCCAGATGAAGAATCTGCTGGCGATCCTGAAGATGGCCGAACACATCTGTGCGTCGTATCGGGTGCTGGGCAATCAGACCGAGGACCACGAGTGGAACAGCATCGGTGCGCTGATTCTCGATTACGTGGGCCTGTCGGACTACGATTTCGAAACCCTCAAACAGACCATCCGCGACCTCGGCGCGCATTGATTCGAGGACGCCATGCCTGAACTGCCGGAAGTCGAAACCACCCGCCGGGGCATTGCTCCGCACTTGGAAGGCCAGCGCGTCAGCCGGGTGATCGTGCGGGATCGTCGGCTGCGCTGGCCGATCCCCGAAGACCTCGATGTGCGTCTTTCCGGGCAGCGCATCGTGCTGGTCGAGCGGCGGGCCAAGTATTTGTTGATCAACGCCGAAGTCGGCACGCTGATCAGCCACTTGGGCATGTCCGGTAACTTGCGGCTGGTTGAGGCCGGGATGCCGGCGGCCAAGCATGAGCATGTCGATATCGAGCTGGAATCAGGGCTTGCCCTGCGCTACACCGATCCGCGCCGGTTCGGTGCGATGCTCTGGAGTAGCGATCCGCTCAATCACGAACTGCTGATTCGCCTCGGGCCGGAGCCATTGACCGATCTGTTCGACGGCGAGCGCCTGTTCCAGTTGTCACGCGGGCGTTCGATGGCGGTCAAGCCGTTCATCATGGACAACGCGGTGGTGGTCGGCGTCGGCAACATTTACGCGACCGAAGCGCTGTTCGCCGCCGGGATCGATCCGCGCCGCGAAGCCAAAAGCATCTCCCGGGCGCGGTATCTGAAGCTGGCGATCGAGATCAAGCGCATCCTCGCTGCGGCCATAGAGCGTGGCGGCACTACGTTGCGCGATTTCATCGGCGGTGACGGGCAGCCGGGGTACTTCCAGCAGGAACTGTTCGTGTATGGTCGTGGCGGTGAAAACTGCAAGGTTTGCGGCACCGGCCTGCGCGAAGTGAAGCTGGGGCAACGGGCCAGTGTGTTCTGTCCGCGCTGTCAGACCTGAGGCAAAAAGCTGAAAAAGTCCTACGGTCTATAGTGAGTGGTCTCACTGTTCAGCCCGAAGGATCGTGCCATGAAGTCCTTGCAAGCCCTGTTTGTCACACTGCTGCTGTGTTCCAGCCTGGCCGTTCAGGCCACGGAAAACGGCAGCGGTGATCCGCGCTACGCCATCCAGAACCCTCCCGCCTACGCCATGATCGGCGATTTACTGATTGCCCGACCTTTATTGGTGGTGGCAACGGTGCTGGGTGCGGGGGTGTTTGTGGTGTCATTGCCGTTTACCGCGCTGGGTGGCGGGGTGGGCGATGCGGGGCAGGCGCTGGTGGTGGATCCGGCGAAAGCTGCTTTTGTGCGGTGTCTGGGGTGTACGGGGGAGGGGTTTGAGCAGCGTGAGTGAGCTGATCCGAGATCAGCGGTGTTATTGATGGCCTCATCGCGGGCAAGCCCGCTCCCACAAGGATTTCGGTGTTCACACGATTTGTGTATCACCACACAACCCTGTGGGAGCGGGCTTGCCCGCGATGGCGTCGGAACAGGCGCTGAAGGACTCAGGCCTTGCCGGTGATCTTGCGGTACTTTTCCATCAACTGTTCTTCAGTCTCAGGATGCGCCTCGTCCAGCGGAATGCAATCCACCGGGCAGACCTGCTGGCATTGCGGTTCGTCGTAGTGGCCGACGCACTGGGTGCACAGGTTCGGGTCGATCACATAGATCTCTTCGCCTTGGGAAATGGCAGCGTTCGGGCACTCGGGTTCGCAGACGTCGCAGTTGATGCAATCGTCGGTGATGATCAGGGACATGCTAACTCCAGCCGGGGCGGCAGGCCCGGGCGCAATAAATCAATGCGCGCAATTGTGCCGCATTGGCGCCCGCAGTGCACGCGGGCGCCTTTTGAACGGTCGTTACTTCTTGAAGCGCAGGGTCAGGGCATCGGCCACGGCCGGGTGCACGAACTTGCTGATATCGCCGCCCAGCGCGGCGATTTCCCGCACCAGCGTCGAAGAAATGAACGAATAACGCTCGGACGGGGTGAGAAACAGGCTCTCGACGTCCGGGGCCAACTGGCGGTTCATGTTGGCCAGCTGGAATTCGTATTCGAAGTCCGACACCGCACGCAGACCGCGCAGGAACACATTGGCGTTCTGCTCTTTGGCGAAATGCGCCAGCAGCGTCGAGAAGCCGACCACTTCGACGTTGGGCAGGTGTTTGGTGACCTCGCGAGCCAGCTCAACCCGTTGTTCCAGCGGGAACAGCGGATTTTTCTTCGGGCTGGCGGCGACCGCAATGATCACGTGATCGAACAGGCGCGAGGCGCGTTCGACCAGATCGCCATGCCCTTTGGTAATAGGGTCGAAGGTACCTGGGTACAACACTCGGTTCATCGCGTCGTCCTGGCGGGAGTCCGTTGGGGAGTCGGATGGTATCGCAGCCGTCCCGGTCGGCCAAGTCGCCTGTTGGGTAAGAAAGCACTATAGACGACGCGATAAACCGTTTTTTTCACGGATTTCTCAGCCGATCGGCGAGGGATGTCGCCAGTTGTGCAGTCAGTCCATACACCGACAATTGCGGGTTGGCGCCAATGCTGGTGGGGAACAGCGAGCCGTCGTGAACCGAAAGATTGCTCAGTTGATGATGCCGGCCAAGGCTGTCGGTAACCGCGTTTTTCGGGTCTTCACCCATTGCGCAACCGCCCATCACGTGGGCACTGCCCAGTCGCGTGCGGTAAAGCTCAAGGCTCAGACCGTCGATCAATTTGCGCGCCTCGGCCAGGGTGTTTACGTAGCGCGCATCGGCGTGCATCGGCATTACCGCTTTCGCGCCGCCGGCGAACTGGATCTCGGCCATGCTGTGAAACGCGCGACGCAAGCCCTCCCAGGCGTAAGGCGAGACTTGATAGTCGAGCACTGGTGAGCCGTCGCCGCGCAATTCGACACTGCCGCCGGGGCTGTCCGGATGGAAACCGTCGCGCAGCAGCGCCAGCATCGCGTGGGTGCGCGGCAGATCAGCCATGTGTTCGGCGTTCTGCGTACCGAAACCGCCGAGCAGCGTCGCGGCCAACGCTGGTTGTAGCGGCGGCACTTCGAGTTTGTAGCCCATCGGCCCGCTGGTGCCGTCTTTCCACTGGAAATGATCCGAGTAAATCGACTGCGGCGCGCCGTAGAACGGATTGATCACCTCGTCGAAGCGCCCCGCAGACATGTTAACCAGATGCAAAAAGGTGCGTTTGCCGAGGCGCTGATGCGGGTCCGGCGCGTCTGAACGCAAGAGCAGGGCCGGGCTGTTGATGCCGCCGCCGGCCAGCACGTAATGCCGGGCCTTGACCGTGATTTTGCGTCCGGTCGGCGCGACGCAGCGCTCGTCCATCGCCACGCATTGCAGGCCGGTGATTTTGTCGCCGCTGATCAACAGTTTTTCCGCGCGGGCCAGGTACAGCAGCTCGCCGCCCTTTTCCAGGGTCGCCGGAATGGTCGTGACCATCATCGACTGCTTGGCATTGGTCGGGCAGCCCATGCCGCAATAGCCAAGGTTCCAGCAGCCACGGACGTTGCGTGGGATCACGTGCCAGCTGTAGCCGAGTTGCTCGCAGCCCTTGCGGATCACGTCGTTATTGGCATTGGGCGGGACCCTCCATGGCGCGACGCCGAGGCGCTGTTCCATTTTCTCGAACCACGGCGCCATCTCGGCCGGGCTGTGGCCTTTGACGTTGTGTTCCCTGGCCCAGTGTTCGAGGGTCGGCTCGGGCGTGCGGAAGCTCGACGTCCAGTTGATCAGCGTGGTGCCGCCCACCGCACGACCCTGCAGAATGGTGATCGCGCCGTCCTTGCTCATGCGGCCGATGCCTTCCTGATAGAGGCTGCTGTAGGCCTGGTCTTCAAGCATTTTGAAGTCGGAACTGGTCTTGAGCGGGCCTTCTTCGATCAGCAGCACTTTGTAACCGGCGGCGCTGAGGATTTCCGCCGTGGTGCCGCCTCCGGCACCGCTGCCGATGATGGCCACGTCGGTTTGCAGCGTCAGGTCGTCGGTCAGTTGTGCGCCGTTGTAGGTTTTCCAGCCACGGGCAAGGCCTTCGCGGAACGGGTCGGGTACGGGCATTGATCAGGTTCTCTTTATTATTCTGGGTACGCTGGTGTGCCGACTGGCGCCTTCGCGAGCAAGCCCGCTCACACATTGAAATGCATTCCCTTGTGGGAGCGAGCTTGCTCGCGAACGGCGCGACTCGATTTCAGACCGTGGGCGGGCCGGGGTAACCGCAATGCGCCCAGGACTCGGCGCGGGTGTACCAGGCCATCATCACCATCTGCTGCAAAGAACTGTGGCCCATGCGCAGCAGGCTCAATGAACTGTTCTGCCAACGGTCGAGGAAGTGACGCATCGCCTCGGGGCTGGCGTTTTCCCAACTGCCCCAGATGCCGGTGAGCGGCCCGCGGGTGACGGCCATGCCGAGCACGTCGAACAGTTGTCGGGTGAGTTTGAGCATCTCCGGCGACAGGTGATCGAGGCTGAAGTCCAGCGACTTCAGAGTGGCATCCACCGCACCGGGCATTTTCTCGGTGGCCACGGCGCCTTCGAGCATGATCGGAATCAAGGCGCGCAGAAACAGCAGGTCGCCGTCGCGCAAAGTGACGAAGCCATTGGCCGCGACACTCGATGAGCAACCACTGAGGCTGGCGCCAAGGCCGGCGGTGGCGAGGAACGCAGTGGCACCGAGGCTGAATTTCAGCAGGCCACGGCGCGACAGGGCAGGTGTTTCGGTCAGGCTTGGGTGCATTGTTGTTATTACCCGGCGGTGACGACGATTAGCGGATGAACAGCGTCTGGATCAGTTTCTGGATCGATTTGCCGTACGGCGGATAGATCAACTTCGCGGCGTTGAAGCGCTGTTTGATCAGTACGCCCTTGGCCTTGCTGAAAGTCAGGAAGCCTTCGTGGCCGTGATAGTGGCCCATGCCCGACGGGCCGATGCCGCCGAATGGCATGTCGTCCTGCGCTACGTGCAGCAAGGTGTCGTTCAGGCACACGCCGCCGGAGTGGGTTTCGTGCAGCACGCGGTTCTGTTCGCGTTTGTCGTAGCCGAAGTAGTAAAGCGCCAGAGGACGCGGGCGCTGATTGATGTAGGCAAACGCCTGATCGAGATCCTGATACGGCACGATCGGCAGCAGCGGGCCGAAGATTTCGTCCTGCATCACGGTCATCTCGTCGGTGACGTTCAGCAGCAGGCTGTGCGGCATGCGCCGGCCCTGGCCTTGTTCGAACAGCGGAATCAGCAGCGCGCCCTTGCTGGTGGCGTCGCTGACATAACTGTTGAGCCGGGCCAGTTGGCGCTCGTTGATGATCGCGGTGTAGTCCGGGTTGTCGGCGAGGGTCGGATAGAAATTGTTCACTACCTGGCGATAGGCTTCGACGAACGCGCCGACACGGTCTTGCGGCACCAGCACATAATCGGGCGCGACGCAGGTCTGGCCGGCGTTGAGGGTTTTACCGAAGGCGATGCGTTCGGCGGCGTCCTTGAGCGGTACGTCTTGGGAGACAATGGCCGGGGACTTGCCGCCCAGTTCGAGTGTTACCGGGGTCAGGTTTTCCGCCGCCGCGCGCATCACATGCTTGCCGATGCTGGTGGCGCCGGTGAACAGCAAGTGATCAAAGCGCAGACGGGAGAACGCCACGCCGATATCGGCCTCGCCGAGCACTACGCAGACCAGGTCTTCGGGGAAAATTCGTCCCAGCAGAGTTTTGAGCAACTGGCCGGTGGCCGGAGTCGATTCGCTGAGTTTGAGCATCACCCGGTTGCCCGCCGCGAGCGCACCGACCAATGGGCCGATGGCCAGATACAACGGGTAGTTCCACGGGACGATGATACCGACCACGCCGAGCGGCTGGTACACGACTTTCGCTGATGCCGGCTGAAAGGCCATGCCGACTTTGCGTCGCGACGACTTCATCCAGCCCTTGAGGTGGCGGCTGGCGTAATGGATACCGTGCAGGCTGGGCATCAGCTCGGCAAGCAGGGTTTCATCGGCGCTGCGATGACTGAAATCTGCGCTGATGGCGTCGATCAAGGCCTGGCGCTCATTGCTGAGCAAGTCGCGCAACGCTTTGAGCCATTGCTGACGCTGGGCCGCCGGTGGCATCGGGTTGGCTGTGTAGGCGGCGCGCTGTGCCGCGAACAGCCGATCCAGCTCTTCCAGGGGCTGTTGCAGCGTTTGCAGATAAGCAATGTCGGCAGTCATCGTCGGCTCCGGATTTATTGTAGTGAGGACTTTTTAGAGTCTATGCTCTAGAAAGTCAAATGACTTCCCGACACAGCTTTGTTTTATCCAATTCCGGTTAGGTCGTAAGATGCCCCTCACCGCACTCTGAATTAAAGCTCAAGCCATGGCCCCACGAATAAAAACCAGCGAGCGCATCGTGCAGAACAGCCTCGAACTGTTCAATCAGCAGGGCGAGCGCAGCATCAGCACCAATCACATTGCCGCGCACATGGAGATTTCTCCGGGCAATCTGTACTACCACTTCCCCAACAAGCAGGCGATCATCGCCGTGCTGTTCAGTGAGTACGAAAGTTTGGTCGACAGCTTTCTGCGCCCGCCGCAGGGGCGTGCCGCCACCGTCGAAGACAAACGCTATTACCTCAAGGAGCTGCTGTCGGCGATGTGGGGCTACCGCTTTCTGCATCGGGATCTGGAACACCTGCTCGACAGTGACCCGGATCTGGCCGCGCGCTACCGGCGTTTTTCCCAGCGCTGCGTGATCCAGGGCATGGCGATCTACGAGGGCTTTGTCGCCGCGGGCATTCTCAAGATGGACCGGGTGCAGATCGAATCCCTGACGATCAATGCCTGGATCATCCTCACCTCGTGGGTGCGCTTTCTGTGCACCACCCGGGAAAACTCCAACCACCTCAGCGAGCAGGCCATCAAGCGTGGCGTGTATCAGGTGTTGGTGCTGGAAGCCGGATTCGTCACCGATCAGGCCCGCGAAGAGGTGAATGCCTTGTTCGACGAGTTCTACGTACCGCTGGCCCAGGCCCTCGAGGAAGGGCGGTAACCCATTTCGAAGTCGCTCACAGGAGTCCGTCATGCCGATTGCGCAACTGCTCAGCCCGACCGCACTGGATGCCCGCAAGGAGCAGCCGGGGCTGGTGATTCTCGATTGTCGTTTTGCCCTCGAAGACCCGGACTACGGGCAGCGCAGCTATGCCGAAGGGCACATCGCCGGCGCCCGCTTCGCCGACCTTGAACGCGACCTCAGTGGCAAAGTGGTCAAAGGCGTGACCGGACGTCACCCGTTGCCCGAGCCGGCGGCGTTGATCGAGCGTCTGCAGGCGTGGGGCATCCATGCCGACAGCGACGTGGTTTTGTACGACGACGGCCCCGGTGCCTATGCGGCCCGGGCCTGGTGGTTGCTGGTGTGGCTGGGCAAGCGCGATGGCGTGTTCATTCTCGACGGGGGGCTCAAGGCCTGGCACGCGGCGGGTTTGCCGCTGAGCCTGGATGCGCCGTCGGTCAGCCGGGGCAACTTCAGTGGTCAGCCAGACATGAAACTGCTGCTGAGCGCCGAGCAATTGCACAAGCGCCTTGCGCAGCCGTCGCTGACATTGCTCGATGCCCGGGCCTTGCCGCGCTTCAAGGGTGAGGTGGAGCCGATCGATCCGATTGCCGGGCACATTCCCGGGGCGCAATGCGCGGCGTTTACCGAGAACCTCGGCAGCGACGGGCGCTTCCTGCCAGCGGAGCAGCTCAAGCAGCGTTTTGCGGCGAAACTCGGCGAGCGTTCGCCGACGGACCTGGTCGCTTATTGCGGTTCCGGGGTGACGGCGTGTCACAACCTGTTTGCGTTGTGCCTGGCGGGGTATCCGCTGGGTTCGTTGTATGCCGGGTCGTGGAGTGAATGGATCAACGAGCCTGCTCGGGGCATTGCCACAGGCGAATAAAATCAAAAGATCGCAGCCTTCGGCAGCTCCTGCATTGGAATGTATTTCCCTGTAGGAGCTGCCGCAGGCTGCGATCTTTTAGCGTTCCACGCGGGCACTGCGATACGCCGCCGGCCCAACCCCGTAAACCTGCTTGAACTGCCGGCTCAGATGACTCTGGTCGGCAAAACCCAACTGCATGGCGACTTCCACCGGCAGGCAACCACTCTGCAATAAACCCCGGGCCGTGGCGATGCGCTGCTGCATCAGCCAGGTGTGCGGCGGCATGCCGGTGGCGTGGCGGAAGACACGGGCGAAGTGGAAGGGCGACAGATTCACCGCAGCCGCCAGTTCTTCCAGCGATGGCGGCGCCGCCAGTTGCGCGTGCAGCAGCTCCTTGGCCATCACCACCGCGCGATGTTCCTTGCCCGGGCTGCCGTTGATCTGCACCGCTGCATGCCGCTGCAACAGCAGCATCATCATTTCGCGCCACACCGTCTGCTGTTGCAGTGCGGTGGCGGGGCTTTCCAGCAAGCGGTGCAACTGACAGAAGCCGTTGACCAGATCCGGGTCGCGGTACAGCGTCGCGCCAAACGCCGGCATCGGCGCGCAGGGCAGTTCCAGTTCTTCGAGCAAGGACACGATCTGTCCGGTATCGGGATAAAACGCCCGGTACAGCCAGCCATCCTCAGTGCCCTTGTGCCCGGTGTGCAATTCGTCCGGATTGATCAGCACCAGCGTGCCGCTGCCGGCCAGGTGTTCGGCGCCGCGATAGCGATAACGCTGGGCACCGGCCATGATCATGCCGATCACATAACCGTCGTGGACGTGCGGGGCGAAGCGATGCTCGATGTAGCGCGCCGACAGCAACTCGACCCCGGCCAGCGGCGCGGTTTGCCAGAAGCGGATCGACTCGCCCTGATCGCTCACGACGTCACACGGGCCAGCCATTGCGGAATGCGCCGTTCCAGGTAATAGCCGGGCTGGCGGAACGTGCCATCGACAAAGCCGACGTGCCCGCCCTTGGCCTGCAATTCGAACTGGGTGCTGGTGGACAGCTCCTCGGCAGTCGGCAAACTGTGCGGAAACACGAACGGGTCGTCAGCCGCCTGAATGATCAGGGTCGGGGTGCGGATTTCACCGAGAAAGTAACGACTCGACGCCCGTCGATAGTAATCCTCGGCATCGGTGAAACCGTGCAGCGGCGCGGTGACCCGGCCGTCGAAGTCCCAGAAGGTGCGCATGTTCTCCAGCGAACCGAGCGCCGCCAGGGCTGCCAGGCCATCCTCACGCCCGTCATGCTGGAACTGGCGCTGCTTGTTCTTGATGTAGGCGACCATCTCGCGCATGAAGTGTGCTTGATAGACCTTGGAGAAACCCTGGCCAATGCGGTCGGCACACTGATCAAGCCGAAACGGCACCGACACGGCCACCGCACCGAGCACGCCGCTGTCGCTGCCGGTCTCGCCCAGATGCTTGAGCAACACATTGCCCCCCAACGAATAACCAACCGCATACAGCGGCGCCAGCGGGCGCTTGGCGCGCAAGTGTTTGATGGCTTCGGCGAGGTCTTCGCTGGCACCGGAATGGTAACTGCGCGGCAGCAGGTTGGGCTCGCCGGAACAGCCGCGCCAGTTCAGCGCGACACTGGCCCAGCCTTGGGCGGCGAGCGCGGCCTGGATCCCGGCGACGTAAGGCGAATTTGAAGAACCGGTCAGCCCATGCAGCACCAGCACCAGCGGCGCCTCGGCGCTGTGCGGGCCATGCCAGTCGAGGTCGAGGAAGTCGCCGTCATCCAGCCACAGGCGTTCACGCTCGCGATCAAGGTGGACGGTTTTGCGCCACAGCGGCCCCCACAAGGTTTGCAGGTGCGGGTTGCCGAGGCCGAAGGCGGGGGTGAAGCGTTCAGTTTCCAGAGGACACACACCTTTTGTGGCGAGGGAGCTTGCTCCCGCTGGGGCGCGAAGCGGCCCTTTTTGGGGACTGCTGCGCAGTCCAGCGGGAGCAAGCTCCCTCGCCACAGGGTTTTTCAATATGTTCAGTTAACGGCCATACGTTGCCACAACGCGTAGTACACCCGCCCGGATTTCTGCTCGCGGTGCAGGCGCCAGTTGCCCGGCAGGCCCAGCGTCGAAGGCGCGGTCTCGCTTTCAGTGTAGATCCACGAATCCGGCGCCAGCCATTGGCGTTCTTCCAGCAAGGTGCAGACCGCTGGCAACAGGTTCTGGTTGAACGGCGGATCGAGAAATACCAGATCGAACGGCGTGGCGACCTGGGTCTCCAGATAACGCAGCGCGTCGGCGGTCTGCACCTGGCCGTTGGTGCAGCGCAGGGTGCCGAGGTGTTCCTTCAGGCTCGACACCGCTACGTGGCTGGCATCCAGCGCCTGGCCCATGGCCGCGCCACGCGACAGTGCTTCAAGAAACAGTGCGCCGCTGCCGGCGAACGGGTCCAGCACCTTGGCCCCGGCCACATACGGCGCGAGCCAGTTAAACAGGGTTTCGCGCACGCGGTCCGGCGTCGGGCGCAGCCCCGGCGCATCGGGGAAACTCAGTTTGCGGCTGCGCCATTCGCCGCCGATGATGCGCAGCTGGTTCACACCGTTGTGGACGTTCTGCGCAGGTTTTTTAGGACGAGTAGCCATTAATGCTCCGGAACCCCGAGCGGTTGCTCGGCAGGTTTATCAGATGGGGCCGGTAACGGCTTTTGCGGCACGGTCGGGCCAGCGCTGACGATGACCAGTCTGTCCGTGCTCAGGTGTTTGTTCATCGCGTCTTTGACCTGCTCGACAGTCAGGCTCTGGGACTGCCGCATGAAGTCATCCAGATAGCTCAGCGGCAGATTATAGAAGCCCATGGCGCCCAGTTGGCCGACGATATCGGCGTTGCTTGCGGTGGACAGCGGGAAGCTGCCGGCCAGTTCGCGTTTGGCGTCGTCGAGTTCTTTCTGGGTCGGGCCGGTTTTCAGGTAATCGGCGAGCACGTCCTGCACCAGTTTCAGCGTGCCTTCGCTCATTTCCGCACGGGTCTGCAGGTTGATCATGAACGGGCCGCGAGCCTGCATCGGGCTGAACCCGGAATACACGCCGTAAGTCAGGCCGCGCTTCTCGCGCACTTCGCTCATCAGCCGGGTGCCGAAACCGCCACCACCGAGGATCTGGTTGCCCATCGACAGCGCCGCGTAATCCGGGTCGTCACGGTCGATGCCCAGTTGCGCGAGCAGCAGGTTGGTTTGCTTGGACGGGAACTCGATGTGATTGACGCTGGCCTTCGGTTCCTGCGGCTGGGCGATTTTCGCCAGCGCCGGGCCTTTCGGCAGGGCGCCGGAGACCTGATTGGCAATCGCCTCGGCTTCGGCGCGAGACAGATCACCGACCAGCGCGATCACCACGTTGCCCGCCGCGTAGGCCTTGGCGTGGAACTCACGCAGTTGCGCCAGAGTGATCTTCGGCACGCTCTGCGGGTTGCCGTCGCTGGAATGCGCGTAAGGGTGGTCGCCGTACAAACGTTTCATCAGCTCAAGGCTGGCGAGTTTGCCGGGGTTCTGTTTCTGGTACTCGAAACCGGCGAGCATCTGATTCTTGATGCGTGCGAAGGAGTCGGCCGGAAAGGTCGGTTTGCCCACCACTTCGGAGAACAGCTTCAGCGCCGGCTCGCGCTTGTCGGCGGCGCTCAGACTGCGCAGCGAAGCCAGCGCCATGTCCTTGTAGGCACCGTTGCCGAAATCCGCGCCGAGGCTTTCGAAGCCCTGGGCAATGGCGCCGACGTCCTTGCCGGCCACACCTTCGTTGAGCATGGCATTGGTCAGGACTGCCAGGCCCGGCGCATTGCCGTCCTGACTGCTGCCGGCGGCGAAGATCAGGCGCATATCGAACATCGGCAGCTCATGGGCTTCGACGAACAGTACCTTGGCGCCTCCGGCGGTGTTCCAAGTCTGCACGTCGAGCTTGCGGCTGGCCGGGGCCTTGCCGTCGAGTTCGGCCAGCGATTGCAGCTTCTGGCTGGTCTTGGCGTTGTCCAGCGCTTCGCTGGCGTCGGTTTTGACACCGGGCATCAGATAGAACGCGGCAGAGCCGATCACGGCGATGGCGATCAAACCGAGCAGCAGGCGTGGGGATTTGCGCTCACTCATGAGTCGTCTCCAGTGGCAGGACGTGGGCGACGCTGAGACGTTCGCGGGTGAAATACAGCTTGGCGGCGTTCTGGATGTCTTGCGGGGTCACGCTTTCCAGGTCAGCAAGTTCGGTGTCCATCAACTTCCACGACAGCCCGACCGTTTCCAGTTGGCCGATGGCGGTGGCCTGACTGGTGATCGAATCACGTTCGAACACCAGGCCGGCGATCACTTGCGCCCGCACGCGCTCGAGTTCTTCGGCGGACGGTGCGGTGGTTTTCAGCTGTTCCAGCAGTTTCCACAGACCGGCTTCAGCTTGCGCCATGGTCTTTTTCTTCTGGGTGTTCGGCGTCGCCGACAGGGTGAACAGGCTGTCGCCACGGGTGTAGGCGTCGTAGCTCGACGAACCGCCGGAGACCAACTCTTCACCGCGCTCCAGTTGCGTCGGGATGCGCCCGCTGTAACCGCCGTCGAGCAGCGCCGAGATCAGGCGCAGGGCGTTGACCGAGCGCTTGTCCTCAGCAGTGGCAATGCTTGGCACGTTGAAGCCGAGCATCAGGCTGGGAAGTTGGGTCTGCACATGCAGGGTGATCTGGCGCTCACCCGGCTCGGCCAGTTCCAGCGGTTTCTTCGCCGGTGGCACGTCGCGCTTGGCAATCGGCCCGAAGTAGCGTTGGGCGAGGGTCTTCACTTCATCGGGGGTGACGTCGCCGACCACTACCAGCGTGGCATTGTTCGGCACATACCAGGACTGATACCAGTGGCGCAGCTCTTCGACCTTCATCCGGTCCAGGTCCGCCATCCAGCCGATGGTCGGTGTGTGGTAGCCGCTGGCCGGGTAAGCCATAGCCTTGTAACGCTCGTAAGCCTTGGACATCGGCTTGTCGTCGGTGCGCAGGCGGCGCTCTTCCTTGATGACTTCGATTTCCTTGGCGAACTCGTCGGCCGGCAGGCGCAGATTGGCCATGCGGTCGGCTTCCAGTTCGAAGGCCACGCCCAGACGGTCGCGGGCCAGCACTTGGTAGTAGGCGGTGAAATCGTCGCTGGTGAAGGCGTTTTCTTCAGCGCCCAAGTCGCGCAGGATCAACGAGGCTTCGCCGGGGCCGACTTTCTCGCTGCCCTTGAACATCATGTGCTCGAGCGCGTGGGACAGACCGGTCTGGCCCGGAGTTTCGTAGCTGGAGCCGACCTTGTACCAGACCTGCGACACCACCACCGGCGCGCGATGGTCTTCGCGCACAACGACCTTCAGGCCGTTGTCGAGGGTGAATTCGTGGGTCGGTTGCGGGTCGGCCGCCAGGGCCGAAAGGGGCAGGCAGACTGTGCTGAGCAGCAGGCCTGCAGCGCGGCGGGCTAGAGCATTCATTCGTTTTTTAACCTGTTGGGCTGCCCGCTTGGTCTTAGCGTCGGCGGGCGAGAGGGTGCTAGGATACTGATCCGTTTTACCGGCGACCACGCCTATCAGGTTTTCAGGCCTGATGCGGTTGTATAGGTTGGCGGCAGAAAGCTGCGGTTTATCGACTAGACTTCGCTTTTTCGCCGATTTTGCCGGTTTAGTCCTTCGTTAATACGAATCTTTGGGGTGCCGCTGGCGCCTCGACAAAATGTTGCGCGTGAACAAGCTGGATGAAACACAGTCTGTTCTGCATCGAATATTTATTTGCCGGGGCGCCCTTATGGCGCGTCGCTACCGTGAGATAGCCGTCCTCCATGTTTGGTTCCAACGACGACAAGAAGACCCCAGCTGCGGCTGGCGAGAAGAAAAGCCTGTTCGGATGGCTGCGTAAGAAACCGCAGGAACCCGTCGTCGAACAGCCGCCCGCGATTCCTGAACCGGCTCCGACGCCAGCGCCTGCTATAGAAGAAGAGCCGGCGCCGATCGTGCTGCCGATTGCCGAGCCGGTGCTGCAACCGGTCGAGCCCGAGCCTGAAACCCCGGTAGCGGCCGAGCTGCCACTGACCCCGGCGGCCGAGCCGTGGCTGACCTTGCCGGTGGCGGAAGAGCCGGTAGCCTTGGTCGAAGAGGCCGCGCCGCATCTGACGCCGCCGATTCCTGCACCTGCCGCGTTCGTCTCGGAAGTCGCTCCGGCGCCAGTGGTTGAGCCGGTTGTCGAGCCTGCGCCGGTTGTTGCCGAGCCGGCGGCCCCGGTGTTCGTTGCCCCTGTTTCGCCGGTCGTTCAGCAGCCCGAGCCTGCACCTGCACCTGCACCTGCACCTGCACCGGTCGTCGCTGCTCCGGTGGTGCCGGTAGAAGTCGTCGCTGAAACGCCAGTGGAAGCCCCGCGCAGCGAAGAAACCAAAGTCGGCTTTTTCGCCCGCCTCAAGCAAGGCCTGTCGAAAACCAGCGCCAGCATCGGCGAGGGCATGGCCAGCCTGTTTCTCGGCCGTAAAACCATTGATGACGATTTGCTCGATGAGCTGGAAACGCGTCTGCTGACCGCCGACGTCGGTGTCGAAGCCACTACGCAGATCATCCAGCGCTTGACTCAGAAGGTCGCCCGCAAGGAGCTGGCCGATGCCGACGCGCTGTACAAGTCGCTGCAGGCCGAACTGGCGGCGATGCTCAAACCGGTCGAACAGCCGCTGAAAATTGCCTCGCAGAACAAGCCGTTCGTGATTCTGGTGGTTGGCGTCAACGGCGCCGGCAAGACCACCACCATCGGCAAGCTGGCGAAGAAGCTGCAGCTGGAAGGCAAGAAAGTCATGCTTGCCGCCGGTGACACCTTCCGCGCCGCTGCCGTTGAGCAGTTGCAGGTCTGGGGCGAGCGCAACAAGATCCCGGTGATCGCCCAGCACACTGGCGCGGACTCGGCTTCAGTGATCTTCGACGCCGTGCAGGCTGCCAAGGCCCGTGGCATTGACGTGCTGATCGCCGACACCGCCGGTCGTCTGCATACCAAAGACAACCTGATGGAAGAACTGAAGAAAGTTCGCCGGGTGATCGGCAAGCTCGACGCCGACGCGCCGCACGAAGTGCTGCTGGTGCTCGACGCCGGCACTGGCCAGAACGCCATCAACCAGGCCAAGCAATTCAACCAGACCGTCGAACTGACCGGCCTGGCGCTGACCAAGCTCGACGGCACCGCCAAGGGCGGGGTGATTTTCGCCCTGGCCAAGCAGTTTGGCCTGCCGATCCGCTACATCGGCGTCGGTGAAGGCATCGACGATCTGCGTACCTTTGAAGCCGAACCCTTTGTCCAGGCACTGTTTGCCGAGCGGGAGCGTTCATGATTCGTTTCGAACAGGTCGGTAAACGCTACCCGAACGGTCACGTCGGCTTGCATGAGCTGAGCTTTCGAGTCCGTCGTGGCGAGTTTCTGTTTGTCACCGGCCACTCCGGTGCCGGTAAATCCACGCTGTTGCGCCTGTTGCTGGCGATGGAGCGTCCGACCAGCGGCAAATTGCTGTTGGCCGGGCAGGATCTGAGCACCATCAGCAACGCACAGATCCCGTTCCTGCGTCGGCAGATCGGCGTGGTGTTCCAGAATCACCAGTTGCTGTTCGATCGCACGGTGTTCAACAACGTCGCGCTGCCGCTGCAGATTCTCGGCCTGTCCAAGGCCGAGATCGCCAAGCGCGTCGATTCGGCGCTGGAGCGCGTGGCGCTGTCGGATAAAACCGATCTGTACCCCGGCGACCTGTCCACTGGTCAGCAACAGCGCGTCGGTATCGCCCGCGCCATCGTCCACCGTCCGGCGCTGCTGCTGGCGGACGAACCGACCGGTAACCTCGACCCGCGTCTGGCGGCCGAGATCATGGGCGTCTTCGAAGACATCAACCGGCTGGGCACCAGCGTGCTGATCGCCAGTCACGACCTGGCCCTGATTGCGCGCATGCGGCACCGCATGCTGACCTTGCAACGCGGCCGACTGATCGGCGACGGGGAGGCCGGCGTATGAGTGCGACACGCAGTCCGAAGGTTTCCGAGCGCGTGGCCCCGAAGGCCGCCGACCCGCAACCGCCGAAGAAGAAAAAACACGACGATGACGATGGCCCGGACTTCTCCACGCTGTTGCGTTCGTGGATTGAAAGTCACCGCGCCAGCCTGCTCGACAGCCTGCGTCGCCTTGGCAAGCAGCCGATCGGCAGCTTCTTCACCTGCATGGTGATGGCCGTGGCGCTGAGCTTGCCGATGGGCCTGTCGCTGCTGATCAACAACGTCGAGCGTCTCGGCGGTTCGTGGCAGCGGGCGGCGCAGATTTCGCTGTATCTGCAACTGGACGCCACGCCTGAGCAGGGTGAGTCGTTGCGCGAGCAGATCAAGGGTATGCCCGGCGTCGCTGATGCCGAATATGTCGGCCGCGATCAGGCGCTGGAAGAATTTCAGCAGCAGTCCGGTCTGGGCGAGGCCTTGCGCGAACTGCCGGAAAACCCGCTGCCGGGCGTGGTGCTGGTGACCCCGAACGAGGTCGACAAGCCGACTCTGGAAGCATTAAGACAAAAACTTTCCGAGCTGCCCAAGGTACAACAGGCGCAACTTGATCTAGTCTGGGTCGAGCGTCTGGCAGCGATCCTCAAGCTCGGTGACCGTTTTGTCTTCGGTCTGACGGTGCTGTTGGTTTCTGCATTACTTTTGGTGATAGGCAATACCATTCGTCTTCATATTGAAAACCGCCGCACAGAGATAGAAGTGATTAAACTCGTCGGCGGCACCGACAGCTATGTGCGTCGTCCCTTCCTTTATATGGGCGCGTTGTATGGCTTCGGTGCGGGTGTCTTGTCCTGGGGTGTGCTGGCGTTCGGCCTGAACTGGCTGAACGACGCGGTGGTTGGACTGGCCGGCTTGTACGGCAGTGATTTCGCGCTGGCCGGAGTGCCAGTTGCCGACGGTCTGTCGCTCTTGCTTGGCGCGGTGCTGTTGGGTTATATCGGTGCATGGATTGCAGTCGCACGTCATCTCAGGGAGCTGGCGCCGAAGTAGAATCTTTTTTGCGCGTGATTGACCTTGCGGTTTTTTTTGGGAACTTGCACTTGAATTCCCGGTCAATTTTTCGCAGTGCCGAGAGGCACGAGTATGTAAGTGGGAGGTTTTTTCGCATGACCAATTCTTTGCAACCTGCGTACGCGTTGGTTCCGGGTGCGAACCTGGAAGCCTATGTGCACACCGTCAACAGCATTCCATTGCTGACGCCGGAGCAGGAGCGTGAACTGGCCGAGAGTCTCTACTATGAGCAGGATCTTGGGGCGGCTCGGCAGATGGTGCTCGCCCACCTGCGATTTGTCGTACACATCGCCCGTAGCTATTCCGGCTACGGTCTGGCTCAGGCTGACCTGATCCAGGAAGGCAACGTCGGTCTGATGAAGGCTGTAAAGCGCTTCAACCCGGAAATGGGTGTGCGTCTGGTGTCGTTCGCCGTGCACTGGATCAAGGCGGAAATTCACGAGTTCATCCTGCGCAACTGGCGCATTGTGAAAGTCGCGACCACCAAGGCCCAGCGCAAGCTGTTCTTCAACCTGCGCAGCCAGAAGAAGCGTCTGGCGTGGCTGAACAACGAGGAAGTCCACCGTGTGGCGGAAAGCCTCGGCGTCGAACCGCGTGAAGTGCGCGAGATGGAAAGTCGCCTGACCGGCCATGACATGGCTTTCGACCCGGCTGCAGAGGCCGATGACGACAGTGCTTTCCAGTCGCCGGCCAACTACCTGGAAGACCACCGGTACGACCCGGCGCGTCAACTGGAAGATGCCGACTGGAGCGACAACTCCAACCACAACCTGCACGAAGCGCTGGAAGTGCTGGACGAGCGTAGCCGTGACATCCTCTACCAGCGCTGGCTGGCAGAAGAGAAAGCCACGCTGCACGACCTGGCACAGAAGTACAACGTGTCGGCCGAGCGGATCCGTCAGCTCGAGAAGAGCGCGATGAACAAGCTCAAGTTGTCGATCGCCGCGTAACCGGCGCTCAGGCAAACAAAAACGCCCCGATCAGCGATGATCGGGGCGTTTTTTTATGCGCATATGTCAGGGCGGCATTAATCCCTGTGGGAGCTGGCTTGCCAGCGATGGCGTCGGGTCATTCATGTAGATGGTGGCTGAACTACCGCTATCGCGGGCAAGCCCGCTCCCACAGGAATTTTCAGTGTCTATAAGAACAGTGAGGGCTATCGCGCCCAAGGCGCCCGACGCGAATCATCCAGCCCCAGCAAATAACTGGTTCCGCCCAACTGGCTCATCTGCTGCCGAATCCATCCGGCCCGGCGCGATACATAAGCCGTCGGATGGCTGGCGCTCCACACGCGCGGGTTAGGCAGCACCGCCGCCAGATAACTGGCCTGCTGCCGCGACAGTGACTTGGCGCTCACACCAAAGTGATGGCGCGCCGCCGCTTCGGCACCAAACACCCCGTCATCCCACTCGACGCTGTTCAGATAAACCTCAAGAATCCGCTGCTTGGGCCAGAACACTTCAATCAGTGCAGTAAACCAGGCCTCCAGGCCTTTGCGCAGATAGCTGCGCCCCGACCACAGAAACAGGTTCTTCGACACTTGCTGGCTCAGGGTGCTGGCGCCGCGAATCGAACCGCCGAGTTCGTTGTGGGCCAATGCGGCCTGGATCGCGCCGAAGTCAAAACCCCAGTGCTCGGGAAACTTCTGATCTTCGCCGGCCATGACCGCGACCTTCAGATCGTCGGAGATCTCGTCCCACGGTTTCCAGGTGCGCTGCAGGTCAATCGGCTCGCTGTCGACCCAGGATTCAACCTTGCGCTCGACCATCAGCGCCGTGCCCGGCGGCGGCACGAAGCGAAACAGCAACACCAGCAATACACTGCCGCCCGCGAACCAGAGCAGGGCCTTCGTGAGACGACGCAAAAGTGAACGCAGCATAGAGATGGCTTGGCCGAACCGATGGAGCGGGCCATTATACAGACCCTGCCGAACGAGTCTGACTGGAGTTCCACATGCTGCGTGGCTTTCTGATGCTGGCCGCTTTCTTTGGTTTTACCGGTGTGGGCCTGGGCGCCTTCGCCGCTCATGGCCTGAAAAACCGCCTGACCCCCGAGTATCTGGCGATTTTCCACACTGGCGTGACCTATCAGCTGGTGCACGCTTTGGCGTTGTTTGGTGTTGCACTGTTGGCCTCGCAGATTCAGGGGCGTCTCGTCGCTTGGGCGGGGGCATCGTTCACCCTCGGTATCCTGCTGTTCTCCGGCAGTCTGTATGTGCTGACTACCACCGGCATCAGCAAGCTCGGCATCATCACCCCATTCGGCGGGCTGGCGTTTCTGGTCGGCTGGCTGTGCCTTGGGCTTGCCGCCTGGCGCCTGCAGTAAACCGCTTGACGCTTGGTGCTGACCTTTAGGTCATGATCGGGCTAGAATGCCACCCCCTAAAAATGATGGCGGCCTGGCGCATGCGCATTCAGTTGAACGGCGAATCCCTTGAACTGCCCGACGGTGAAACCGTTGCGGCCCTGATTGCCCGTATGGACCTGACCGGTCGGCGGGTGGCAGTTGAACTCAATCTGGATATCGTCCCGCGCAGTCAGCATGCCGACACCGTTCTCAATGACGGCGACCATGTTGAAGTGGTGCATGCCATCGGCGGCGGCTAGTCGCCCGGCCCGCAAGGGCACAGAATTCTGCAAGACCCTCACCCCTAAAGAGGATTCCCCATGAGCATCGTTCGCAGCGACAAGCCTTTTGTTCTGGCCGGTCGTACTTACCAGTCGCGTTTGCTGGTCGGTACCGGCAAGTACCGTGACATGGAAGAAACCCGTCAGGCCATCGAAGCCTCGGGTGCCGAGATCGTCACCTTCGCCGTGCGCCGTACCAACCTCGGCCAGATCGAAGGCGAGCCGAACCTGCTCGAAGTGCTGTCGCCGGATCGCTACACCTTCCTGCCGAACACCGCCGGTTGCTACGACGCTATCGAGGCCGTGCGCACCTGCCGCCTGGCCCGTGAGCTGCTCGACGGCCACAACCTGGTGAAGCTGGAGGTGCTGGCCGACCAGAAAACCCTGTTCCCCAACGTGATCGAAACCCTCAAGGCCGCGGAAACGCTGGTCAAGGAAGGCTTCGACGTGATGGTTTACACCAGTGATGACCCGATCATCGCCCGGCAACTGGCGGAAATCGGCTGCATCGCGGTCATGCCGCTGGCCGGTCTGATCGGTTCCGGTCTGGGGATCTGCAACCCGTACAACCTGCAGATCATCCTCGAAGAAGCGAAAATTCCGGTGCTGGTGGATGCCGGTGTCGGTACCGCCTCCGACGCCACCATCGCCATGGAACTGGGCTGTGACGCCGTGCTGATGAACTCGGCCATCGCCCACGCCCAGCAACCGGTGATGATGGCCCAAGCCATGCAACACGCGATCGTCGCGGGCCGTCTGGCCTACCTCGCCGGCCGCATGCCGAAAAAACTCTATGCCAGCGCCTCTTCGCCGCTGGATGGTCTGATCAAGTAAGAGCCATTGATGACTGAATCGAACGACACGCCTATCCAGACGGAAGAGGGCGACGAGCGCCAACACCGCCGCATCAAGAGCTTCGTGATGCGCGCCGGGCGCATGACCGAAGGCCAGCAACGTGGTCTGGACCAGGGCGCGCCGCTGTACGTGCTGCCGCTGGCCGACGCGCCGGTGGATTACGATCAGGTGTTCGGCCGTTCGGCACCGCGCTCGCTGGAGATCGGTTTCGGCATGGGCCACTCGCTGCTGGAAATGGCCGCGGCGGCACCGGATCAGGACTTTATCGGTGTGGAAGTGCACCGTCCGGGTGTTGGCGCGCTGCTCAATGGCGTGCTGACTCAGGGCCTGACCAACCTGCGGGTCTACGATTGCGACGCGATCGAAGTGCTCAACCGCTGCATCGCCGACAACAGCCTCGATCGCCTGATGCTGTTCTTCCCTGACCCGTGGCACAAGAGCCGTCACCACAAGCGTCGCATCGTTCAGGCGTCCTTCGCCGAACTGGTGCGCAGCAAGCTGAAGGTCGGCGGCATCCTGCACATGGCCACCGACTGGGAACCGTACGCCGAGTACATGCTGGAAGTGATGAACGTCGCCCCGGGCTACCGCAACCTCGCCGAAGACGGCAAATGCGTACCGCGCCCGGCCGAGCGCCCGATCACCAAGTTCGAACGCCGCGGCGAACGTCTTGGGCATGGCGTGTGGGATCTGAAGTTCGAGAAAATCGCTTAAGCAACATGCAATAAAAACGGTGGGAGCGAGCTTGCTCGCGAATGCGATGGATCATTCAACGCTGAGTTGACTGACACTACGCCTTCGCGAGCAAGCTCGTTCCCACAGTTGTTTTGGGTGTTCGAGAAATTACAGGGTAGAGATGAAGCGCGCCGGCACCTGTTCTGTCAGCCAGACGCCGTTTTCGGCCTGAAAGAACTTGAAGCCCTGTTCTTCCATCTGCCGTGCGGCGACTTGCAGAATCACCACGGTGCCATAGCGCTTCCCGACGGTCGAAGCGGTGCCGATGTCTTGGGAAAGGTGCACGTGATGGCGTGATCCCGGGATCAGACCCTGTTCTTTGATTGAATCAAGAAAGCGCGTTGCTGTGCCGTGATACAGCGTTTGCGGTGGCGGTTTCTGCTCGAACTGCAGATCCACGCTTTTCGTTGAGTGGCCCTGAACCGCACGAATCAGTTGGCCGTCCTCGGAAATCGAGAAGCGCTTCTTGTCGCTACTTGTCACGACCGCTTCAATCAGTTCGCGATCCAGTTCATGACCGTCACGCGCAGCGCCGCTGATCAGTGCGTCGATATTCGCCCAGCCTTCAGAATCCAGCACCAGACCGATCGCCTGAGGTTCGTGGCGCAATACGAAGCTGAGAAATTTGCTTGTCTCGTCCAACAGTTTTTTGCTCATGAACTTCCCTGTCTCTTGGCGCAATCGAATGTAGGAGCTGCGGCACGCTGCGATCTTTTGATCTTGATTTGAAGATCAAAAGATCGCAGCGTGCCGCAGCTCCTACAGTTGTTTTGGGGGTACTGAAAGATCAGCGGCGGTCAGCGACGACGCCGATCAGCACCAGCACCACCAGCAACACCGGCGCCAGGCTGTAGTTGTTGAACTGGCTCAGGCCCTTGACCACCCACGGCGTCGCGTAGATCAGGGCGGCGCCGCTGCCGATCACGCAGAGCAGGGCCATCAGTGGTACGCGCAGGGCGCCGGCGATGCTGCCCAGGCGTTGTTCGACCCAGCCTTTGAAGTCGGCGCCGAACAGCACCAGCAGGCAGCCCACCAGCGCCAGGGCGATTTCCGAGAGGTTGCTGCGGCTCCAGCGGGACACGGTGGCGAGCAGATCGAGTATCAAATCCATGCGTTTTCCCTTGGGGCTGAAATCAGTTCAGAAATTGTTGCAGCAAGTCGTTGAGGAACAACTGTCCGCGCTCGGTGGCCGCCAGACGTGACGGTTCGACCTGCAACAGGCCACTTTGTTCTGCCGCTGCCCGGCCTTCTGCGAGGCTTTCCAGCGGCAGGCCGGTGCGTTCGGGATACAGGCGTGATTCCACCCCGGCAGTCAGGCGCAGGGCGTTCATCAGGAACTCGAACGGCATCTCGTCATTGCTCAGGGCTTTCTCGCCGGCCTGGAAACTCTTGGCTGGGTTGAGATAGTCCTTTGGCAGGCGTGTCTTCCAGGTGCGCACGATGCGCCCGTCCGGATGGCTGAGCTTGCCGTGGGCGCCGGCGCCGATGCCGATGAAGTCGCCGAAACTCCAGTAATTGAGGTTGTGCCGCGCCGGCCGCCCGGGCTGGGCATAGGCCGAGACTTCGTATTGCGCGTAACCGTGCGCGGCCAGCAGCGCTTGCCCGGCTTCCTGAATGTCCCACAGCGTATCGTCTTCCGGCAGCACCGGCGGCTGGTTCCAGAACACCGTGTTCGGCTCCAGTGTCAGCTGATACCAGGAGATGTGCGTCGGTTTCAGTTCGATGGCCTGGCGCAGGTCGCTCAAGGCATCGTCCAGTGACTGATCGGGCAGGCCGTGCATCAGGTCGAGGTTGAAGTTGTCGAACCCGGCCTGGCGTGCCATACCCGCCGCGCGCACTGCTTCGTCGCCGTTGTGGATACGGCCGAGGGCTTCGAGTTTCTGCTGCTGGAAGCTCTGGATGCCGATCGACAGGCGATTGATCCCCAGCTTGCGATACGCGACGAACTTCTCTTGCTCGAAGGTGCCTGGATTGGCTTCCAGGGTGATCTCGATGTCGTGCGCAAACGGGATGCGCTGCTCGACGCCTTTTAGCAAGCGCCCGAGGGCTTGCGCGCTGAACAGGCTCGGCGTACCGCCACCGAAGAAGATCGAGCTGATTTCACGGCCATACACCGCGTGCAGGTCCTGATCCAGGTCAGCCAGCAACGCGTCGACGTATTCCTGTTCCGGCAGCACCGGGCTGGCGGTGTGCGAGTTGAAATCGCAATACGGGCATTTGCGTACACACCACGGGATGTGGATGTACAGCGCCAGAGGCGGCAGCGTCGGCAGCGGCGCCCGAGGCGAAGAGGCGGCGCCGCCGATGATCAGCGACGACGCGGAGGGGTTGTCGGTCATTTCAAACCCAGACGCTGGCGCAGCAGATCCATTGCACGGGCGCGGTGGCTGATCTGGTTTTTGTCGGCCGGGCTCAGTTCGGCGCTGGACACGTCACGCTCCGGCACCCAGAACAGCGGGTCGTAGCCGAAACCGTGCTCGCCGCTGGCGGCGGTCAGGATGCGCCCGTGCCACAGGCCTTCGCAGAGGATCGGCAGCGGATCATCGGCATGCCGCACCAGTGCCAGCACGCAGACGAACTGCGCACCGCGCTCGGCTTGCGGCACGTCTTTAAGCGCGTCGAGCAGTTTGGCGTTGTTCGCCGCATCACCCTTGCCGTCGGCATAGCGCGCCGAGTAGATGCCCGGCGCGCCGCCAAGGAAATCCACCGCCAGGCCGGAATCGTCGGCCAGCGCCGGCAGGCCGGAGATGCGCGCGGCATTGCGCGCCTTGAGGATCGCGTTCTCGACGAACGACAGACCGGTTTCCTCCGGTTCGACCTTGCTCCATTCGCCGATCGAGCGCAGTTGCACCGAATCGCCGAGCATGGCCTGGAGTTCCTTGAGTTTGCCGGCGTTATGGCTGGCCAGTACGAGTTGCGTGAGGTTCATCATTCGCCGGGAAAGAGTTCTTGGTTGAAGTTGATGGTGTTGATCTTGTCGCCGTTCTGCACCTTGATTTCAAAGGTGCGGGTTTCCTGCTGCTCCACCGGGTACTGCGCGATGTAGTAGATCGCGCCCTGTTCGGTGACCTGGCGGAAGTTCAGCGGCACGCTCTGGCTGGTCAGGTCTTTGATCGTGCCAGTGACGTTGGCGATCAGCGGTTTGCCGTCCTTGATTACCGAGACGTTGATCACGCCCTGGTTCTTGCTGCGGATCAGCTCGGCTGCCTTGGCGATCTCGGGTGTCAGGAAGGTCGAGTTGAAGGTGTTGTAGTGCACGGTAACGTCACCGAACACTTCCTTGCGTTCGCCCTTGATGGCATCGGCGGCCACCGCCGACAGACTCAGGCAGGCGGCCAATAGCACAGTAATCAAGCGACCCATGATCGTTCTCCTCGAAATGTCGTGGTTCAGACCGCGACCCGATGATCTGCAAGCACCGGGCTGCTGACGCGGTAGATACCAATCTCACCTAACAGATTAGGCCATAGCTTACTGGCCCACCCGTGGCGGTGCTGTTGATCCACGGCAAGCCGATCAATGACCTTCGCATCACGTTCGCGACAAAGTTCTTCAAAGTCTTCGAAGGTGCAGAAGTGAATGTTCGGCGTGTTGTACCAGGTGTACGGCAGAAATTCCGACACCGGCATCCGGCCCTTGCTTGCCAGGTACCAGCGGCAGCGCCAGTGCCCGAAGTTGGGGAAGGTGATGATGCACTGACGACCGACCCGCAGCATTTCGTCGAGGATCTTGTCCGGGTAATGCACGGCTTGCAGGGCCTGAGTCATGACGACGATGTCGAAACTGTTGCTGGCGAAGTTGCCCAGGCCCTTGTCCAGGTCCTGCTCGATGACGTTGATACCCTTGGCCACGCATTCGGCGATGTTGTCGGCGTCGTTTTCCAGGCCATAACCGGTGACATTCTTGTTGTCGCGCAGCCAGGTCAGCAGTTCGCCGTCGCCGCAGCCGAGGTCGAGCACGCGGCTGCCGGCGGGGATCCATTCCTGGATGATTTCCAGATCAGCTCTCATGGCTTGTTCACACCGTAATTCGGTTCATGTAATTGCCGAACGCCTGCAAATAGCGCGGAATCGGAATCAGGAAGGCGTCGTGGCCCTGTGGCGCATCGATCTCCAGATAACTCACGTCTTTGCGTGCCGCCATCAGCGCGTCCACCAGCTCCCGCGAGCGGGCCGGGGAGAAGCGCCAGTCGGTGGTGAACGACATCACGCAGAACTTGGCGGTGGCGTTTTCGAAAGTTTTTGCCAGGTTATCGTCGAAGTTCGCCGCCGGATCGAAGTAGTCCAGCGCCTTGGTCATCAACAGGTAGGTGTTGGCATCGAAACGCCCGGAGAATTCTTCACCCTGATAGCGCAGATAGCTCTCGACCTGAAACTCGACGCTGTGGAAGTCGTAGTTGAGCTTTTCACTCTTCAGGCCACGGCCGAATTTCTCGCCCATGGAGTCGTCGGACAGGTAGGTGATGTGCCCGACCATCCGCGCCAGCATCAGCCCACGCTTGGGGATCACCCCTTGTTCCTGGAACGAACCACCGTGGAATTCCGGGTCGGTGAGGATCGCCTGACGCGCGACTTCGTTGAAGGCGATGTTCTGCGCCGACAGCTTGGGCGCCGAGGCGATAGCCAGGCAGTGACGCACGCGATCCGGGTAGGTGATGGTCCACTGCAAGGCCTGCATGCCGCCGAGGCTGCCACCGATCACGGCGGCGAACTGACGAATGCCGAGCCGGTCGGCCAGACGCGCCTGGCTGTGCACCCAGTCTTCTACGGTGAGCACCGGGAAGTCGGCGCCAAATGGCTTGCCGGTTTCCGGATTGATACTGCTCGGGCCAGTGGAGCCGTTGCAGCCGCCCAGATTGTTCAGGCTGACCACGAAGAACTTATTGGTGTCGATCGGTTTGCCCGGGCCGATGCAGCTGTCCCACCAACCGGGCTTGCGGTCGTCGACGCTGTGATAGCCGGCGGCATGATGATGCCCGGACAAGGCGTGGCAGATCAGCACGGCGTTGCTCGCCTGCGCGTTCAGCGTGCCGTAGGTTTCGTAGATCAGGTCGTAGGCGGGCAGCGAACGGCCACAGGCCAGAGCCAGAGGTTCACTGAAGTGCGCCGTTTGCGGCGTCACCAGACCAACAGAATCGGGGGGAAAGGCAGCTGGCATCGACCCTGCTCTCGTTGAAATGAGGCGTAAGTCTAAAGACCGGGGGGGTTAGCGGCAAGCGGCCCTCACCCTAGCCCTCTCCCAGAGGTAGAGGGGACCGACCGAGGTGTTCTTTTGAGCTACACCGACCTGATCTATCCGGGCTGAACTCAGTTTCTGAAAACACCCTGGATCGGCTCCCTCTCCAGGGGGAGAGGGCTGGGGTGAGGGGTACAGACGCCGCAAAACTCAAGACAAGCGCCCAAACAACCCTGGCAACTCCGGCAGCTTCTTCGGCGAACAGATCTTCACCCGTTTCTGCCGGTTCAGCTCGCCGCTGAGCAAACTGACCTGGCTTTTGGACACCCCAAACGCCTTGGCCAGAAAGCCCATCAGATACGCATTGGCCTTGCCCTCGACCGGCGGCGCGGTCAGGCGTATCTTCAGGCGGTCACCGTGCAGCCCGGCGAAATCATCGCTGCGGGCTGCCGGTTGCAGATGACATTCGAGGATCAAATCGTCCCCGTCCCAGCGAAACCAGCTCACATCAGCAGGCGCAGGATTTCCGGCATCATCGTCATCGCCGCCAGATTGTTGATCACCAGCATGTCGATCAGCTTCAGCGCGAGGAAGGCGAAGATCGGCGACAGGTCCAGACCGCCGAGGTTCGGCAGAATCTTGCGGAACGGTGCCAGCGCCGGCTCGCAGATCTGGTTGACCAGTTCAGCGCCCGGGTTGTGGCTGCCTGGGGCGACCCACGACAGGATCACGCTGATGATCAGGGCGAAGAAGAAGATCTTCAGGAACAGCGCGGTCACGCCGATGATCGACCAGATGAACAGCTGCAGCGGGTTACCGGTGGTGCCGTAGGTCAGCAGCAGGGTCAGGGCCATCAAGGCCAGTTGCACCAGAATTGCCAGCACCAGCGATGACATATCCAGGCCGAACAGGCTCGGGATGATCCGGCGCAGCGGCTTGAGCAGCGGCTGGGTGGCCTTGACCACGAACTGGCACAGCGGGTTGTAGAAGTTCGCGCGCACCAGTTGCAGGACGAAGCGCAACAGCACGATCAGCAGGTACAGGCTGCCGAGGGTTTGCAGCACGTAAACCGCTGCGGTGTTCAATCCAATCATGTAAGGCTCCTTATTTGCCCAGTTGTTCGGCCATTTCGGCCGAGCGGTGCGCGGCGGCGCCGAGTGCTTTTTCCACCAGGGCTTCGAAGCCATTAGCCTCGAATGATTTGATCGCGGCCTCTGTGGTGCCATTTGGCGACGTCACGCGGCGGCGCAGCTCGGCAGCGTCGACATCGCTGGATACCGCCATGTGCGAGGCGCCCAGCGCCGTTTGCAGGGTCAGTTGCTCGGCGATTTCCTTTGGCAGGCCGAGTTTGACGCCAGCAGCGGTCATCGCTTCGATCAGCAGGAAGAAGTACGCCGGGCCGGAACCGGAGACGGCGGTCACCGCATCGAGTTGCTGCTCTTCGTCCAGCCACAGCGCAATGCCCACGGCGGACAGCAGCTCTTCAGCCTGCTGACGCTGTTCGGCAGTCACTTCGCTGGTGGCGTACAAACCGCTGACGCCCTGACGCAGCAGCGCCGGGGTGTTCGGCATGCAGCGCACGATCGGCTGCTCGCCGAGCCAAGCAGTCATGCTCGCGCAGGTGATGCCGGCTGCGATCGACACCACCAGTTGCTGCGGTTTCAGGCTTGGACGGATGGCTTCGCACACGGCTTTCATCGCCTGTGGCTTGACCGCCAGCACGATCACGTCGACACCGTCGATGGCCTGCGCGTTGTCAGCGAAGGTTTCGATGCCGTGTTCGGCGCTGACGCGTTGGCGGGTTTCTTCACCCGGATCGCTGGCGCGGATGTGGCTGGCTTGCAGACCCTTGGCGCGCAGGCCGCCGATCAGACTGGCGGCCATGTTGCCGGCACCGATAAAGGCAATACGTGTGTTGCTCATGTCAGGTCCTTTTTCAGATGGCTGTCGGTCATTGCTGACCGTAATCTCTGGCACCAAACAGGGCGGTACCGATCCGCACCCAGGTGGCGCCTTGGGCGATGGCCGACTCGAGGTCGTGGCTCATGCCCATGGAAAGTGTGTCGAGCGGCAGATTCAGGCTGGCCTGCAAACGTTGCACGGCAGCAAAAGCGGCGTCTTGTTCGGCGCGATCTTCGGTCGGCTCGGGAATCGCCATCAGCCCGCGCAGTTTCAATCGGGGCAGGGCGCTGATGGCCTCGGCCAGCGCCGGCAGGTCGGCCGGGGTGCAGCCGGACTTGCTGGCCTCACCACTGACGTTGACCTGAATGCAGATGTTCAGCGGCGGCAGCTCGGCCGGGCGCTGTTCGGACAGGCGTTGGGCAATTTTCAGGCGATCCACGGAGTGCACCCAGTCGAAATGCTCGGCGATAGCGCGAGTCTTGTTCGATTGAATGGGGCCGATGAAGTGCCAGATCAAGGGCAGGTCGGCCAGTTCGAGCTGTTTGCCCAAGGCTTCCTGCAGATAGTTCTCGCCAAAGTCACGCAGGCCGGCGGCGTAGGCTTCACGCAGGTCTTGTGCGGGTTTGGTCTTGCTGACCGCCAGCAACTGCACGCTGTTTTCACTGCGCCCGGCCGCTGCGGTGGCAGCCTGGATGCGCGAACTAACCTGAAGAATGTTGTCTGCTATCGTGGACATCAAGAGGCGCCGGCGGTCTGAAGGTTCGCGGCATTCTACTGGAATTGAGGGACGCTATGGATATCACTGAACTGCTGGCGTTCAGCGCCAAACAGGGCGCTTCCGACCTGCACCTGTCGGCCGGTCTGCCGCCGATGATCCGCGTCGATGGCGATGTGCGGCGGATCAATCTGCCGGCGCTGGATCACAAGCAAGTGCACGAATTGATCTACGACATCATGAACGACACCCAGCGCGTCGACTTCGAGAAACACCTGGAAACGGATTTCTCGTTCGAGGTTCCCGGCGTCGCGCGTTTTCGGGTCAATGCGTTTAACCAGAATCGTGGCGCCGGTGCGGTGTTCCGCACCATTCCGTCGAAAGTGCTGAGCATGGAAGACCTCGCCATGGGCGATGTGTTTCGCAAGATCACCGATGCGCCACGCGGGCTGGTGCTGGTGACCGGGCCGACCGGTTCCGGCAAGTCGACCACGCTGGCGGCGATGATCGACTACCTCAACACCCATCGCCATCATCACATTCTCACCATCGAAGACCCGATCGAGTTTGTCCACGAATCGCGCAAATGCCTGATCAATCAGCGCGAAGTCCATCGCGATACCCGCAGTTTCGCCACGGCATTGCGCTCGGCGCTACGCGAAGACCCGGACGTGATCCTGGTGGGTGAGATGCGCGACCTGGAAACCATCCGCCTCGCACTGACTGCCGCCGAGACCGGGCACCTGGTGTTCGGCACGCTGCACACGACGTCGGCCGCCAAGACCATCGACCGAGTTGTCGATGTGTTCCCGGGCGACGAGAAGTCCATGGTGCGTTCAATGTTGTCCGAGTCGCTGCTGGCGGTGGTGTCGCAAACGCTGATCAAGAAGATCGGTGGCGGGCGGGTGGCGGCGCACGAGATCATGCTGGGAACGTCGGCGATCCGGAACCTGATCCGCGAGGACAAGGTGGCGCAGATGTATTCGGCGATTCAGACCGGTGGGTCGTTGGGGATGCAGACACTCGACATGTGCCTGAAGGAACTGGTGACCAAGGGCTTGATCAGCCGCGAGCATGCGCGGGAAAAGGCGCGTACGCCGGATAATTTCTAAAGGCTGGAATGCACCTGTGGCGAGGGAGCTTGCTCCCGCTTGAGCGCGTAGCGCTCACAAGATTTTGGGGCTGCTGCGCAGCCCGGCGGGAGCAAGCTCCCTCGCCACAGTTGATCGTGTTTCAGCGCTGAACCACGCGCATCTGCTTGCCGCCCGGTTCTTTCGGCAGCACACGCTTGGCAACCACGTAGTGCTGTTCCCAGTACGGCTTGTTCAGCGTATCGATGCTGACCGCTTTGCCACGGCGTGGTGCGTGGATGAAGCGGTCGTTGCCCAGGTAGATGGCAACGTGGTTGACCCGGCGGCTCTTGATGTTGAAGAAAATCAGGTCGCCCGGTTTCAGGTCCTTGCGTTCGACTTTCTCACCATGCCCGCTGGCCATGGCGTTGGAGGTGCGTGGCAGGTCGAACGTGGAATCGTTGAACGCATATTTGACCAGACCGCTGCAGTCGAAGCCTTTACTTGGGCTGCTGCCGCCCCAACGGTAGGGAGTACCGAGGACGTTCACCGCACGGCTCAGGACGTTGCTGCTTTCCTTGTTGGCCATCGGTGGCACCAGCTTGCCGTGATTCTTGCTGGCGAGCGTGGTGTGTTTCGTTTGTTTGCTGCTCTTGCTCGAAGGAGCCGAAGCATGGGATTTAGGAGTGAAACCGTTAACGTTGGGAAGACGTTGCTCACGATTGGTGGCGTGGGCGGCCAGTGGCATTAATAGGCAAATAGTTAGCCATGTCTTGAAAAATGGTCGCATTAGGCGTGGCTCTTAGGTGGTAGCGCGCAACTTTATAACAGCTTTTTTGTCCCTTCCGAGGCCGTTGGTCGATTCAATCGGGAGGCAACGGAACCAAACAAGCGGCAAATGGACGCGATTGTCCGACAGAAGTCCGGTGGTATAAGGCTTTGACGGACGACACAGTATCATTTGCCGTACGTCGGCTCCCTGTAAAAAAGTCACAAAGAATTAAAGAAAATTTATCTATCGAGTGAATCGAGGTCTTCATGAACCGCTATCAGCAGGTCGCTGCACCGCAGGATACGCACAGCAAAATCATCGGTTATCTGCTGTGGATTTTTGGTTTCACTGGCGCTCACCGCTTCTATTACGGCAAGCCGGTGACCGGGACGATCTGGTTCTTCACCTTCGGTCTGCTGGGCATTGGCTGGCTGATCGACGTGTTCCTGATCCCGGCAATGGATCGCGAGGCGGATCTGCGTTTCACCGCAGGGCCGATCGAATACAACGTGGCGTGGATTCTGCTGACGTTCCTGGGCGTGTTCGGCGTGCACCGGATGTACCAGGGCAAGTGGATCAGCGGGTTGCTGTATCTGCTGACCGGCGGGTTGTTCTTTGTCGGGGTGCTGTATGACTTCTGGACCCTGAATGATCAGGTATCCGTGCGCAACGCGCAGAATCGCGGCGCTTTCCAGTAATTGTGGCGAGGGAGCTTGCTCCCGCTGGGTCGCGAAGCGGCCCCTCTCTTGATCCAAAAGAAGGTCTGCTGCGCAGCCCGGCGGGAGCAAGCTCCCTCGCCACAGCGTTACGCCTGGTGGCTGATCCGCCCATCCACCAAGGTGTAACGCACCACGCCCGGCAGGCTGTGCCCGAGGAACGGGCAGTTCTCGCCCTTCGACAGCCAGCCTTCACCGGCCACGGTGGACGCCTTCGGATCGAACAGCACGATATCCGCCGCGCCGCCGACTTCCAGTTTGCCCGCCGGCAAACGCAGCGCGTCCGCAGGCCCAGTGCTCAGGCGCGCCAGCAGGGTCGGCAGGTCCAGCAAGCCATCGTCAACCAGCGTCATCGCCAGCGGCAGCAGCAATTCAACACTGCTGATGCCCGGCTCGGTCGCGCCGAACGGCGCCAGTTTGGCGTCGCGCTCATGCGGCTGGTGATGGCTGGATATCGCCGAAATCACCCCGGACTTCACCGCTTCACGCAGGCCGTCGCGGTCGGCGCGGGTGCGCAGCGGCGGTTGCACGTGATACAGGCTGCTGAAGTCGATCAGCGCTTCATCGGTGAGAATCAACTGATACAGGGCGACATCTGCAGTGACCTGCAAGCCACGGGCCTGCGCCTGAGCGATCAGAGCCACGCCGCGCGCGCTGGTCAACTGGCTGAAGTGCGCGCGCACGCCGGTCTGCTCGACCAGCAGCAGATCGCGAGCCAGAGCCACGGTTTCCGCAGTTTCCGGAATGCCCGGCAAGCCAAGGAAACTGGCAACGGCACCTTCATGGGCTAGACCGCCATCGGCCAGATCGTGATCCTGCGAATTGAAAATCACTGTCAGGTCGAAAGTGGCCGCGTAATCCAGTGCCCGGCACAGGGTGCGGGTGTTGCGGAAACTCTCCAGACCATTGCCGAACGCCACACACCCGGCGTCGCGCAGCGCCACCAGCTCTGCCAGCTGTTCGCCGTCCAGGCCTTTGCTCAGCGCGCCAATCGGAAACACCTTGGTGTTGCCGGCTTCGCGGGCGCGGTCGAGGATCAGTTCGGCCACGGCCGAGGTGTCGAGTACCGGTTTGGTTTTCGGCGGGCAGCACAGACTGGTCACGCCGCCCGCCGCCGCCGCGCGGGTTTCGCTGACGATGCTGCCTTTGCGGCTGTAGCCCGGTTCGCGCAGGGCGACGTTCAGATCGACCAGCCCGGGCGCGGCAACGAGGCCTTGAGCGTCGATGGTTTCAACGGCAGTGAAACCGGCGGGTGCGGCGCCAAGGGCGACGATCTTGCAGGCTTCAACGTGGATATCGGTGATTTGATCCAGGCCGCTGCTTGGATCGATGACGCGGGCGCCGAGAATGCTGAGCTTCACTGGGCGTTCTCCTGCTCGAATTGACGTTGCGCTGTTTGCCCGCTCATGGCCATGGACAGCACGGCCATGCGGATCGCGATGCCGTAGGTGACTTGATTGAGGATCACCGAGTGCGGGCCGTCGGCCACCGCGGACTCGATTTCCACGCCACGGTTGATCGGCCCCGGGTGCATGACGATGCAATCGGGCTTGGCTCCGGCCAGACGTGCGGTGGTCAGGCCGAACAGGCGATAGAACTCGCCTTCACTCGGCAGCAGGCCGCCGCTCATGCGCTCGCGCTGCAGGCGCAGCATGATTACCACGTCGACGTCCTTGAGGCCTTCGTTCATGTCGGTGTAGACCTTGACGCCGTACTGCTCGATGCCGATCGGCAGCAGGGTCTTCGGCGCGATCACGCGGATGTCAGGGCAGCCCAGGGTCTTCAGGGCCAGCATGTTCGAGCGCGCGACCCGCGAGTGCAGGATGTCGCCGACAATCGCCACCGAGAGGTTTTCGAAACCGCCCTTGTGCCGACGGATGGTCAGCATGTCGAGCATGCCCTGGGTCGGGTGCGCATGACGGCCGTCGCCGCCGTTGATGATCGCCACCTGCGGGCAGACATGCTCGGCGATGAAGTGTGCGGCGCCGGAATCACCGTGGCGCACGACGAACATGTCGGCGGCCATGGCCTCGAGGTTGCGCAGGGTGTCGAGCAGGGTTTCGCCCTTGCTGGCCGACGAGGTCGACACGTTCAGGGTGATCACGTCCGCCGACAGCCGCTGGGCCGCCAGTTCGAAGGTGGTGCGGGTGCGGGTGGAGTTTTCGAAGAACACGTTGCACACGGTCTTGCCGCGCAGCAACGGGACCTTCTTCACCGCCCGGGCACCGACTTCGAGGAACGAGTCGGCAGTGTCGAGGATTTCCGTCAGCAACTCGCGGCGCAGGCCGTCGAGCGAGAGGAAGTGGCGCAGCTGGCCCTGATCATTGAGCTGCAGCGGGCGCTTGGTATCTAGAGGCGTCATCGCGAGGGGGACTCTCAATAAGGGCGGGTTAGGAATTCAGGTCTTGCAGTTCGAGCGTCAGCGGCTCCGGGCCGGACAGCTTGACCCGCTCATTGGCGGCCAGCGACAGGGTCGCGCCGACCACGTTCGGGCGGATCGGCAGCTCGCCGGCGTCCAGGTCGAGCAGGCAGACCAGGGTCACGCTGGCCGGGCGGCCGTAGTCGAACAGTTCGTTCATGGCGGCGCGGATGGTCCGGCCACTCATCAATACGTCATCGATCAGCACCAGATGCTGGCCTTCGATCTCGAAGGGCAGGGCCGACGGACGCACTTGCGGGTGCAGGCCGTTCTGGCTGAAGTCGTCGCGGTAGAAGGAAACATCCAGCGTGCCCAGCGGCGCGTCACTGCCCAGTTCCTTGAGCAGGGCCTGTGCGACCCAGATACCACCGGTGCGAATGCCGATGTAACGCGGTTCGCTGATATCACGCTGTGCAAGGTGCGCCTTGAGGCGGGTCGCCATCTGGCTGATCAGATCGGCGGGATTGGGCAGGCTCATGGATGCTCCTTCGTGATTCCGAGCCGCGTCCTGCCGGACGTGGCTGGGTTTATAACCAAAAGAAAAGCGCCGAAGCGCTTGTCAGGATTCAAACAATGCAGTGTTTTCATCGAGCCAGCCCTGCAGCAGCAGAGCGGCGGCGATGGCGTCCACCGGGTTGTCGCGGTAACTGCCTTTCTGCCCGCCACGCACCAGTCGCTCACCCTTGGCTTCAAAGGTGGTCAGGCGTTCGTCGTGGGTATAGAAGGGCACATTGAAACGGCCATTGAGACGGCGGGCGAATTTCTCCGCGCGCAGGCACATCTCGCTGGGCGTACCGTCCATGTTCAGCGGCAGGCCGACCACCACGGCGTCGGGTTTCCATTCCTTGAACAGCGCTTCGACCTGATTCCAGTCGGGCACGCCGTTCTGCGCTTTCAGGGTGCACAGCTCACGGGCCTGGCCGGTAATCACCTGGCCGACCGCAACGCCGATCTGTTTGGTGCCGTAGTCGAAGCCGAGAATCAGGCGCAGGGCCATCAGGCGTGCCCCGCCTGACTGGTCAGCAGGCTGAGGTTGATCCCCAGGTGCCGTGCCGCCGCTTCCAGACGCAGCTCGCTGCTGGTGTTGAACAGGATGTCGGCGTCGTACGGGCAGGTCAGCCAAGCGTTGTCGGCCAGCTCGGCCTCCAGTTGCCCGGCTTCCCAACCGGCATAACCAAGGGTGATTACGCTTTTCGCCGGGCCTACGCCGTCGGCGATGGCGAACAGCACGTCCTGCGAGGTGGACAGCGCCAGATCACCGTCCAGTTCGACGGTGGCCTGAAAGGTCTTGCCCGACGGGTGCAGGACGAAACCGCGATCGGTCTGCACCGGGCCACCGATGAAGATCGGCACATGCTGGCACAGCGCTGGCGGATCGATGTCCGGGCGCAATTGCTCGAGGATGTCAGCCAGATTCAGCTCTTGCGGTCGATTGACCACCAGCCCCATGGCGCCATTGGCCGTGTGCTCGACGATGTAGGTCAAGGTGTGGGCAAAGTTCGGGTCGGCCATGTGCGGCATGGCGATCAGGAAATGATGCTTGAGGTAGCTGGGGCTGACGTTTTTCATGAGCGATAGTGTGGCGTTCAAGGGGCGAACTGACAAGCTGGAGATGCGTTGCAAATGGTCTGCCCGCCCCCTGTGGCGAGGGAGCTTGCTCCCGCCCGGCTGCGCAGCAGTCGTAAAATCTGATATCCAGGTGTGTCTGAAAAATGCCAGGGGGCCGCTTCGCAGCCCAGCGGGAGCAAGCTCCCTCGCCACAAAAGCCCTTATGCCGGCGGTCAGTTGCTGGAAAGCTTGTCGCCCCGGGCGAATTTCCAGGTGCGGATGATTTCCAGTCGGTCGATATCCGACAGATCGCCGGTAAACGGCGCGAACGGTGCCGCCAGTCGGACGATGCGCTGCGCCGCCTGATCCAGCAGCGGCTGGCCGGAGGACTCGAGCACCAGCACTTCATACAGCGAGCCGTCGCGGTTGATCGAAACCATCAGGCGCAGGTTGCCGTAAATCTGCTTGCGCCGCGCTTCTTCCGGGTAATTGAGGTTGCCGATGCGCTCGACCTTCTTGCGCCAGTCGTCCTTGTACCAGGCGCCCTTGTCGCGCATGGTCGAGGCCGCGCTCAAGCGGTGAATCCGCGGGCGTTTGGCGTACAGCTGTTGTTCGTTGGCCAGTTCGGCTTCGAGGCTGGCGATGTCGCTGGACAGCTGCGAGCTGTCGAATGTCGGCGCGTTGACCGCAGGCTTGGTTTCGGTTTTGGTTTCTTCTTTCTTGGTCGGCGCCTTTTGCTGTTTCGGCGCCACCGTGGTCACCGCAGCTTTCGGCGCGGCCTCGCGTACTTCTGGCTTGGCGGCCGGAGGCGGGGTGACTTTCTTGACCTGATTGTCCTGGAACGGCGCGACCTCGGTGGTCTTGGGAATCGCCTTCTTGTCGAGGGTGCCGCTGCCTTCCTGGTTTTCCTGAGCGAGAAAATCCGCCTTTTTCGGCTTGGTTTCGCTCTTGAAGGTGGCGAGGGTGATTTCCAGGGTTTTGCTGATTTGCTTGGGCTCGACCATGGTGAAGCCCACGCCGAGCAGCAGCGCCAAATGAATCAGCGCCGCGAGAAACAGGGTAAAACCGAGGCGATCGGCCGGGCGCACGCCACGCTGGGCGAGTTCTGCGGGCAGATCGGACGGGAGGGTCATGACAAGAAAACCAACATCGCGTTTTTCAGAGGCTGCGCATGATAACGCAATGTTGGTTTCACGCCTTGGGCTTCACGCTTCAAGCGACAGACTGCATGTGACGTGCATCAAGCTTGTGGCTTTTTGCCGGCGGCTTGCAGCTTCTTGTCGATCGCGTCCATCAGCATGCCGCCGATGTCGGTGCCGAATGCGTTGTCGATTTCGCGGATGCAGGTCGGGCTGGTGACGTTGATTTCCGTCAGGTGCTCACCGATCACATCCAGACCGACGAACAGCAGGCCTTTCTCACGCAGGGTCGGGCCGACTTGCGCGGCGATCCAGCGATCCTTGTCGGTCAGCGGCCGCGCTTCACCACGACCACCGGCGGCGAGGTTGCCACGGGTTTCGCCCTGGGCCGGAATCCGTGCCAGGCAGTAATCCACCGGCTCGCCGTCGATCATCAGGATGCGTTTGTCACCATCGACGATGGCCGGCAGGTAACCCTGAATCATGATCTGCTGCTTGCCGTGCAGCGTCAGGGTTTCAAGGATCACCGACAGGTTCGGGTGACCGGCGGTATGACGGAAGATCGACGAACCGCCCATGCCGTCCAGCGGCTTGAGGATGACGTCGCCATGGTGGTCGGCGAATTCACGCAGCACGTCCGGACGACGGCTGACGATGGTCGGCGGGGTGCACTGCGGGAACAGCGTGGCGAACAGCTTCTCGTTGCAGTCGCGCAGGCTCTGCGGTTTGTTGACCACCAGCACGCCGGCGGTTTCGGCCTGTTCCAGCAGGTAGGTGGAGTAGACGAACTCCATGTCGAACGGCGGATCCTTGCGCATCAGGATCACGTCCAGGTCGCTCAGCAGGTTGTCCTGCTCGGCGTCCAGTTCGAACCATTTTTCCGGGTTGGCGAAGACTTTCAGCGGCTTCATGCGCGCCCGGGCCTGACCTTCGGCCTGATACAGGTCGCGCTGTTCCATGTAGAACAGTTCCCAGCCACGTTTCTGCGCGGCCAGCAGCATGGCCAGCGAGCTATCCTTTTTATAGGAAATGCTGGCGATAGGGTCCATGACAATCCCGACGCGAACGCTCATTGGGTTTTCCTCGAAAATTGGCTACCGGATCGGTATTGAAAAAGTGCCGCCAGAGTGGCTCCGGGCGGGTTTTCGGTCAAGGAAAAACCCGTCGATAGATTGCATCTGGAGACTGTGCTAAAAAGGCTGGCATAGCGTGCTGGCCCTTGAGCATCAAGGGTTTCCAGCCATTACTCATCGCAAAACGGACAATTTGATTCGCAAAGGCGACGGTAGAGCCCCCTTATGGAACAGCAGTCCAGCGCCTTGAAGGTCATGGTGATCGACGACTCGAAAACGATTCGTCGCACCGCCGAAACGCTGTTGAAGAATGTGGGCTGCGAGGTCATCACGGCCATCGACGGCTTCGACGCGTTGGCCAAGATCGCCGACAACCACCCCGGGATCATTTTTGTCGACATCATGATGCCGCGTCTGGATGGTTATCAGACCTGCGCTTTAATCAAGAACAACAGTGCGTTCAAGGCCACGCCAGTGATCATGCTGTCGTCGCGTGACGGGCTGTTCGACAAGGCCAAGGGGCGGATTGTCGGTTCTGATCAATTTTTGACCAAGCCTTTCAGCAAGGAAGAACTGCTCGACGCGATTCAGGCCCACGTTCCGGGCTTTGCCGCCGTTTTGCCGCAGTAAGACACGTACAGTGACGCTCGGCCAGCGGGCCGGGAGTCGACAAGAAAAATGGGGAAGACCATGGCACGTATCCTGATCGTCGATGATTCGCCGACTGAAATGTACAAACTCACCGGCATGCTGGAAAAGCACGGCCATGAAGTGCTCAAGGCCGAAAACGGCGCCGACGGCGTGGCCCTGGCCCGTCAGGAAAAACCCGACGCCGTGCTGATGGACATCGTCATGCCCGGCCTCAACGGCTTTCAGGCCACCCGGCAACTGACCAAGGATGCCGAGACCAGCCATATTCCGGTGATCATCATCACCACCAAGGATCAGGAAACCGACAAGGTTTGGGGCACGCGCCAGGGTGCGAAGGATTACCTGACCAAACCGGTCGAAGAAGACATGCTGATCAAGACCCTGAACAACGTGCTGGCCGGTTGATCGCGCGGCCATGAACCAGTCGCTGACCGCGTTCGAACTGCTGTGGCAGATCGACCAGCGCTGCCGTCTGCTGGCGGCGGACCTGCCGTCGCAGCCCGGCCGTCAGGATCGCTGGAGCGGCATCGGTTTTCGCCTCGGCGAGCATTGGTACGTGACGCCGATGGGCGAAGTCAGCGAAGTGCTGCACGAACCGCGCTGCACTCAGTTGCCCGGGGTCAAGCCGTGGGTCAAAGGGGTGGCTAACCTGCGTGGGCGCTTGCTGCCGATCATGGACCTGTGCGGCTTTTTCGGTCACGAACTGTCACCGCTGCGCAAACAGCGGCGGGTGTTGGTGGTGGAGCACAACGACGTGTTTGCCGGGCTGCTGGTGGATGAGGTGTTCGGCCTGCAGCACTTCGAGCAGGACAGCTTCGAACCGATCTCGATCAGCAAGCGCCAAGGCTCCAAGGCCGAGTTCGTCAAAGGCTATTTCCGGCGTGAGCAGAACTGGCGGGTGTTCAGCCTGTTTGCGCTGGCCAAATCGCCGGTGTTCATGAGCGTCGCGATTTAGTCGAAACACCACCCAAATCTGTGGGAGCGGGCTTGCCCGCGATGGCGTCAGATCAGTCGCCATAGATGTCGGATGTGCCGGCCTCATCGCGGGCAAGCCCGCTCCCACAGGGTTTTCGGTGAGCTTTAAATGGCGCGGGAATAGGCGAGGACCGATGACAAAAGCAAAAACAGGCAAGTCGGCAGAAGGGTCGCGCAGTCGTTCGCAGATCATCGTGCTGTTCATCGCACTGATCGTGTTCATCATGCTGCTGTTCGCCAACTTCGCCTACCTCAACACCCAGGCCAATTACGACAAGCAGTACATCGGCCACGCCGGTGAGCTGCGCGTGCTGTCGCAACGCATCGCCAAGAACGCCACCGAGGCCGCCGCCGGCAAGGCCGCCGCGTTCAAGCTGCTGAGCGATGCGCGCAACGATTTTGCCCAGCGCTGGGGTTATCTGAAAAAGGGCGACCCGGCCACCGGCCTGCCACCCGCACCAGCCGCCGTGCGCCCGGAAATGCGCGCGGTGCAGCTGGATTGGGAACGCCTGCTGAAAAACACCGACGCGATTCTCTCCAGCGAACAGACCGTACTCTCGCTGCATCAGGTCGCCGCGACCCTGGCCGAAACTGTGCCGCAGTTGCAGATCGAATACGAAAAAGTCGTCGAAATTCTCCTGCAACGCGGCGCCCCGGCGGCGCAAGTGGCGATGGCCCAGCGCCAATCGCTGCTGGCCGAACGCATTCTCGGCGCGGTCAACACCGTGCTTGCAGGCGACGAAAACTCGCAGCAGGCCGCCGACGCTTTTGGCCGCGACGCCACCCGTTTCGGCCAGGTGCTCAACGGTATGTTGCAGGGCAACCCGACCCTGAAAATCAGCCAGGTCGAAGACCGCGATGCCCGTGCGCGCCTGAGTGAAATTTCCGAGCTGTTCCAGTTCGTCTCCGGCTCCGTGGACGAAATCCTCGAAACCTCGCCGGAGCTGTTCAAGGTCCGTGAATCGGCGAGCAACATCTTCAGCCTGTCGCAGACCCTGCTTGATGAGGCTTCGCACCTCGCCAGCGGTTTCGAAAACCTTGCCGGCGGGCGCAGCACCGACACCATTGGCGGCTACGTCCTGGGCTTGCTGGCACTGGCCTCGATCATCCTGATCGGCATGGTCATGGTCCGCGAAACCAACCGCCAGTTGCGCGAGACCGCCGAGAAGAACGAGCGTAACCAGAACGCGATCATGCGCCTGCTCGACGAGATCGAAGACCTCGCCGACGGTGACCTGACGGTGACCGCCTCGGTGACCGAAGACTTCACCGGGACCATCGCCGACTCGATCAACTACTCGGTCGACCAACTGCGCGATCTGGTTGCGACCATCAACCTCACCGCCGGCCAGGTGGCTGCCGCCGTGCAGGAAACCCAGGCCACTGCCATGCACTTGGCCCAGGCCTCGGAGCATCAGGCGCAGCAGATTTCCGAAGCCTCGACCGCGATCAGCGACATGGCCCAGTCCATCGATCAGGTGTCGGCCAACGCCGCTGAGTCCTCGGCGGTGGCCGAGCGTTCCGTGGAAATCGCCAACAAGGGCAACGAGGTGGTGCACAACACCATCCACGGCATGGACAACATCCGCGAACAGATTCAGGACACCGCCAAACGCATCAAGCGCCTCGGCGAGTCGTCCCAGGAAATCGGCGACATCGTCAGCCTGATCGACGACATTGCCGACCAGACCAACATTCTCGCGCTCAACGCGGCGATTCAGGCCTCGATGGCCGGGGACGCCGGACGCGGTTTTGCCGTGGTTGCCGATGAAGTGCAGCGGCTGGCCGAGCGCTCGTCCGCCGCCACCCGGCAGATCGAAACGCTGGTGAGGGCGATTCAGACCGACACCAACGAAGCGGTGATTTCCATGGAGCAGACCACCACCGAAGTGGTGCGTGGCGCGCGACTGGCGCAGGATGCCGGTGTGGCGCTGGAAGAAATCGAAGGTGTTTCGAAAACCCTTGCGGCGCTGATCCAGAGCATCTCCAACGCGGCACAGCAGCAGACCTCGTCGGCCGGGCAAATCTCGCTGACGATGAACGTGATCCAGCAGATCACCTCGCAGACTTCGTCTGGCTCGACCGCCACCGCCGAGAGCATCGGCAACCTGGCGAAGATGGCCAGTCAGCTGCGCCGTTCGGTATCCGGTTTCACCTTGCCGTCGGCGTCCGCGACGGACAAGGCGTGAGTGGAGTGGTTATGGGTGACCGGCACGACTACGTGGCCCTCGAATGGGTCAAGGGTGAAATTGCCGAAACGCTGAAACAGGCGCATCAGGCGATTGAAACCGTGCTCGATGACCCGCAGGCCGCGCCGGGGCTGGATGAGTGCCTGGGCTATATCCATCAGGTGCACGGCAGTTTGCAGATGGTCGAGTTCTACGGCGCGGCGTTGCTCGCCGAAGAAATGGAGCATCTGGTCGAAGCCTTGCAGCAGGGGCGCGTCGCCCATCGCGATGAAGCCCTGCACTTGCTGCTGCAAGCCCTCGGGCAATTGCCGATTTACCTCGATCGCGTGCAGAGCGCCCGCCGCGACTTGCCGCTGGTGGTGCTGCCGCTGATCAACGACCTGCGCAGTGCGCGCGGCGACAGCCTGCTCTCGGAAACCAGCCTGTTCAGCCCGCCACTGCCGGACTTGCCGCCGTTGAACGCAGAAGCGCTGGCAGCGCTGGAGCCGGCCGAATTGCCCAACGTATTGCGCAAGTTGCGCCAGATGCTGCAAATGGCGCTGGTCGGGTTGCTGCGCGAGCAGGACGACCAGACGCACCTCGAATACCTGGCGAAAGTCTTCCAGCGCCTCGAAGCGCTCAGCGGCGATGCGCCGTTGAGTCCGCTGTGGCAGGTCGCTTCAGCGCTGGTCGAAGGCATGCGCGAAGGCTCCATCGCCAACAGTCCGGCACTGCGCAGCCTGTTCAAGGACGCCGACAAGGAACTCAAGCGCCTGCTTGAACAAGGCCCGCGCGGCCTCAATCAGCCGGCCCCGCCGGAGCTGCTGAAAAGCCTGCTGTTCTATATTGCCAAAGCCGAACATCCCACCGGGCAGATGCTGACCATGAAAGATCGCTACTCCCTGGACGACGCGTTGCCCGACAGCGCGATGGTCGACGAAGAACGCGCGCGCCTGGCCGGCCCCGACCGCGATGCGATGCGCTCGGTGCTGGCGGCGCTGTGCGAAGAGCTGGTGCGGGTCAAGGAGCGCCTCGACCTGTTCGTGCGCAGCGACCGTCAACACACCTCCGACCTGGAGAGCCTGCTGGCGCCGTTGCGGCAGATCGCCGATACCCTCGCGGTGCTCGGTTTCGGCCAGCCGCGCAAAGTCATCATCGATCAACTGGCGGTGGTGCTCAGCCTCGCTCAGGGCCAGCGCGAACCGAATGACGCGACCCTGATGGACGTTGCCGGCGCGCTGCTCTACGTCGAAGCCAACCTTGCCGGAATGGTCGGCACCGTAGAGCCGGAAAGTCCCGAAGACGCGCGCCTGCCGACCACCGACCTGACACAGATCCACCAGATCGTGATCAAGGAAGCGCGCATCTGCCTGCAACAGGCCAAGGACATGATCGTCGATTACATCGACGCCGACTGGGATCGCCAGCAACTGCAACCGCTGCCGGAGTTGCTGACCCAGGTGCGCGGCGCGCTGGCGATGATTCCGCTGAGCCGCGCGGCGAGTCTGGTCGAGGCCTGCAATAGCTTCATCCGCGAACACCTGCTGCTCGATCCGCATGAGCCGGGCTGGCAGCAACTGGATCACCTCGCCGACGTCATCACCAGCCTCGAGTATTACCTCGAACGCCTGAGCGACGACCCGCAAGCGCCGAATGAACAACTGCTGGATGTTGCACAGAAGAGCCTCGCCAGCCTCGGTTTCTTTCCTGACGAGCCACCCGGCGAACCTCACGTGCCGTTGCTCGACGATGTACTCAGCCCCAGCGAAGCGCTGGTGATGCAGGACCTGCAGGCGCTGGACGATCCGCAGACCGTGCAGTCGCTGGCCGAGGTGCTGGCCAGTCCGGTATCGGCAGTCAACCCGCCTGCCTTGATCACCCCCGGCAGCCTGATGCCGCCGCCGCGCGATGAAGCACCGGTGGACGATGAACTGCGCGAAGTGTTCCTCGAAGAGACCGACGAGGTGCTCGAAGTCCTGCACGAATACCTGCCGCGCTGGACGGCTGACACTCATGACCGCGCCGCCCTGACCGAACTGCGCCGCGCCTTTCACACCTTGAAGGGCAGCGGGCGCATGGTGCGTGCGCTGATCCTTGGCGAGCTGGCCTGGGCGGTGGAAAACCTGCTCAACCGCGTGCTGGAACACAGCGTCGAGCCCGGTGCGCAGGTGCAGCAGTTGCTCACCGACACGGTGTTGTTGCTGCCGGAACTGATCAGCGAATTCGCCACTCAGCGCCAGCGGCAGCGCAGCGATGTCGATCAACTGGCGGCCCGCGCGCATGCGCTGGCCAAAGGCGTCGAGCCGCTGGCGGCCGAAGACGTCGACGATGTGGCGGCCCTCGATCCGCTGTTGCTGGAGATCTTCCGCAACGAGGCCGAAACCCACCTCGCCAGCCTCAACCGCTTTCTCGATCAGGCCGCCGAGCATGTGCCGCTGCCGGCCAGCGACGAATTGCAGCGCGCCTTGCACACGCTCAAGGGCAGTGCGTCGATGGCCGGCGTATTGCCGATTGCCGAACTGGCCGCGCCGCTGGATAAACTGGCGCGCGAGTTCAAGGCGCATCAGTTGCCACTGGATCTGGATGAAGTGGAATTGCTCCTCGAAGCCGAAGGCCTGTTCCGCGTTGGTTTGCGCCAGCTCAAGCACGATCCGCTGGCGCCGATTGTCGGTGCGCAGTCGCTGATCAAACGCACCGAAACGCTGCTGGCCGAACGTCTGGAAGCGATCCTCAGCGCGCCGAACACCGGCCTGCGGATCAAGCGCGATCCGCAACTGATCAACAACTTCCTCGCCCAGGGCATGGACATCCTGCTCGATGCCGAAAGCCTGTTGCAACGCTGGCAGCAACACCCCGGCGAGCGCCAGGAACTCAGTGCGCTGCTGGATGAGCTGACCACGTTGGGCGAAGGCGCACACCTCGCCGATCTGCTGCCGGTGGATGTGTTGTGCGAAGCCTTGCTCGACCTGTATGGCGCTGTCGAAGAAAGCAGCCTGGCGGTCAGCGACAGGTTTTTCCACGAAGCGCAGAACGCTCATGAAGCGCTGATCAACATGCTCGACGAACTGGCTGCCGGCCAGGAAATTACCCCGCAGCCGCAGCGCATCCGCGCCTTGCACGAACTGCTCGATGAAAGCCTCGATCCGACGGCGATGGGGCTGATCCGCAGCGACGGCAGCCGCACCTTGAACATCAGCGAACTGGGTGCCGCCACCGCCGAACTGTCCCGCGCCAATGTCGAGACTGCGCCGGACGACGAGATCGTCGAGATTTTCCTCGAAGAGGCGGTAGACATTCTCGACAGCGCCGGGCAAGCCTTGCAACGCTGGCTGAGCGACCCGGACAACGCTGCGCCGCTGTCGTCGTTGCAGCGCGATTTGCACACGCTCAAGGGTGGCGCGCGGATGGCCGAGGTCGACGCCATCGGCGATCTGGCCCATGAGCTGGAAAGCCTTTACGAAGGGCTGGTGGATCGTCGCTACAGTCACAGCGATGCGCTGGGCCGCTTGCTGCACAAGGGCCATGACCGCTTGGCCTTGTTGCTGGAGCAGTTGCAGGCGCATCAACCATTGCGCCCGGCGCAGGATCTGATCGAGACGATCCGCCAGTTCCGCCAGGGCGCCGCCGGTACTGCCGAAGCGGCGCAACCGACGGCTGAATCAGACAGCGCGGCGCATGATCCGGAGCTGCTGGACATCTTCCTCGAAGAGGGTTTCGACATCATCGAAAGCTCCGGCGCGGCGTTGCTGCGCTGGCAGGCCGAGCCGGGCAATCGGCAGGAAGTGGAAACCCTGCTGCGCGATCTGCACACGCTCAAGGGCGGCGCGCGGATGGTCGAGATCGGCCCGATCGGCGACCTCGCCCATGAGCTCGAATTCCTTTACGAAAGCCTCGCCACCGGCGTGCTGCAGCCGTCCGCCGAACTGTTCGCGCTGGTGCAGCGCGGGCATGACCGCCTGGCGCAGATGCTCGACGGCGTGCGCGCCGGGCAGCCATGCCCGCCGGCGGATCGGCTGATCAACGCGATCCAGAATTTCAGCCATCCGGCGACCCCCGACACGCCGCCGTTGCGGCCGATTCCGGCCAAGACCGAGCCTGCGGTGCCTGCCGCCGATGCCGGCGCGGACATGGTCAAGGTCTCCGCCGAACTGCTTGATGAACTGGTCAATCTGGCCGGCGAAACTTCGATTTTCCGCGGGCGTATCGAGCAGCAGGTCAGCGATGCGCAAACCGCGCTGAACGAGATGGAAACCACCATCGAACGCATGCGCGATCAGTTGCGCCGGCTCGACACTGAAACCCAGGGACGGATTCTCAGCCGTCAGCAAGTCGATGCCGAACGCCTCGGTTACGAAGAGTTCGACCCGCTGGAAATGGACCGCCATTCGCAGTTGCAGCAACTGTCGCGGGCACTGTTCGAATCCGCCTCCGACTTGCTCGATCTCAAGGAAACCCTCGAGCGCCGCAACCACGACGCCGAGAACCTGTTGCAGCAACAGGGGCGGATCAACACCGAGTTGCAGGAAGGCCTGATGCGCACGCGCATGGTGCCGTTCGAACGGATGTTGCCGCGCCTCAAACGCATCGTGCGGCAGGTCGCCGAAGAGCTGAACAAAGACGTCGCGTTCATCATCGGCAACGCCGAAGGCGAGATGGATCGCAACGTGCTGGAGCGCATGGCCGCGCCGCTGGAGCACATGCTGCGCAACGCCGTCGACCATGGCCTGGAGTCGGCCGAAGTGCGGCTGGCGGCGGGCAAACCGGCGCAGGGCACGATCACCCTCGACCTGACCCGCGAGGGCGGCGACATCGTTTTCGATATCCGTGACGATGGCGCCGGGGTGCCGCTCGAAGCGGTGCGGCGCAAGGCGATCAAGCGCGGCCTGCTGGCACCGGACGCCGAAATCAGCGACCGCGACGTGCTGCAGTTCATCCTGCAGCCGGGCTTTTCCACCGCGGAAAAGATCACTCAGATTTCCGGACGCGGCGTCGGCATGGACGTGGTTCACGAAGAAGTCCGCCAGCTCGGCGGCACCATGAGCATCGATTCGGTGCCGGGGCAGGGCGTGCATTTTCGCATTCGTCTGCCGTTCACCGTGTCGGTCAACCGCGCGCTGATGGTGCAGTGCGGCGAGGATCAATACGCGATTCCGCTGAACACCATCGAAGGCATCGTCCGCGTGTTGCCGAATGATCTGGAAGCGCACTACCGCAACGATCCGCCGAGCTACCACTACGCCGGTCAGCGCTACGAACTGTGCTATCTGGGCGAGCTGCTGAAAACCGCGCCACGCCCCAAACTGCTCGGCCAGAGCCTGCCATTGCCGGTGCTGCTGGTGCAGTGCAATGACCGGCACATCGCGGTGCAGGTCGATGCGATGGCCGGCACTCGCGAGATCGTGGTCAAGAGCCTCGGCCCGCAGTTTGCGGCGGTGCAAGGAGTGTCCGGGGCGACGATTCTCGGCGATGGTCGGGTGGTGCTGATTCTTGATTTGCTCGCGCCGATCCGCGCGATGCAGGCGCGGATCGCCCAGCATCCGGCGCAGGCGGACATCGACAGTGAGCCGCAGAAACCCCTGCTGGTGCTGGTGGTCGACGACTCGGTCACCGTGCGCAAGGTCACCAGCCGTTTGCTCGAACGCCACGGCATGAACGTGCTGACCGCCAAGGACGGCGTCGACGCGATGCTGCTGCTCGAAGAACACATGCCCGACCTGATGCTGCTCGACATTGAAATGCCGCGCATGGACGGCTTCGAAGTCGCCACCCAGGTGCGCCACGACGAACGCCTGCAACACCTGCCGATCATCATGATCACCTCGCGCACCGGGCAGAAACACCGCGACCGTGCGATGGCCATCGGCGTCAACGACTACCTCGGCAAGCCGTATCAGGAATCGGTACTGCTCGAAAGCATTGCCCACTGGAGCAAGAAACATGCATGAGCGTCGCCACAACGCGCGCAGCAGCCAACTCACCGGCCTGCTGCTGCCACTGGCCGACCGCAACCTGATCCTGCCCAACGTCGCCGTCGCCGAGCTGATCGACTACCAGGCCAGCGCCTTCGACCTCGATACCCCGCCGTGGTACCTGGGGCGGGTGAGCTGGCGGGAGCGGCAGATTCCGCTGCTGAGTTTCGAGTCGGCGTGCGGGCAGAAAATCGTTATCGGCGAACGCGCGCGGATCGTCATCCTCAACGCCCTCGGCGGCTTGCCGCGGCTGAAATTCATTGCGCTGCTGGTGCAGGGGATCCCGCGTTCGTACAAGCTCGACAGTCAGTTGAGTTATGTCGATGTGCCGTTGTGTGCGCTGGAACAGGCGGCGGTGCAGGTCGGGGAACAGGTGGCCAAGGTCCCGGATTTGTTGGGGTTGGAGCAGTTGTTGGTGGAGGCTGGGCTGGTTCACTGATTTAGAGGTTTGTGGTGCTTTGACTGGCCTCATCGCTGGCAAGCCAGCTCCCACAGTGTCCGCGTCGTATTCGGATTTTGTGAGTCACACAAAACCCTGTGGGAGCTGGCTTGCCAGCGATGGGGCCAGTTGAATCAGCAAATTCTTACAGGAAAATCTTCAATTTCTGCAGTGCAATAAACACTTTCCAGCACAGCTGTTTAAAGACACCCGGTGTTACGCCTCACCAGCCTACAAATCCTTGCGCCACTGCCTACGCATGCACCAGAATCCGCCGGCTTGTGCGCCCTCGGCAGGCTGCGTAACTTGATTGCGTCACTGATTCCCAGTGATCGGGTTTAGCAGCCCGTGGTTAATCTAAGGGTGCACATACATCATCGTCAGGCTCAGTGCCTGCATTCGATGGCGGCTGTGCGCAGGGCGCTTCGGCGCGCCGGCTTCCTTAGGTTCCCCGGTCTGCTAACCTGCGTTCAGCTGCCACCCCTTCTTTTAGCAGAGAAGCGGTTCCAGCCTTATTTCGGAACCTGAGAATGATTAAACCAACACCAAATCCGCCGCCAACAGATGCGGCATCCCCTTACGAAGCCCCCGAATCAAAGAAATTCCACGAAGCCGCCGAACGCGCCCTCGACCATTACCTCGGCCCGCCAAAACCCGACCTCATGGCCACGCCCTACACCCCCAACACGCTGTACATGGCCAACCCCGACGCCGACAGCGAATCCCTGCTGGCCGACGCCAGCGAATCCCTCGGCTCCGCTACGGTCATGCTCAACAACCATGCGGCGCTGGTGCAAGGCACGCACCGCAAGACGCTGCAGGGCATTGCTCAGGTGGTGATGGTGGCGGAGATGGCGGTGAATCGGGTGTTGGATAGGTTGGTGCCGACGGAGTGATTAAAAGCCGACCCTCACCCCAGCCCTCTCCCGGAGGGAGAGGGGGCCGACCGAGGTGTCTGGCGTTGTACATCGACCTGAAAAACCGAGTCGATTATGGATTTGGTAAACCTGGTGAATTCCGGATTCAGTACAACACTCCCAGGTCGGCGTATCCCTTGAGCATCCCCCAATCAGTCCCCTCTCCCTCCGGGAGAGGGCTAGGGTGAGGGCAGCTCTCGATCGTTACCCTGACCGTAACGATCCACCACCGCGCTTGATTGATGCGCCCCGCTCACACGCCTACCTTGGCTCCACGACAGCGAACCCCGTGGAGTGAGCATGACAACAACAATTTCCCCCGACTCGCGCTGGACGCGGCGGCGTGACGAGAAGCAGCGGCGTCTCGACAAGGTGCGCGGGCTGGCCGACGGTGTGGTACTGCCAAGCGACAAGATCGTCGCCGCGCTCGAAGCGCTGATTCATCCCGGCGACCGGGTGGTGCTGGAGGGCAACAACCAGAAGCAGGCGGATTTCCTTTCCCGTTCGCTGGCCAAAGCCGATCCGGCCAAGCTGCATGATCTGCACATGATCATGCCCAGCGTCGGTCGCTCCGAGCACCTTGATCTGTTCGAACGCGGCATCGCCCGCAAGCTCGATTTCTCCTTCGCCGGCACCCAGAGCCTGCGCATCAGCCAGTTGCTCGAAGACGGCTTGCTGGAAATCGGCGCGATTCACACCTACATCGAACTCTACGCGCGGCTGGTGGTGGACTTGATCCCCAACGTCGTGCTCTCGGCCGGGTTCATGGCCGACCGCGCCGGCAACATCTACACCGGCCCCAGCACCGAAGACACCCCGGCACTGATCGAACCGGCGGCCTTCAGCGACGGCATCGTCATCGTTCAGGTCAACCAATTGGTCGACGATGTCAGCGAACTGCCGCGCGTGGATATTCCGGCGTCATGGGTGGATTTTGTGGTGGTGGCCGACAAGCCGTTCTACATCGAACCGCTGTTCACCCGCGACCCAAGGCACATCAAACCGGTGCACGTGTTGATGGCGATGATGGCGATTCGCGGGATCTACGAAAAACACAACGTGCAGTCGCTCAACCACGGCATCGGTTTCAACACCGCCGCGATCGAACTGATCCTGCCGACCTACGGCGAATCCCTCGGCCTCAAAGGCAAGATCTGCCGCAACTGGACGCTCAACCCGCACCCGACGTTGATCCCGGCGATCGAGAGCGGTTGGGTCGAGAGCGTGCATTGCTTCGGCACCGAACTGGGCATGGAAAACTACATCGCCGCGCGCCCGGACGTGTTCTTCACCGGCCGCGACGGCTCGCTGCGCTCCAACCGGATGTTCTGCCAACTGGCGGGGCAGTACGCGGTGGATCTGTTTATCGGCGCAACGTTGCAAGTCGATGGCGACGGCCATTCTTCGACCGTCACCCGTGGTCGCCTCGCCGGTTTCGGCGGCGCGCCGAACATGGGCCACGACCCGCGCGGTCGGCGTCACGGCACCCCGGCGTGGCTCGACATGCGCCACGACGACGCGCCGCAACCGATGCTCGAACGCGGCAAGAAACTTGTCGTGCAAATGGTCGAGACCTTCCAGGAGGGCGGCAAACCGACCTTCGTCGAAACCCTCGACGCGGTGGAAGTGGCGAAGAAAAGCGGTATGCCGCTGGCGCCGATCATGATCTACGGCGACGACGTCACCCACCTGCTCACCGAAGAAGGCATCGCCTACCTGTACAAAGCGCGCTCGCTGGAAGAGCGCCAGGCGATGATTGCAGCGGTCGCCGGCGTCACCGCCATCGGCCTGCGCCACAACCCGAAAGACACTGAACGCATGCGCCGCGAAGGCCTGATCGCTTTGCCCGAAGACCTCGGCATCCGCCGCACCGACGCCACCCGTGAACTGCTGGCGGCGAAAAGCGTGGCCGATCTGGTCGAGTGGTCCGGCGGCCTCTACAACCCGCCCGCCAAGTTCAGGAGCTGGTAATGCACGCACTCAACCTGCAAGCGAAACCCCTGAGCCTGAGCGAACGCCTGGCCGATCTGGCGGTGGATGCGCTGATCGACGAAGCCGATCTGTCGCCGAAACCGGCGCTGGTCGACCGGCGTGGCAATGGCGCGCACACCGATCTGCACCTGGGCCTGATGCACGCTTCGGCATTGTCGTTGTGGCCGGCGTTCAAGGAAATGGCTGAAGCCGCAGCTGAAATCGGCGCAGTCGATTCAACGTTGCGCGAAGCGATTGGCCGCCTCGGTCGCGAAGGCGAGCAAGCGATGCTCGCGACCACCAACGGGGTGAATACCCATCGCGGAGCAATTTGGGCACTGGGATTACTGGTGACCGCCGCTGCGCTGGAACCGAAATCCTCCGGCGCCAACGCCGTCTCTCTTCGCGCCGCACGTCTGGCCTTGCTGGATGATCGCTACGCACCAAAACCGCTGAGCCACGGCGCACAAGTCGCCCTGCGTTACGGCGCACGCGGTGCCCGTGAGGAAGCGCAACTCGGCTTCCCTTCCGTGTTGCAACGCGGCCTGCCGCAACTCAAACGCAGCCGCGCCAACGGTCACGGCGAACAGAACGCCCGGCTCGATGCGCTGCTGGCGATCATGACCGATCTGGCCGACACCTGCGTGCTCTACCGCGCCGGTGAACAGGGCCTGCACGCTATGCAGCAAGGCGCGCAAGCGGTGCTCGACGCCGGTGGCAGCGCCAGCCTCAACGGGCGTCGGCGCCTGCACGCACTGGATCAACAACTCATCGCATTGAATGCCTCGCCCGGTGGCGCCGCCGACTTGCTCGCCGCCACGCTGCTGCTCGACCGAATCGAGCGCGACGGCATCCTTCAGGGAGCGTTTTGATGGAAACCTTATCCTTTGAATTTCCCGCCGGGCAGCCGCCACGCGGGCGCGCGCTGGTCGGTTGTGTCGGCTCGGGCGATCTGGAAGTGCTGATCGAGCCGGGGCTGGCCGGCAAGCTGACGATCAATGTGCAGACTTCGGTCAACGGTGCGCAGCAGCGCTGGCAGCATCTGTTTGCGCGGATGTTCGACGGCACCACGCCACCGGCGATGGCCATCGATATTCACGATTTCGGCGCCACGCCGGGTGTGGTGCGCCTGCGTCTGGAACAAGGTTTCGAGGAGATCGGCCATGACTGACAGCGCAGCGCTGTTGCACAAGCACAGCTTCGTCGAACTCGGTGCGCGGCAACGGGCGAAAGCCTTGCTCGACGCCGGGACCTTCCGCGAATTGCTCGACCCGTTTCAACGGGTCATGTCGCCGTGGCTCGAACGCCAGGGCGTGGTACCGCAAGCCGATGACGGCGTGGTGATTGCCAAAGGCAGCCTCGATGGCCTGCCGCTGGTGATCGCCGCGATTGAAGGCGCGTTCCAGGGCGGCAGCCTCGGCGAAGTCGGCGGAGCGAAGATTGCCGGCGCGCTGGAACTGGCCGCCGAAGACAACCGCAAAGGCATCCCGACGCGCGCCGTGTTGCTGCTGGAAACCGGTGGCGTGCGCTTGCAGGAAGCCAATCTCGGGTTGGCGGCGATTGCCGATATTCATGCGGCGATTGTCGACTTGCAGCAGTACCAACCGGTGGTCGGCGTGGTCGCGGGCAGCGTCGGTTGTTTCGGCGGCATGTCGATTGCCGCTGCGCTGTGCAGTTATTTGCTGGTGACCCAGGAAGCGCGCCTTGGGTTGAACGGCCCACAGGTGATCGAGCAGGAAGCCGGGATCGAGGAATACGACTCCCGCGACCGGCCCTTCATCTGGAGCCTGACCGGTGGCGAGCAGCGTTTCGCCAGCGGCTTGGTGGATCGTTACGTCGCCGATGATGTGGCACAGATTCGCCAGCAGGTCGGTGCGTTGCTGCAACAGGGTTTGCCAACCCGGCCGCGCAGTCAGCGTGCCGATTGGTTTCTGCAACGCCTGAACCGTTTGGACACTGGCAAGCAAATCGAACCGTCGGTGGTTCGCGATCTGTATCAAGGAGAGCGCTCATGAGTGGTTATTCCGTGCGCGGTTTGAACTGGTTCAACGCCCTGAGCGCTGGCGCGAAAGCCGTAGAAGGCTTGCCGCCGTCGTTGCAAGTTGCCGATGGCGAACTCGGGCGATTTATTGCGGTGGTCGCTGACCCCGACAACCGTTTCCCACGGGCTCGCAACGGCGAAGTCGGTTTGCTCGAAGGCTGGGGTCTGGCTAAGGCTGTGGATGAGGTGATCACGGCTGATCATGATCAAGCTCACAAGCGCCCGATCATCGCCATCGTCGATGTTCCGAGCCAGGCTTACGGCCGCCGCGAAGAAGCCCTCGGCATTCACCAGGCCCTGGCCGGTGCGGCGGACGCTTATGCCCGCGCCCGTCTGGCCGGGCATCCGGTGATTGCGCTGCTGGTGGGCAAGGCGATGTCCGGGGCGTTTCTGGCCCACGGTTATCAGGCCAACCGCTTGATTGCCCTGCGCGATCCCGGGGTGATGGTGCATGCGATGGGCAAGGCCTCGGCGGCGCGAGTGACACTGCGCAGTGTCGAGGAACTGGAAGCACTGGCCGCCAGCGTGCCGCCGATGGCCTATGACATCGACAGCTACGCCAGCCTCGGATTGCTCTGGGAAACCCTCTCGGTGCAGCAGATCGAGCAGCCGACGGCGGAGGATCTGGCGCGGGTGACCGAGTGCCTGAAACAGGCCATCGGCGATATCGCCAGCACTGACTTGAGCAAGCGTCTCGGTGCGAAAAACCGTGAAGCGTCCAGCCGCGTGCGTGAACTGCTGAGGGCGCAGTGGTGAACCTGCCACTGGCCCACGATCTGCTGTGGGGCATGACCCCGGCGCAGTTGCCGGCGGATGCGCCGCAGTGGGCAGTCGAATCGCTGGCTGCCGGGCAACCGGTGGTGGTGCGGCGGGCGGTGAGCGCTGAAGGTTTGGTCGCGGTGGGCGTGCGCGGTGTGTTCCGTGAGCAGCGGCTGGCGGCGTTTATGGCGCTCGATTCGATTGCCTGTCGGGTCAGCCCCGAAGCGCTTTGTCATGTCGATTGCGCGCGCGATCTGCCAGTGATGCAGGCCCTCAAACAACTGCGGCCGATGCTCGATGATTGCGGTTGGGTCTGGGGCATCAGCGGCAGTGTCGGGTTTGAGTTGGCCAGTGGTTTTGTCGCGATGCATGAGGCCAGCGATCTCGATCTGATTCTGCGTACGCCGCAGATGATCACCCGTAATCAGGCACGCAAACTGGTCGCGGTTTTTGATCAAGCCGTGTGCCGGGTCGACATGCAATTGCAGACGCCGTTCGGTGCAGTCGCGTTGCGCGAATGGGCCGGCGGGTCTGCACGGGTGCTGCTGAAAAACGCCCATCAAGCCTGTTTGGTGGCTGATCCGTGGAACCCGCAGGAGCAGGCAGCGTGAGCAGCCTGCTGGTGTTCCCCGGCCAGGGCGCGCAGCAACCGGGCATGCTCCAGCGTTTGCCTCGGGCAACCTTGACCGAGGCCAGCGAGGTGCTCGGTGAAGATGTCGCATTGCTCGATTCTGCCGATGCGTTGCGCAGCACCCGGGCGGTTCAGCTGTGCCTGTTGATCGCCGGGGTCGCTGCCTCGCGGCAGTTGCTGCAGGACGGACTCACGGCGGATTACGTCGCCGGCCTGTCCATCGGCGCATACCCGGCAGCGGTGGTCGCCGGGGCGCTGAGCTTCAGCGATGCGTTAAATCTGGTCAGCCTGCGCGGTGAATTGATGCAGCAGGCTTATCCACAAGGCTTTGGCATGACCGCAATCATCGGCCTGCAATTATCCACCGTCGAAACGCTGCTGGCGCAGGTGCACAGCGCGGAGTCGCCGGTTTACCTGGCCAACATCAACGCCGATAACCAGGTGGTGATTGCCGGCAGTGACGCGGCGATGCAAGCGGTGGCGGAACTGGCGCGCAGTCGTGGCGCCGGTCTGGCGAAACGTCTGGCGGTGAGCGTGCCGTCGCACTGTCCGCTGTTGGAAAAACCTGCGCAAATCCTCGCCGAAGCCTTCGCCAAAGTTGAACTGAAGACTCCGAAAATCGCTTACCTGAGTGGCAGTCGCGCGCGTCCGCTGATCAAGACTGACGCCCTGCGCGACGATCTCGCGTTCAACATGTGCCGCGTGGTGGACTGGCGCGGCACCGTGCAAAGCGCTTACGAGCGCGGCGTGCGTTTACAGATTGAACTGCCGCCCGGTGCGGTGCTGACCGGGCTGGCGCGCCGGGTGTTCGAATCGGGCACGGTCACTGCCTTCGACAGTGCGCGTCTGGACACCTTGCAGGCGCTGTTGCGAGAGGAGGGTGGCCGCCGACCATAAACCGCCGCGACTCAGGCTTCGAACAACAAAAACAACATTCGACGATGCACTTTGAGGACTACAACAATGATTATTTACGGTGTGGCGCTGTTGGCGATCTGTACGCTGGCAGGGGTGATCATGGGCGACATGCTCGGCGTGTTGCTGGGCGTCAAATCCAACGTCGGCGGGGTCGGCATCGCCATGATCCTGTTGATCTGCGCGCGGTTGTGGATGCAGAAACGCGGCGGCATGACCAAGGATTGCGAGATGGGCGTCGGCTTCTGGGGCGCAATGTACATTCCGGTGGTGGTGGCGATGGCCGCGCAACAGAACGTCGTCACCGCCCTGCACGGCGGCCCGGTGGCGGTGCTGGCGGCCATCGGTTCGGTGCTGGTCTGTGGCTGCACGATTGCCCTGATCAGCCGCACCCATAAAGGTGAGCCATTGCCTGACGAACCGGTGGAAGTCACCCCGGTCGGTACCCCGGTAGGAGGTCGCTGACATGTGGGCACTCATTGAAAACGGTCTGGAACACAACGGCCTGATCACCGCGTTCGCTTTCGTCGGCGTGATCATGTGGGTCTCGGTGATTCTCTCCAAACGCCTGACTTTCGGGCGCATTCACGGCTCGGCGATTGCCATCGTCATCGGTCTGGTGCTGGCCTGGGTCGGCGGCACCCTGACGGGCGGCCAGAAAGGCCTGGCGGATCTGACGCTGTTCTCCGGCATCGGCCTGATGGGCGGGGCGATGCTGCGGGATTTCGCGATTGTCGCCACGGCGTTCGAAGTGCAGGCGACCGAGGCGAAGAAGGCCGGGTTGATTGGCGTGATCGCGCTGCTGCTCGGTACGGTGTTGCCGTTCATTGTCGGCGCGTGCATGGCCTGGGCCTTCGGCTATCGCGATGCGGTGAGCATGACCACCATCGGCGCGGGCGCGGTGACCTACATCGTCGGGCCGGTGACCGGCGCGGCGATTGGCGCGACTTCGGATGTGATGGCGCTGTCGATTGCCACCGGGTTGATCAAGGCGATTCTGGTGATGATCGGCACGCCGGTCGCGGCGCGCTGGATGGGCCTGGATAATCCGCGTTCGGCGATGGTGTTCGGTGGTCTGGCCGGGACGGTGAGCGGGGTGACGGCGGGGCTGGCGGCGACGGATCGGCGGTTGGTGCCTTATGGGGCATTGACGGCGACGTTCCACACCGGGCTTGGGTGCTTGCTGGGGCCTTCGCTGTTGTTCTTCATTGTTCGCGGGATTGTGGGCTGAAAATCAAAAGCCCCTCACCCTAACCCTCTCCCGGGGGGAGAGGGGACTGACCGAGTTGGATGCTGGAGGTATGCCGACTTGAAAGTCCTGAGTCGAACTCAGGTCTTGAAACCCATGAAGATCTGCTCCCTTTCCCCCTCTACCCTTTGGGGGAGAGGGCTGGGGTGAGGGGGTAGCTCTTGATCTTGATTTTGCTCTAAATCCCAACCTGGCGATTGGCATACATCCGACACTCCGCCAGCAACGCCAGCAGATTCGGATCGCGCTCCTTGGCCTTCAAGAACACCACGCCAATGTGCTGCTGCAAGCGGTACTTCTCCTGCAACGGGATCAGCTTCACCCGATTCTCGTACACCGCCGCAATCCTTCCTGGCAGCAGCGCATAGCCGACCCCGGAGCTGACCATGCTCAGCAGGGTGAAGATGTCGTTGACCTGCATCGCCACCTTCGGCTCGAACCCCGCTTGCTTGAATACCCGAATGCCGTCCTGATGGGTGGCGAAGCCTTGGGTCAGGGTGATAAAGGTTTCGTCGCGCACCTCGGCCAGATCGACTTCACTGCGTTGGGCGAACCTTGAATCTGCCGGTGTGGCGAGGAAAATGTCGTCGGAGAACAGCGGGATCTGCTCGCAGTCCGGGTCGCTGACCGTGTCGTCCAGCGACACCAGAATCGCATCGACTTCCATGTTCTTCAGTTTGTAGAGCAGGTCGATGTTGGAGCCGAGGATCAGGTCGATGTTGAGTTCGCTGCGGCGGATCTTCAGGCCCATGATCAGTTGCGGTACGGTTTTCACCGTCAGCGAGTACAGCGAGCCGAGTTTGAAGCGTTCAGCGGAGAAACCGGCGGCCTCGCGGGTCAGGCGCACACTCTCGACCACGTCCTGGATCAGCTTCTGCGCGCGTTCTTCGAGCACGTAGGCGCTTTCCAATGGCGTCAGGTTGCGCCCTTCATGCTTGAACAGCGGGCAGCGCAGGGCGCTTTCCAGCGAATGGATCGCCCGGTGCACGCTGACATTGCTGGTCTGCAACTCGGCTGCGGCACGCGCCAGATTGCCGGTGCGCATGAAGGCGAGGAACACCTCGAGTTTTTTCAGGGTCAATTCTTCGTCGATCAGCATGGCGCGGACTCTTTTTAGAATGCGTCGATTGTGCCCGGTATGCGCCGCTCTTTGTAGGAGCTGCCGGAGGCTGCGATCTTTTGATCCTGGCTTTGAACAGAAACATTGCGCTTTTACGCTCAAGGCCCGAGCCTTGCGCGTTGCGGTAACGAATCTTGAGGTGAGCGACACATGTATCACGGGGAAAAACTCAACGCCTGGACGCATCTGGTCGGGGCCGTGGCCGCGTTTATCGGCGGCGTGTGGATGCTGGTGATTGCCAGCCTCGACGGCAGTCCGTGGAAGATCGTCAGCGTGGCGATCTACGCCTTTACCTTGCTGGTGCTCTACAGCGCCTCGACCGTGTACCACAGCGTGCGCGGGCGCAAGAAAGCGATCATGAAGAAGGTCGATCACTTTTCCATCTATCTGCTGATCGCCGGCAGCTACACGCCGTTCTGCCTGGTGACGCTGCGCGGGCCGTGGGGCTGGACGTTGTTCGGGATTGTCTGGGGGCTGGCGCTGATCGGCATCCTGCAGGAGATCAAGCCACGCTCCGAAGCGCGGATCCTGTCGATCGTGATCTACGCGGTGATGGGCTGGATCGTGCTGGTGGCGGTCAAACCGTTGATTGCGGCGTTGGGCACGGCAGGGTTTGCCTGGCTGGCGTCGGGCGGGGTGTTGTACACCGTGGGGATCATCTTTTTTGCCCTGGATCACCGGTTACGGCATGCGCACGGGATCTGGCATTTGTTCGTGATCGCCGGGAGTCTGCTGCACTTTGTGGCGATTCTGTTTTATGTCCTTTAGAACATCACAAATCCTGTGGGAGCGGGCTTGCCCGCGATGACGGCCTGTCAGTCACTCATGTGTTGATGGGGCCACCGCAATCGCTGGCAAGCCAGCTCCCACAGGGACCAGGGTTTGCAGTTGTATCTGCGCGCGTCTGCTGAATATCTGCAACAAGTCGCCGAGGGTATGCGGTGGCGGTTCGGTGGCGCGGGTCACTGCGTACAACGTGATCGGCAAGGGCGGCGCCAACGGGCGGATTACGGTGCTGGTTGGCGAAGCACCGAGTGCCGTGAAAGGGTCGATCACCGCCACCCCGGCGCCAGACTCCACCATCGCCCGCGCCAGCGAATACGTCTGCACGGCGATCCGCACGCGAGGCGGTGGCTCGACCGTTTCCAGGTAGCTGTCGAGTCGGGCAGCCAGTGGGTCGGCGCTGGATAGCCCGATCAGCGGTGCTCCCGCCAACGCCATCAGCGGCAACGGCTGACCGGCTTCTTCCTCCGGCCAGTAACCTTTCGGCGCCAGCGCCACCAACACGCCCGAGGCCAATGCCTGCGCCTTCAGTCCCGGATGATCCGGCAACTGCAACGTCAGGGCCACGTCCACTTCGCGCATCAGCAGGTTCTGCATCAGCTCGCGGCTGTGGGCGCTGGACAGTTCGCAGGCGATGTCCGGGAACTGTGCCGTCCATTGCCGGATCGCCGGCGGCAGCAACGACAGCGCCAGCGCCGGGGTCGCGCCGATCCGCAGGCTGTGGCCGGGCTCGCGGCGCAGGCTCTGGGCCAGGCGTCGCACGCCTTGCAGACTTTCCGTGACCTTGTCGACTTCGCGCTCCAGCTCCAGCGCTTCCGGAGTCGCCTGCAATTTACCGCGCACCCGCAGAAACAGCGGAAAGCCCAACTGCTGCTCGGCGTGCTGCAGCACTTTGGTCACCGCCGGCTGAGAGACGTGCAGCAATTGCGCAGCGGCGCTGACCGAGCCGGTCTGGCGAATGGCCTGAAAAATCTCGATGTGGCGAAGGCGCATGGCGAGTCCATAACCTTTGTTTATAGGTCTGGCATCTTTATTCATTGTTCGGCGCCTGTCACCTCATCCTAACCTCAGCCTCGTCTTCACATAGAAATAGGGACGGACATGGCTCAGCGTGTGTGCATCATCGGCGGCGGCGTGATCGGGTTGGCAACGGCCTATGCGCTGGTGCGCGACGGTTTCGAAGTAACAGTGGTCGAGGCGCGGCAGTCGCTGGGCAGCGAAACCAGCTTCGCCAACGGCGGCCAGTTGTCCTACCGCTATGTGGCGCCGCTGGCCGATGCCGGCGTGCCGTTGCAGGCGATCGGCTGGATGCTGCGCGGCGACTCGCCGCTCAAGCTGCGCCCGCGTCTGGACCCGGCGCAGTGGCGCTGGATGGCGTCGTTTCTCGCCGCCTGCCGCACCTCGGTCAACCGGGAAAACGCGGCGCATCTGTTGCGTCTGGCGCTGTTCAGCCAGAGCACGCTGAAACGCTGGCGCGAGGATGACGGGCTCATCGGTTTCAACTGGCGGCGCAACGGCAAACTGGTGACCTTCCGCAATGCCGCCAGCTTCGACCATGCGCGCAAGGGCTTGGCCGATCCGCAGCAACAACAGGTGTTGTCCGCCGCCGAATGTGCGCAGCTGGAACCGGCACTGACCGATGCGCCGTTTGTAGGCGCGATCTACACGCCGGATGAAGAAGTCGGCGACTGTCACGCCTTCTGCCAGCAGTTGGCGGCGCGATTGACGGCGTCGGGTCGCTGCGAGTTTCGCCTCGGTCAGGCAGTCACCGGCATTCGCCACAGCCACGGCGTCGTTACGGCGATTGAGCTTGGCAACGAAACCCTGCCAGTTGAACAACTGGTGATCGCCGCCGGGCACCGAAGCCCTTTGCTGGCGCTGCCCGGCCTGCGCCTGCCGCTGTATCCGCTGAAGGGTTACAGCCTGACCGTGCCGATCGGCGATGAGCATCGGGCGCCGGACGTGAGCATCACCGACTACGACCGCAAGATCGTCTACGCGCGCATCGGCGAACAGTTACGGGTGGCGGCGATGGTCGACATCGTCGGTTTCGACCCGGCGGTAGATCCCGAGCGGTTGGCACTGATCAAGCGCCAGGCCCGCGACACCTTTCCCGATGCCGGCAATTACGACGCGGCTGTGGAATGGGCGGGCATGCGCCCGGCCACCCCCACCGGCGTACCGTTGTTGGGCGCCACGGCGTATCGCAATCTGTGGCTCAACCTCGGCCACGGCGCGCTCGGTTTCACCCTGGCCTGCGGCAGCGGGCAGTTGCTCAGCGAACTGATCGGTCAGCAGCGTACATCCATTGACCTGCACGGGCTCAATCCCCGTGCGGCGTGACGGTTTCTGCTAAAACACCCCAACTACAACGGAGAATAACAATGCAAAAAATCACGTTGCTCGGCTGCACACTGGCGCTGTTCATCGGCGCCCAGGCACAGGCCAATGAAGTGCCGCTGACCGGCGCGCTTGGCAAGATCGCCAGCGCCAACAGCATCACCCTGGGCTATCGCGATGCGTCGGTGCCGTTCTCGTATGTGGGCGATCACACCGGGCAGCCGATGGGGTATTCGGTGGAGCTGGCGGGCAAGATTGTCGAGCGGATCAAGCAGCAACTGGCGTTGCCGGAGCTGAAGGTGAAGTACAACCTGGTGACGTCGCAGACGCGGATTCCGCTGGTGCAGAACGGCACGGTTGATCTTGAGTGCGGCTCCACCGGGGTGACGGCCGAGCGGCAGAAACAGGTGGCGTTCTCCTACGGTTTCATCTACGTCAAAGGGCAGTTGCTGACCGCAAAGGACAGCGGCATCCACAGCTTCGATGACCTGCGCGGCAAGAACGTGGTGACCACCGCCGGCACCACCAACGAGCGCTATCTGAAGAGCTACAACCTTGACCACAAACTGAACATGTTCGTGATCAGCGCCAAGGATCACGGCGAGGCGTTCCAGATGCTGCAGTCGGGACGGGCAGCGGCCTTCTACATGGACGACGCATTGCTCTACGGCGAGCGGGCCAAGGCGCGGGACCCGCACAACTGGGTCGTGGTGGGGGAGGAGCAATCGCGGGAAATCTACAGCTGCATGGTGCGCAAGGATGATCCGCCATTCCTCGCGCTGGTGAACGGCGCGCTGGCCGATCTGTACAGTTCGGGGGAGATCAACGGGATCTACCGTAAGTGGTTCGAACAGCCGATCCCGCCGAAAGGCTTGAACCTTGAGTTCCCGATGACCAGCGAACTCAAGGCAATCATCGCCAAACCGATCAGTGATCCGGTGCCGTGACGGGTTAGAAATCACCCCACAATTGCTGCGCCACCGCCAGTGCCACAACCGGCGCAGTCTCGGTACGCAGCACGCGTGGGCCGAGGCGGGCGGCGTGGAAACCGTTGGATTTGGCTTGCTCGACTTCGGCGTCGGACAAGCCGCCTTCGGGTCCGATCAGGAACGCCAGGGTCCCAGGCTTGGCGTGGCTGACCAACGGCTCGGCCACCGGGTGCAGCACCAGTTTCAGCTCGGCTTCGGTCTGTTTCAGCCAGTCCGCCAGCAGCACCGGTGGATGAATCACCGGAACCCGCGAACGACCGCATTGCTCGCAAGCGCTGATCGCCACCTGACGCCAGTGCAGCAGGCGCTTGTCGGCGCGTTCGTCCTTCAGGCGCACTTCGCAGCGCTCGCTGAAGATCGGGGTGATTTCCGTCACGCCCAGCTCGGTGGCTTTCTGGATCGCCCAGTCCATCCGTTCGCCCCGGGACAGGCCTTGGCCGAGGTGGATCTGCAGCGGCGATTCAATCTGCCCGGCGAACTGCTCGTCGATCTGTACGACGACGCGTTTCTTGCCGACTTCCACCAGCGCGCCGCGAAACTCATGGCCGGAACCGTCGAACAACTGCACCGCATCGCCCTCGGCCATGCGCAGCACGCGGCTGATGTAATGCGCCTGGGCTTCCGGCAGTTCGTGTTCGCCGGTGCTCAGGGGGGCGTCGATAAAGAAGCGGGACAGTCTCATGCGGGGTCTCTGTAAAATTTGTAAAAGTCTGGCGGCCCCATCGCTGGCAAGCCAGCTCCCACAGGGTTTTGCGCAGGACCTGTGGGAGCTGGCTTGCCAGCGATGACGGTACTCCGGTCACCGCTGAAGCTTAAGTGAAATAGATCAGCCCGGATCACGGAAGCCCGGGTGGAAATCCTTCGGCACCGCCACGCTGACGCTGTCGCGAGTGGCGATGTCGATGCCTTCGCTGGCGACTTCGGCGAGGAAATCGATCTGCTCCGGGGTGATCACGTACGGCGGCAGGAAATACACCACACTGCCCAGCGGCCGCAGCAGCGCGCCACGCTCCAGCGCATGCTGGAACACCTTCAGGCCGCGACGTTCCTGCCAAGGGTAGGCCTCTTTGGTGGCTTTATCCTTGACCATTTCGATGGCTAGGACCATGCCGGTCTGCCGCACTTCGCTGACGTTCGGGTGATCGACCAGATGCGCAGTGGCCGAGGCCATGCGCCGGGCCAGTGCCTGGTTGTTCTCGATGACGTTGTCCTGCTCGAAGATATCCAGGGTCGCCAGCGCCGCCGCACAGGCCAGCGGGTTGCCGGTGTAGCTGTGCGAATGGAGAAAGGCGCGCAGGGTCGGGTAGTCGTCGTAGAACGCGCTGTAGACCTCGTCGGTGGTCAGGCACGCCGCCAGTGGCAGGTAGCCGCCGGTCAGGGCCTTGGACAGGCAGAGGAAGTCCGGGCGGGTGCCAGCCTGTTCACAGGCGAACATCGTGCCGGTGCGGCCGAAGCCAACGGCGATTTCGTCGTGAATCAGGTGCACGCCGTAGCGGTCGCAGGCTTCGCGCAGCAGCTTGAGGTACACCGGGTGATACATGCGCATGCCGCCGGCGCCTTGAATCAACGGTTCGACGATGACTGCCGCCACGCTGTCATGATGCTCTGCCAACGTCTGTTCCATGGCGGCGAACAGGTTGCGCGAATGTTCTTCCCAGCTCATGCCTTCGGGGCGCAGGTAGCAATCCGGGCTCGGCACCTTGAGGGTGTCCATCAGCAGCGCTTTGTAGGTTTCGGTAAACAGCGGCACGTCACCGACCGCCATCGCCGCCATGGTTTCGCCGTGGTAGCTGTTGGTCAGGGTGACGAAACGCTTCTTGTTCGGCTGGCCACGGTTGAGCCAGTAGTGAAAGCTCATTTTCAGCGCGACTTCGATGCAGGACGAACCGTTATCGGCGTAGAACACCCGGTTCAGGCCTTGCGGGGTCATCTTCACCAGGCGCTCGGACAGCTCGATCACCGGTTGATGGCTGAAACCGGCGAGAATCACGTGCTCCAGCTGATCGACCTGATCCTTGATGCGCTGGTTGATGCGCGGGTTGGCGTGGCCGAACACGTTGACCCACCAGGAGCTGACGGCGTCGAGGTAGCGCTTGCCTTCGAAGTCTTCGAGCCACACGCCTTCACCGCGCTTGATCGGGATCAGCGGCAGCTGTTCGTGGTCTTTCATCTGGGTGCAGGGATGCCACAACACCGCGAGGTCGCGTTGCATCCACTGGTTATTCAGGCCCATTTACAGTCTCCTCGAGGCGGCTCGCGTCAGGCGCGGGCAAACAATCGCGCAAGCCTATGCAATGCATCGCGTCGGAACAACCCATTGTGTCGATTGAGCTACTTTGTATGGGCCGATAGACGTCGCTGGCGGCGTTTTGATGGCTGACGTATTCTTCGCGGTTCTTTGGGTCGTCTGACCCGCAAAAACTGCTTTTTCCTACGTGTATTTCCGGAGTTCGCTGAATGTCTGTCGGTTGGCTGCGCGCCTGTGCGCTGGTGATGTTGGGGCTGTTCAGCGTTACGGCGCTGGCCAAGGATAAAACCGCAATCGTGATCGGCGGCGGCCTGTCGGGCCTGACCGCGGCTTACGAGCTGCAAAACAAGGGCTGGCAGGTGACCCTGCTGGAAGCCAAACCGAGCCTGGGCGGTCGCTCGGGCATGGCCACCAGCGAGTGGATCGGCAACGACAAGACCCAGCCGGTGCTGAACAAATACGTCTCGACCTTCAAGCTGAGCACCACGCCGGCCCCTGAATTCGTGCGTACCCCGGGTTATCTGATCGACGGCGAGTATTTCTCCGCAGCCGATCTGGCGACCAAGCAACCGGCCACCGCCGATGCCTTGAAGCGCTATCAGAAAACCCTCGACGATCTGGCCCGTTCGATCGACGACCCGCAGAACCCGGCCGCGACCAACACCCTGCATGCGCTGGACCAGATCAACGTGTCGAGCTGGCTCGACAAGCAGAACCTGCCGGCCACCGCGCGTCAGTTGATCAACCAGGACATCCGCACCCACTACGACGAGCCTTCGCGCCTGTCGCTGCTGTATTTCGCCCAGCAGAACCGCGTGTATCGCGGCGTCTCCGACCGCGACCTGCGTGCTTCGCGTCTGGTCGGCGGCAGCCAGGTACTGGCCCAGGCCTTCGTCAAGCAGATCAAGACCATCAAAACCAACTCGCCGGTGTCGGCGATCACTCAGGACAAGGACGGCGTGACCGTCAAGGTCGGCAGTGTCGGCTACCAGGCTGATTACGTGGTGCTGGCCGTGCCGCTGCGCGCGCTGAACAAGATTGCGCTGACCCCGGCACTGGACGCCCAGCATCTGGCCGCGATCAAGGGCACCAACTACGGCTGGCGCGACCAGATCATGTTGAAGTTCAAGACGCCGGTGTGGGAAAGCAAGGCGCGCATGTCCGGTGAGATCTACAGCAACGCCGGCCTCGGCATGCTCTGGATCGAGCCGGCGCTGAAGGGCGGCGCCAATGTGGTGATCAACCTGTCCGGCGACAACGCCCGCGTGATGCAGGCGTTCGGCGACAAGCAGATGGTCGATCAGGTGCTGATCCGTCTGCACGCTTTTTATCCACAGGCCCGTGGCTCGTTCACCGGTTATGAAATCCGTCGTTACAGCACCGATCCGTCGATGGGCGGCGCTTACCTGGCTTACGGTCCGGGCCAGATCAGCAAGTTCTGGCGCCTGTGGGAGCGTCCGCTGCAACGCGTGACCTTCGCGGGCGAGCACACCGACACCCTGTATCCGGGCACCCTGGAAGGTGCGCTGCGCACCGGTCAGCGTGCGGCCAGTCAGGTTGAAGACCTGGCCGCCGGCAAGTCGTTTGAGCCGGTCAAAGTGGTTCCGGCTGCAGCAGCGGCGGGCGCGGCGGGTGCCGTGGCGGCGAAGAAAGGTAACTTCTTCAGCAACCTGTTTGGCGGTTCGGACGACGAGAAGAAGCCAGAGCCTACGAAGGCACCTGAGCCGGCTCCAGCGCCAGTGACTCCAGCGCCTGCACCGGCTCCGGCACCTGCGCCAGCTCCGGTGGAAGCGCCGAAACCCGCTGCTCCGGTGAAAACCGAGCCGGCGAAGAAAGCGCCAGCCAAGCCTGCGGCGAAGAAGCCTGCAGCGAAAACCGAGGCGAAAAAGGCCCCGGCCAAGCCTGCGGCGAAAAAGGCTGAGCCGGCGAAGAAGCCAGCGGCGAAACCGACTACAGCGCCGGCTCCGGCGGCAGGCACGGACAGCAAAGCGCAGTAAGGCTTTGCGGTGAATGAAAAGCGCGGCTACGGCCGCGCTTTTTTATTGCCTGTGAGAACCTCATCGCGGGCAAGCCCGCTCCCACAGGTTTTGCGGTGAGCGCAGAGTTTGTGTGCGCTATTGTCCACTGTGGGAGCGGGCTTGCCCGCGATGAGGCCTGTTCATACAGCACATCATCAGGATCTTCCACCTGACATCCCGCCACACTTTTCCCGGTTAATCTTTCCTTAACAAGCCACTTACAGACTCTTGATCGTATTTCTCGATATTTCAAAGCAAAATTTTCCGCTTTAATTCGATAGATAACTCGCTAGTCTTGGTTCGCAGTTCTCACAGGATTTGGGCAATGCAGCTACGTAACTCTGCTTCACGCTATGGTTGGGTCAGCATCTTCATGCACTGGGGCGTGGCGCTGGCGGTCTTCGGACTGTTTGCGCTGGGTCTGTGGATGGTGGGGCTGGATTACTACAGCAGCTGGCGCAAAGACGCGCCGGATCTGCACAAGAGCATCGGTCTGGTGCTGCTGGGTGTGATGGTGTTGCGGGTGTTGTGGCGCTTTATCAGCCCACCGCCACCGACGCTGCAAAGCTACAGCCGCATGACCCGCATCGGCGCCAAATTCGGCCACGGGTTTCTGTACGTCGGGCTGTTCGCTGTGATGCTTGCCGGTTACCTGATTTCCACCGCAGACGGTGTCGGGATTCCGGTGTTTGGTCTGTTTGAAGTGCCTGCACTGGTTTCCGGGCTACCGGATCAGGCAGATACCGCTGGGGTGATTCATCTCTGGCTGGCGTGGGCGCTGGTAATTTTTTCCGGTCTCCATGCGTTGGCAGCATTGAAGCACCACTTTATCGATCGTGATGCGACCCTGACGCGAATGCTCGGTCGCAAATCCTGAAATTCAACCTCGACTCAAAGGAAAAGAAAGCATGTTGAAAAAGACTCTGGCCGCTCTGGCAATCGGTTCGGCCGTACTGTCCGCGAACGTGATGGCTGCTGATTACACCGTCGACAAGGAAGGCCAGCACGCTTTCGTCGACTTCAAGATCAGCCACCTGGGCTACAGCTACATCACCGGTACCTTCAAGGACATCGACGGCAAGTTCAGCTTTGACGCTGCCAAGCCTGAAGACAGCAAAATCGAATTCAACGTGAAGACCGCCAGCGTGTTCACCAACCACGCCGAGCGCGACAAGCACATCGCCAGCAAAGACTTCCTGGACGTGGGCAAATACGCTGACGCCAAGTTCGTCTCCACCAGCGTCAAATCCACCGGCAAGAACGCCGCTGGCAAAGACACGGCTGACGTGACCGGCGACCTGACCCTGCACGGCGTGACCAAGCCAATCGTGGTCAAGGCCGTGTTCCTGGGCGAAGGCAAGGATCCATGGGGCGGCTACCGTGCCGGCTTCGAAGGTACTACCAGCATCAAGCGTTCTGATTTCGGCAAGATGATGGACCTGGGTCCACAGTCCGACAACGTCGACCTGTACATCTCGTTCGAAGGTGTGAAAGCGAAATAACTTCGCTGCCACACTAAAACGCCCCCGGTCGTAAGGCCGGGGGCGTTTTTTATTGCCCGCCACAACCCGAATCCCTGTAGGAGCTGCCGAAGGCTGCGATCTTTTGATCCTGGAAAAACCAACCTCAAAAGATCGCAGCCTTCGGCAGCTCCTACAGAAAGCGGGTTCTGGGACATCCATAAAAAATGCCCCGGCTCTTTCGAACCGGGGCATTTTTAATGGCTGCGATAACTCAGCGATTGCGGGTCAGCAAGGCTGGTTTTTCGCCGCGCGGACGGGTCGGCAGTTGATCGAGCTGCTCAGGTGTCGGGAAGCGGTCAGCCTTGGACTCCTTGTGCATGATCTTCGGCCCGGTGCTGCGCGGGTTCTGCACGGCCGGTTCGGCGCGTTGCTGATCGTCGCGAGCCGGACGGCGGTTGCGCGAGGACTCGTCACGACGGCCCTGGCCGTCACGCGGAGCTCCGTTGCGCGGGCCGTTGCGTTTGCCCGGCGGAGTGCCGGTGCTCGAACCATTGCTGTTGCGCGGGCCGTTCTGGCGACCTTGCGATTGACCACCGCGTGGAGCGCCTGCGCCTGCACCTTGTGCCGGAGCACCCGGACGACGGCCACGGCCACCGGCTGGAGCAGCTTTCGGCACGTAATCGACGCGGTTACCGAAGTTATCGATATCGTCGTCGAGGAACTCGTCCGGTGCACGATCAGCCGCCGCGCGTGGTGGCTGGCTTGGGCGCTGTTCGCGGCTCGGCGTGCCTTCACGTGGTTTCTGCTGACGGGCAGGGCGCTCGCCGCGTTCGCCGGCGGGTTTTTCCTTGCCCTTGTCTTTGCCTTTGTCTTTACGACCGCCGCCGCCATTCGGACCGTCGCCGCGCGGACCGCGGGAGTTGCGCGGGTTGCGCATGTCCGGACGCTCGCGCACTTCAGGCTTCTCGGCCTCGATGGTGCTGGCATCGAAGCCCATCAGGTCGCCGTCGGCGATTTTCTGCTTGGTCATGCGTTCGATGCTTTTCAGCAGTTTTTCTTCGTCCGGCGCGACCAGCGAGATCGCCTCGCCCGAACGACCGGCACGGCCAGTACGGCCGATGCGGTGCACGTAGTCTTCATCGACGTTCGGCAGCTCGAAGTTGACCACGTGTGGCAACTGGTCGATGTCCAGACCGCGCGCGGCGATGTCGGTCGCTACCAGAATGCGCACTTCACCGGCCTTGAAGTCGGCCAGGGCTTTGGTGCGGGCGTTCTGGCTTTTGTTGCCGTGGATCGCCACAGCCGGCAGGCCGTGTTTGTCCAGGTATTCGGCCAGACGGTTGGCGCCGTGCTTGGTGCGGGTGAACACCAGCACCTGTTCCCAGGCGCCGGCGGTGATCAGGTGCGCCAGCAGGGCACGCTTGTGGCTGGCCGGCAGACGGAACACGCGTTGTTCGATGCGCTCGACCGTGGTGTTCGGCGGCGTGACTTCGATACGTTCCGGGTTGTGCAGCAGTTTGCCGGCCAGATCGGTGATGTCTTTGGAGAAGGTCGCCGAGAACAGCAGGTTCTGACGCTTGGCCGGCAGACGCGCGAGGACTTTCTTCACATCGTGCACGAAACCCATGTCGAGCATGCGGTCGGCTTCGTCGAGGACGAGGATTTCGACGTGGGACAGGTCAACGCTGCCTTGGCCGGCGAGGTCAAGCAGGCGACCCGGGCAGGCGACGAGGACGTCAACGCCACGGGACATGGCCTGGACTTGAGGATTCATGCCGACACCGCCGAAGATGCAGGCGCTGACGAATTTCAGGTCACGGGCGTAGATCTTGAAGCTCTCGTGAACCTGGGCCGCGAGTTCGCGGGTCGGGGTCAGGACCAGGACGCGCGGTTGGCGCGGGCCGTGACGCTGGGATTTGTCCGGGTGACCGTTGGGGAACAACCGCTCCAGGATCGGAAGGGCGAAACCGCCGGTTTTACCGGTACCTGTCTGTGCCGCAACCATCAGGTCGCGACCTTGCAACACGGCGGGAATGGCCCGCTGTTGCACCGGAGTAGGCTCGGTATAGCCCGCATCTTCGATGGCACGGACTAAAGCCTCGGAGAGACCGAGGGAAGCAAAGGACATGAGTAATCCTGTTTTAGTTAGGGCTTGGCCCAATGGGAGTCTTGCCTGGCGCGAATCGCGTTTAAGAGGACGCGATCCCGTCCGGTCCTGCTGCGGTCTCGAAGGCACGTCAGGAGCGCTCGCGCGGGCTGAAAAGCTGCGCTGTAGCGGGACTGGAGGCCTGTTACGGTTCCGGGCGTCCGGGCGTGAGCCTGGCGGGAACGCCGGAGTATAACAGAGCAATCACTGCGCGCTGCTTTCCTGCTGCTCAACGGTTTTGCGGCTGGCCGAGACGTTGCTCATTGGCGCGGCGTCGACCGGGGCTGCGCCGTAGCGTGCGCTGAGCTCGGCGTAGGCCGGTTCGCGCTTGAAGCGCTTGAGCTCGGCGCCAAAACGCGCCACCAGCAGATCCATCCCGGCATTGCGGCGAACGGCCAGATATTGGCTCTGGCGGCTGATAACTGTAGGGTTTTCGCTGATTTGATCGCGGATATTCAATTGATCGAGCAAATGCTGACCGACGCGGCGATCGGTGATCAGCAAGTCGATACGCCCGCGCAGCAGTTTGCCGAAGTTGGCTTCGTGGGTTGGCGCCGGTTCGCGGGTGAACAGTGTCGATTCGCTGAAGTCAGGGCTGTACAGATAACCCGGCGAGGTGCCGATGGTTAGGCCTTTGAGTTCTTCGAGTTTGCTGAACGGGTGTGGCCGGTCGTTGGCGTAGAACATCACGAACTCGACGTCCGACAGCGGTTCGATGGGGTAGAGCAGGGTGGCGTCGCGCTCGTCGCTGTGAAAGATGTCCAGTGCGCCGTCAGCCTGACCGGTTTCGAGCATCGACAGGCAACGTTTCCACGGCAAAAATTGCCATTCGACCTCGATCCCCAGACGCTTGAACACGATGGCCGTGGTTTCGTAATCCAGCCCGAGGTTCTTGCCGTCCTCTTCGTACACGTACGGCGCCCATGGCTCGGTGACAATACGCAACTTCTCGCCCCGAGCGGCAAAGCTCAGGCAAGCAAAAACCAGCACCGTGAATAATTGCGCGATCAAAGGCATGGCTTGAGATTACGACGAGAAACGCGAAAGAGCCAGAAAGTGCCTGCACAAGCTCTAATTCGGGGATTCAAAAGCAAAAGATCGCAGCCGCGACACCCCTGTAGGAGCTGCCGAAGGCTGCGATCTTTTGATTTTGCTTAGGTGCTTTTTAGCGCGGCAACTTCAGGTTATTCCAGATCGCCAGACTAGGCTCGGCCTGGTTCATGGAATAGAAGTGCAGCCCTGGTGCGCCACCTTGCAGCAGGCGTTCGCACATTTCGCTGACAACCTGCTCGCCGAAGCGCTGAATGCTCTGGCTGTCGTCGCCGTAGGCTTCCAGTTGCTTGCGGATCCAGCGCGGGATTTCCGCACCGCAGGCATCGGAGAAACGCGCCAGCTTGCTGTAGTTGGTGATCGGCATGATCCCCGGTACCACCGGAATGTCCACGCCCAGCGCCTGCAAACGGTCGACAAAGTAGAAGTAGCTGTCGGCGTTGAAGAAGTACTGGGTGATCGCGCTGTCGGCGCCGGCGCGGGCCTTGCGCACGAAGTTGGCGAGATCGTCTTCGTAATTGCGCGCTTGCGGATGCATCTCCGGATAAGCGGCAACTTCGATGTGGAAATGATCACCGGTTTCTTCACGAATGAATTCAACCAGTTCATTGGCGTGACGCAGCTCGCCGCTGGTCATGCCCATGCCGGACGGCAGGTCACCGCGCAGGGCGACGATGCGCTTGATGCCGGCAGCCTTGTACTCGTTCAGCAGTCCGCGCAGGTCGTCTTTACTGTCGCCGACGCACGACAAGTGCGGTGCGGCCGGTACTTTGACTTCGCTTTCCAGCTGCAGAACGGTGTTGAGGGTGCGATCACGGGTCGAACCGCCAGCGCCGTAGGTGCAGGAAAAGAAATCGGGGTTGTACGTTGCCAACTGACGGGCAACGTTGAGCAGTTTTTCATGCCCAGCATCGGTCTTGGTCGGGAAGAACTCGAAGCTGTAGCGACGGTCTTGGGACATGGTCATACCCTTGGAAACACGTAAGCCGGACGCTGTACTCCTGTAGGAGCTGCCGCAGGCTGCGATCTTTGAAGATCAAAAGATCGCAGCCTGCGGCAGCTCCTACACAGAGCGGTCAGCAGCGCCAGTCAGGCAACGCGGTGCGCAAGGCACACCGCGTCGACGCTCAGCCAATCAGTAGCGGTAAGCGTGCGGCTTGAACGGGCCTTCGACGGTCACGCCGATGTAGTCAGCCTGTTGCTTGGTCAGTTGAGTAACCACGCCACCGAAGCCGCGCACCATTTCCAGGGCCACTTCTTCGTCGAGTTTCTTCGGCAGTACTTCAACGGTCAGACGCTCGGCTTTCTGGGCTGGCGACAGGTCGGCGTACTTCTGACCGAACAGGAAGATCTGCGCCAGTACCTGGTTGGCGAACGAGCCGTCCATGATGCGGCTCGGGTGACCGGTGGCGTTGCCCAGGTTCACCAGACGGCCTTCGGCCAGCAGGATCAGGTAGTCATCGTTCTGTGCATCGAACGCGCCCGGGCCGGTACGGTGGATCTTGTGAACCTGTGGCTTCACTTCTTCCCACGCCCAGTTCTTGCGCATGAAAGCGGTGTCGATTTCGTTGTCGAAGTGGCCGATGTTGCAGACAACAGCGCGCTTCTTCAGGGCTTTGAGCATGTTCGCGTCGCAAACATTGACGTTACCGGTGGTGGTCACGATCAGGTCGATCTTGCCCAGCAGCGCTTTGTCGATGCTCGCTTCGGTGCCGTCGTTGATACCGTCGATGAACGGCGAAACCAGTTCGAAACCGTCCATGCAGGCCTGCATGGCGCAGATCGGGTCAACTTCGGAAACCTTGACGATCATGCCTTCCTGACGCAGGGACTGGGCCGAACCCTTACCCACGTCACCGTAACCGATGACCAGCGCTTGCTTGCCGGACAGCAGGTGGTCGGTACCACGCTTGATCGCATCGTTCAGGCTGTGACGGCAGCCGTACTTGTTGTCGTTCTTGGACTTGGTCACCGAGTCGTTGACGTTGATCGCAGGGATTTTCAGCTCGCCCTTGGCCAGCATGTCCAGCAGGCGGTGAACGCCAGTGGTAGTCTCTTCGGTCACGCCGTGAACGCGATCCAGTACTTGTGGGTACTTGTCGTGCAGCAGCTGAGTCAGGTCGCCGCCGTCGTCGAGGATCATGTTGGCGTCCCATGGCTGGCCATCTTTCAGGATGGTCTGCTCCAGGCACCACTCGTACTCTTCTTCAGTCTCGCCTTTCCAGGCGAAAACCGGGATGCCGGCGGCAGCGATGGACGCAGCGGCCTGATCCTGAGTCGAGAAAATGTTGCAGGACGACCAGCGTACTTCGGCACCCAGGGCAACCAGGGTTTCGATCAGCACGGCAGTCTGAATGGTCATGTGGATGCAGCCGAGGATTTTCGCGCCCTTGAGTGGCTGCTCGGAGGCGTACTTGCGGCGCAGACCCATGAGGGCCGGCATTTCCGACTCGGCGATGATGGTTTCGCGACGGCCCCAGGCAGCCAGGGACATGTCGGCAACTTTGTAATCGTTAAAATCTGCAGGCGTGATAACAGCGCTCATGAAGAGCCTCCATTCGTAATGTATGCGAATGGGCGCCGTTGTGCGTTTAGTGTCCGGCCGTGGCCAGTCAACGCCCCATCCGAGCCTGACAGGTTGATCCTGCTGCAGCGCCCCTCGGACAGGTGGCGGGAAAACGGTAGCAAGTGAAGGTTACCGTTTTGAAACGGGGGCGATTATAGCCGTCTAGACTGATCTTCCAAAGGGTTTCTGTCGGCCAGATGAAGATCGCTAATCGCGACCATAGTAGAAGGCTCATGGAGCCTGACCGCCCGGTCTGCCAAGATGGCGCCATCTTTCGGCAAACGCTCAGGAGTGAACATGAATTTCCACACCCGCAAATGGGTAAAACCCGAAGACCTGAACCCCAACGGCACCCTGTTCGGCGGCAGCCTGCTGCGCTGGATCGACGAAGAGGCGGCGATCTACGCGATCGTCCAGTTGGGCAATCAGCGCGTGGTGACCAAGTACATTTCCGAAATCAACTTCGTCAGCGCCTCGCGCCAGGGCGACATCATCGAACTGGGCATCACCGCCACCGAGTTCGGCCGCACCTCGATCACCCTGACCTGCGAAGTACGCAACAAGATCACCCGCAAGAGCATCCTCACGGTCGAGAAGATGGTCTTCGTCAACCTCGGCGAAGACGGCCTGCCGGCGCCGCACGGGCGGACCGAGATCAAGTACGTCAAAGATCAGTTCAAGGAAGATGAGCTCGTCACCAAGTAATGCAAGCCCTGTAGGAGCTGCCGAAGGCTGCGGTCTTTTGACTTTGTTTTGGTCGAGCAAAATCAAAAGATCGCAGCCTTCGGAAGCTCCTACAGAACGTATTCCGAACGGCAAGGGTCGTAGCTAAAAGCCCCCACCCGGTTCCCACGCCATGACCACCCCGACAGACGGCAAGACCCCCAATCTCTCGACCGATGAACAACATGAAGTCGAGAAAAACCAGCCGCCTCGCGCAGCGGTTCTGCATGAAATCATCCGCACTCAGGGCGATCAGGAACTGGAGCGCAGCATCGCCGCGTTGTGGTGGTCGGCGCTCGCGGCCGGATTGACCATGGGCCTGTCGCTGATGGGCATGGGCCTGCTCAATTCACGCCTGCCCGAGGGCGACGAATTCAAGGTCATTGCCAGTTTCGGCTACTGTGCCGGTTTCCTCGCGGTGATTCTTGCCCGCCAGCAACTGTTCACCGAAAACACCCTGACCGCCGTCCTCCCGGTGATGACCAAACCGACCCTGGCCAATTTTGGCCGGTTGATCCGCTTGTGGGGCGTCGTCCTGTTCGGCAATTTGTGCGGGACGATTCTGGTGGCGTACGTGATGCTCGAGCTGCCGATCTTTGACACCAAGACCGATCACGCCTTCCTTGAAATCGGCCGCAAGGTCATGGAGAACCACGCCAGCCAGATGTTCGCCAAGGGCATCGTCTCCGGCTGGATGATCGCCACCATGGTCTGGATGATCCCGTCCATGGAGAGCGCGAAGATGTGGATCATCATCCTCATCACTTATCTGATGGCGTTGGGCGACTTCACCCACATCGTGGTCGGTTCGGCAGAAGTCTCGTATCTGGTGTTTGCCGGCGAGTTGCCGTGGAGTGATTTCTGGATGGTGTTTGCCGGTCCGACGCTGGCGGGGAACATCATCGGCGGCAGTTGCATCTTTGCCCTGATCAGCCATGCGCAGATCCGCAGCGAGAGCGGCGCGCCGAAAGAAACTGGCAAAGAGTCTGCGGATCAGGCCAAGAAGCCCGATCCGCAGCAGATCAGAAAATGATCAGTGATGCGCGGGCTCGGCCGCTGTGGCCGGCTCGTCACGGGTGGCGTGCTTGACCAGTTTGCCGATGGTCAGACCCTGCAACAGGATCGACGACAGCACCACGATGTAGGTGATGCTCAGCAGCAGATCGCGCTCCGGGCCCAGCGGCAGGGCCAGCGCCAGTGCCACCGAGACACCACCGCGCAAACCGCCCCAGGTCAGGATGCGGATGGTGCCACGCGGCACTGTGCGCCAACGCCGTAACAGAACGATGGCCGGGGCCACGGTGAGCAGGCGCGACAGCAGGATCGCCAGCGCCAGCAAACTGGCCGCCGCCACATGCGCCCAGTTGAACGGCAGCAGCAACAGCTCCATGCCGATCAGCGCGAACAGCAGGGCGTTGAGCATGTCATCGAGCAGCTCCCAGAAGCCGTCGAGGTACTTGCGGGTCATGTCGTTCATCGCCAGGTTGCGTCCCAGGTTGCCGATGATCAGACCGGCGACCACCATCGCAATCGGCGCCGAAACGTGCAACTCGGTGGCCATCGCCGAACCGCCGATCACCAGCGCCAGGGTCAGCATCACAGTGATCTGATGCTGCTGGACGCTTTTGATCATCCGGTACACCCCATAACCGATCAGCCCGCCGAACAGCACGCCGCCAAGGGCTTCATGAACGAACAGCATGGCCGTGGCGCTGAGAGTCGGCGTCTCACCCAACTGAGCGATGCCCAGCAGCACGGTGAACACCACGACCGCCGTGCCATCGTTGAACAACGACTCGCCGACGATGGTGGTTTTCAGCGGTTTCGAGGCATTGGCGGTACGCAGTACGCCGAGTACCGCGATCGGGTCGGTCGGCGAAATCAGCGCGCCGAACAGCAGGCAGTAGAGGAAGCTCACGTGCCAGCCGAACAGGGCAAAAATGTAATAGGCGAGGCTGCCGATCACGGCGGTGGCAATCAGCACGCCGAACGTCGCCAGCAGGCCGATGGGCCAGCGATAGCTGCGCAAATCGTTGAGGTTGACGTGCAGGGCGCCGGCGAACAGCAGGAACGACAGCATCCAGTTCATCAGCAGGTCGCCGAAGTCGATCTGGCCGATCAGTTGCTGCACGCGTTCTTCGAGGCCGGGGTAGCCGAGCACGCTCAGGCCTTGCAGCAACAGGGAGAACATCAGCGCGGTGACCATGACGCCGATGGTCGGCGGCAGGCCGATGAAGCGGTAATTGACGAAGGTGAGAAGGGTGGTGAGGCAGATAAAAGCGGCTACAAGTTCTAGCATCCGGGCTCCATTGGATGGGGGGAAAGACAGCGCCCCGATTCTTCGGCGCGAACGTTGGATGGGCTGTTTCGGGGTGGGGACACAATCACGTCCCTCGGTTGGTCAGTGGTACGCATTGGTGTAGGGTCAACAAAAAATCAAGGAGTGGGACGTGGCGGCGACAGTTCTGGTGTTGATGGCGGCGCTGTTGCATGCGACGTGGAATACCCTGATCAAGTTCAGTGCCGAACGGCTGTTGGTGGTGGCGTGCATGGACACGGTGGCGCTGTTGTTCGTGGCGCTGGCCTTTCCATTCATCAGCCTGCCACCGGCGCAAATCTGGCCGTGGATTCTGGCGTCGGCAGCATTCGAGCTGCTGTATCGCTATCTGCTGATCCAGGCTTATCGGGTCGGCGACCTCGGGTTGGTCTATCCCTTGATGCGCGGCTTGTCGCCGCTGGTGGTACTGGCGCTGACCCTGATCTTCGCCGGCGAAGTGCTCACCACGCAGCAGATCTTCGGAATCATGCTGATTCCGTTGGGCATGGTCTGCCTGCTCTGGCAGGGCGGTGGTGGTAAACATTTGCCGTGGTCGATGCTGCCGGTGGTGGCGCTGATCGGCTTGTGCATCGGTTGCTACACCTACATCGATGGCCAAGCCTTGCGGCGCTGGTCGCATCCGCTGGATTACCTGGTCTGGGTCACGCTGCTCAGCGCCTGGCCGTTTCCGTTGCTGGCGTGGGTCGCCAAACGCCCGGCATTTCTGGTGTTCTGGCGCGAGCAATGGAAGCTGGGGCTGGCGGTCGGGTTCTGCGTGTTGTTCAGCTACGCTCTGGTGCTATGGGCGATGCAGTTGGGCTCGATTGCCGAAGCGGCAGCGCTGCGTGAAATCAGCGTGATCCTGGTGGTGCTGTTCGGTATGCGTTATCTGAAAGAACCTTTCGGCAGGCCGCGGCTCTTAGCCTGTGGGCTGGTGCTGATCGGCATGCTGGTGATGAAGTTCTGACTGCCCGCCATTTCCAACACTCGAAAAAAGGACGGCGTTATGACGGTGGCTCTGTGGTGTGTATTGATCGCGATTTTCCTGCCGTATGTGTGCACGATTGTGGCCAAGGTCTCGGGCGGTTTCCGGCTCAGTGACAATCATGATCCTCGGGACTTTCTCGATAGCGTGGGCGGCGTCGCCCGACGGGCGCATGCAGCGCAGCTGAACAGCTTCGAAGTGATGCCGGCATTTGCTGCCGCAGTGATTGTTGCGCATCTGGTGGGCACGGCGCAGCTGGTGACAGTGAATGTGCTGGCGGTGCTGTTTATCACCAGTCGCCTGCTGTACATCATCTGCTACCTGGCGGATTGGGCGATCTTGCGGTCGCTGGTGTGGTTTGTCGGGATGGGGCTGATTGCTGCGTTCTTCTTTGTATCTGTCTGATTCTCGGGTGCTGCTGCCGGCCTCTTCGCGGGCAAGCCCGCTCCCACAGGGGGCTTGGGTGTACACAGGATTTGTGCTCGCCATGGATACCTGTGGGAGCGGGCTGGCCCGCGAAGGCAATGGCTCAGGCGCCGAGGCGCTTAAGGTTTGTCCTTAACCGTGTCGGCGACCTGGGGCACTTGCGGCAACGCCGCACCTTTAGGCCAGAGCATCCAGATCTGCCCCTGCTGTTTCATGTCCCCGGCCAGTTGCCCGGCTGCGTCGCCGGTGCCCCAGAACAAGTCCGCGCGCACCTCGCCGGCAATCGCGCCGCCAGTGTCCTGCGCCGCGACCGGGCGAACCAGAGCGGTGCCGTCCGGACGGGTGGTCGACAACCACAGCAGACTGCCCAACGGAATCACCTTGCGATCCACCGCCGCACTGTACCCAGCGGTCAGCGGTACGTTCAGTGAACCACGTGGGCCTTCGTTGCTGTCCGGGTTGCGGGTGAAGAACACATAACTCGGGTTGCTGCCCAACAGCTCCGGAATGCGCGACGGGTTGGCCTTGGCCCAATTGCTGATCGCGCTCATGGTCACGTCTTCTTTCTTCAACTCGCCCTGTTCCACCAGCCAGCGACCGATCGGTCGGTACGGGTGGCCGTTCTGGTCGGCGTAGGCGATGCGCAGTTGTTTGCCGTCCGGTGTCTGAATTCGCCCGGAACCCTGGATCTGCAAAAACTGCAGGTTCATCGGATCGGTCAGGTACGCCACTACCGGGGCTTTGACGCCTTTGGATTCGATGGTTGCGGCGTCGTCATACGGCTTGAGCACCCGGCCTTCGAGGCGACCGCGCAGGCGCTTGCCCTTGAGTTCGGGGTAAATGCTGTCCAGCGACACGATGATCATGTCTTCGGGCACGCCATATACCGGCACGTTGGCTGTTTCGGTGGGGGTCAGGCTGCCGGGGTAGACCGGCTCGTAGTAACCGGTGATCAGGCCGTTGGGGTTGTCGTGTTCGGCGCGCAACCCGAACACATCCAGGTTCTGCTTGAGAAACGCGCGAATTTCGCCGGCGCTCTGCGGCACGTTGGCGGCTGCCGCGCAGGTGCCACCCCAGATCGGATCAGCCTTGAGTCGGGTGCAGGCGCTGCGCCACGAGCCGAAACCGGCGACCAGGTCGCTGTCGGACACCGCCGGCAGGGCTTCCCAGGTGGCGCTGGAATAAGTCGCCAAGGCGTGGGTTTTCGGTTTGGCATTGTCGCCGCCCGTACAGCCAGCAAGGATTGCCAGCAGCGGCAGGGTTGCGATCAGCGGGTGACGCCAGGCCTTGAAACGGCTGTTCATGGAGTGATTCCTGTGCCGGTTGCCCGAGTGCTCCATGCGCTCGGGCAACCCGTATTTTTAATAGGGCTATTGGTGTTTGACGGCGACGCGAGGATACTGGCCGCCGAATTCCGTGACCTGAAGCCACCATGACTCTTAAAAGAATTTCTGTTGTATTGCTGGCCTGTCTGACCTTGTCCGCCTGTGGCGGCGTCGATCCGAATTCGCCGCTGGGTCAACGTAAGGCGATCTTCAAGCAGATGCTCAAGACCGGTGAAGACCTGGGCGGCATGTTGCGCGGACGCATTCCGTTCGACGGGCCGAAATTCGCCGAAGGCGCGGTGAAACTTGATGCGTTGTCCCATGAACCGTGGAAGCATTTCCCGCAGGTGCGCGAAGAAGATCACACCAGCGCCAAGGACGATGTCTGGCTGCGTCAGGCCCGCTTTCAGGAATTGGCCCGTAACCTTGAGGCGGCCACCGGTGAACTGGTGATCGCCAGCAAGGTTCAGCCGTACAAGGCCGGCAACCTGGGACCGGCGGTGCAGAAGGTTGAAGATGCCTGCAGCGCTTGCCATAAAGAGTTTCGGGATCATTGATTGTCTGAGACTGCTGGAAAACTGTGGCGAGGGAGCTTGCTCCCGCTGGGCCGCGAAGCGGCCCCAACCCCACTCAACCGCGCTGTAACAGACTCAAATCGATTGAATGGGGTTACGACGGCTGCGCCGCCCAGCGGGAGCAAGCTCCCTCGCCACAGGACATCGCCCTCAATACGGGTTACTTGTCAATCTGGTCCAGCGCATCCTGCAGTTCTTTGCGCGACTCGGCGAGTTTGTTTTTGCGCTTGTCGATCTTCTCCGGATCACCTTTCTTCATCGCCTTGTCGAGATCAGCCTGACGTTTGCTGACTTCGTGCTTGGCTTCCAGCACCTTGTTTTCGCGTTCTTTCTTCAGGCCGGCATCGGTGCAGTTCTTGGTCACTTCATCCAGAGCGGTTTGCAGACCGGCCTGCTGATCGGTGTTGCCTCGGGATTTGGCTTGTTCGATCTGATTGATGATGCCCTGCTTCTTCGCGGCGCAACCGGTCAGGCCCGGCGCGTCTTCGTCGGCCATCGCAGGTGCGGCCAAAACGCCACAGAGGGTCAGCAAGGCGAGCGGTGCAAGAAATTTCATAAAAGCTCCATGTGCGAAGGCAATCGGGTCGGTGGCACTGCGCTGTTTGAGCGTCTGACGTTCCTTCGGTTCCCGGCTGCCGGAATTGCGTGATCAGAAGCCGTCGATTCCGGCGGCGCGTAATGTGTCACTCAAGGCCAGCACCTGCGGGTCGCGGAAGAATGCGCTCAATTGCGCCGCGCGGCCCGGGCCGATTCCGGCTTCTGCCTGCCATTGTTCGGTGTTGCGTTGTGCCAGCGCCTGCCACGAGTCGGCCAGTTGTGCCTGACCGGTGGGCGGTAAACCCAATGCTTTGAGCCACTGCGTGAACGGTCGTTGGCGGGCGCTGTGAAAACTGTTGATCAGACGTGCGCTGCTGCGCTCGCCGAAGCCGGCAATGTTAGCAAGCTCTGGCTCGTCGAGGGTCAACCAATCCAGCAGGTTGTTCAGGCGGCCTGTTTCCAGAAGTTTCTCCCAGGTGCCGCGCCCGACATTCTGCAGCGCGAGGCCTTGTTTGCCACTGAGCCAGGTCAGGCGCGCGAGAAACTGGCTTTCACAACCGGGTGTCGGTTGCCAGCAACTCAAGGCGTGGAAGTCGCGCGTGTCGGGAATGTCGAGGGCGGCTCGTTCGGTAGTGCGCAGCACCACACTGTCGAGTCGCGGGATGGTCAACCCGGCCAGGCTGATTGCTACTTGATCGCCGGGGCGGATATCCAGCGCCTGCCAGCGCTTGAGTGAACCGGCGCTGACGCGTTTGATCTCGCGGTCATCGAGCATCACCGGCGACAACTCCAATACCGGGGTGATGCGTCCACTGCGGCCGACCTTGAAATTCACTTTGCGCACCTCGGCCAGCGCTCGGGTAAACGGGTATTTCCAGGCGACGGCCCAGTAGGGCGCGCTTGCCTGCCAGCGCTCGGCCGGCGGGCGCTGGCTCTGGCGCAGGACAATGCCGTCGGTGGCGAAGGGCAGAGGTGATCGATACCAATGCTCGCGCCATTTTTGTGCATCGGCAAAGTTGGCGATGGCCTGGCTGAATGGCGCCGTTGCGGCGAATCCCAAGGTTGCCAGCGTCGATATTCTTTCCGGCAGCCTCGCCGGCCCTTGTGGCCAGTCCCAGACAAACAGGCCGATTCCGGCCGCCTGTTCGGCATTCAAGGTTTTGCGGTTCATCAGCCCGGCAACGGTGGCGCGGGCATTGACGCTGCCGGCGCTGGCTTGCACATGTTGCTGCAGGCGCCAATAGAGTTCGCCTTGCACCAGCAAGTCCAGCGGTTGAGTCAGATGTTGCGGAATGGCGCCGATCTTTTGCGCCGATGCTGTCCAGTCCTGACCGCTGATGCCGTCACCGCGACTGATCGCTTGCTGTAACAGGCCGCGACGGTAAATCAGCGTGACGGCCACACCATCGACCTTGGGTTGTACCCAGACATCCTGCCGATTCTTCAACCACGCTTGAACGGCAGCAGCTTCGTGAAGCTTGTCCAGACCGGTGTGGGCGACCGGATGCGCGACGGAGCCAGACACGCTGCGCAACGGTTCGGGCGCTGCGGGCTGCTGGAAGCACTGGCGCCATTGGTTGAGCCGCAGGCGCGATTGATCGTAGAGCTCGTCGGCAATCAGCGAGCGACCTTGGCGGTGGTAGGCGTTGTCCCATTGATCGATCTGCAGTTGCAGGGCCGAGATTTCAGTTTTTGCCCTGCTGGTAGACCAGTCGGGGCAGGCTGAGTAAGCGATCAGAGGGATGAAGCTCAGCAGAACAGCGGAAAACAGGCGCAGCGTGGCAAGCATTTTGAGCGTCCTTGCTCAGGGGGAATGTTTGAAGGCTAGGCGAGGATTGCGGGTCGGGTAGCCTGGGTGTTTTGCGGGGTGTTGCGCAGCGTTAAAGTCAAAAGATCGCAGCCTTCGGCAGCTCCTACAGGGGGATGCGTTGTGTAGGAGCTGCCGAAGGCTGCGATCTTTTAATCCTGGCAAGCATGAAAAAGCCCCGCACGGCGCGAACCGTGCGGGGCTTTTTTTGCAGCCGGGAAGGGCTTACAGACCTGCGGCGGAACGCAGAGCGTCGGCGCGGTCGGTTTTTTCCCAGGTGAAGGTGGAGAAGGTGTCTTCGCCAACCGTCTTGGTCTGCGGAGCACGACCGAAGTGGCCGTAGGCTGCAGTTTCCTGGTACATCGGGTGCAGCAGATCGAGCATGGTGGTGATTGCGTATGGACGCAGGTCGAACACTTCACGCACCAGTTTGATGATCTTGTCATCGCTGATCTTGCCGGTACCGAAGGTGTTCAGCGAGATCGAAGTCGGCTGAGCGACACCGATGGCGTAGGACACCTGGATCTCGCAACGCTCGGCCAGGCCGGCAGCGACGATGTTCTTGGCCACGTAACGGCCAGCGTAGGCCGCCGAACGGTCAACCTTCGATGGATCTTTACCGGAGAACGCGCCACCGCCGTGACGGGCCATGCCGCCGTAGCTGTCGACGATGATCTTGCGACCGGTCAGACCGCAGTCACCTACCGGGCCGCCAATGATGAACTGGCCGGTCGGGTTGATGTGGAACTGGGTGTCTTTGCTCAGCAGTTCGGCAGGCAGCACGTGCTTGACGATCAGCTCCATCACGCCTTCGCGCAGGTCTTTGTACGACACTTCAGGGTTGTGCTGGGTCGACAGTACAACGGCGTCGATACCGACCACCTTGCCGCCTTCGTAACGGCATGTCACTTGCGACTTGGCGTCTGGACGCAGCCACGGCAGCAGACCCGATTTGCGGGCTTCGGCCTGACGCTGCACCAGCTGGTGCGAGAAGGTGATCGGCGCTGGCATCAGCACGTCGGTTTCGTTGCTGGCGTAGCCGAACATCAGGCCCTGGTCGCCGGCACCCTGATCTTCAGGCTTGGCGCGGTCAACACCCTGGTTGATGTCAGGGGACTGCTTGCCGATGATGTTCATCACGCCGCAGGTCGCGCCGTCGAAGCCGACTTCGGAGCTGGTGTAGCCGATGTCGCAGATCACGTCACGAACGATCTGCTCCAGGTCGACCCAGGCGCTGGTGGTCACTTCACCGGCCACGATGGCAACGCCGGTCTTGACCAGGGTTTCCACGGCAACGCGTGCGTGTTTGTCCTGGGCAATAATGGCGTCCAGCACCGCATCGGAAATCTGGTCGGCGATTTTGTCCGGATGTCCTTCAGACACGGACTCGGAGGTGAAGAGGGAGTATTCGCTCATCTCGATGTTTTCCTGAATTTACCGATGGTGAGTGTCGCCAGCCGGTCGCTGAAAGTGGCGAACCTGGATCTGGAAACCATTACGTAAGCCTACATAGAGGCTGTCCCCGGGAACGAGTCCCGCAGCGGTGGCCCAACGGGCCAAATCGTCCTGTTCAAACCCCAACCACAGATCACCGCAGGCCTCCCTGGCCCAACTCTGGTTGTGGCTACATAACTCTGTCACGAGCAGGCTACCGCCCGGTTGCAGCAGGCCGGCCATGTGCTTGAGCGCTTCGGCCGGCGCGGCGAAATGGTGCAACACCATGTTCAGTACCACGCAATCGGCCGTCAGGCTTGTGCCATTCAATGCATCGGCCAATTGCAGGCTGACGTTAGCCAGCCGTTCACGTTCACATACCTGACGCGCCAGTTCGAGCATCGCCGGGCTGTTGTCCAGCGCGGTTACGGTGCCGAAGCGGCGGGCCAGTTCCGGCAGAAAAGCACCATCGCCGGGGCCGACTTCAATGGCCGTGGCAGCACCATTGAAGTTCAGTTTGTCGAGCAGGGCCAGCACGCTGTCGCGGTACTGCGGCAGGCCTGCGATCAAGTCTTGCTGGGCGCGGAATTTCTCTGCGACCCGGGCGAAAAAATCCTGGCTGGCGGCTTCACGTTGTCCGTGGACCTGAGCGATCCGTGCCTGCACGTCCTCCGGCAGCGCCAGATTGTCGACTTCTTCTAACAGTGCTGCATGCAACTTGCCGCCCAGCAATTCAGTGTGGGGCAGGGCGCGGCGATAGAAAATCGCGTTGCCCTCGCGACGCGTCGCTACCAGATCGGCCTGGGCCAGCACCTTGAGGTGGTGGCTCATGCCTGACTGACCAATGCCGAAAATCTGCGCCAGCTCCAGTACACCGAACGAATCGTTGGCCAGCGCGCGCAATACATTCAGGCGCAGCGGGTCGCCACCGGCCTTGCACAGGGCCGCCAGCTCGTCGCAATCGTCATGGCGAATGGAAGGCACGCGTAAGTTCATGGGGCAGCAGTCTAGTGACGGTGGGAAATCGCTGCAAGGGCAATATCAAAAAGTTTTGATATTGCTCGATAGATGGCACTTCTCACTGGCTGGTTAACTCTACAAACGAACAGCGGAAAGGTTTCACCAGACGAAACCGCCGTCCAGCACGGGAAAAACGCCTTCGGATGACTATCTGTCATTGCCCCGAGGCGCTCCGGTGAGGGAAAATGCCCTCCTTTTTTCCGTTCCAATCTATTCACACCCAGGAGATCAGCGATGCCTAGCCGTCGTGAGCGTGCCAACGCCATTCGTGCCCTCAGCATGGATGCCGTGCAAAAAGCCAACAGCGGCCATCCCGGTGCCCCTATGGGTATGGCAGATATCGCCGAAGTACTTTGGCGCGACTACCTCAAGCACAACCCGAGCAACCCGTCGTTCGCCGACCGTGACCGCTTCGTGCTGTCCAACGGCCACGGCTCGATGTTGATCTACTCGCTGCTGCACCTGACCGGTTACGACCTGTCGATTGATGACCTCAAGCAGTTCCGTCAACTGCACAGCCGCACCCCGGGTCACCCGGAATTCGGCTACACCCCGGGCGTCGAAACCACCACCGGCCCGCTGGGTCAGGGTCTGGCCAACGCCGTCGGTTTCGCCCTGGCGGAAAAAGTACTGGGTGCGCAGTTCAACCGTCCTGGCCACAACATCGTTGATCACCACACCTACGTGTTCCTCGGTGATGGCTGCATGATGGAAGGCATTTCCCACGAAGTCGCTTCCCTGGCCGGTACGCTGGGCCTGGGCAAGCTGATCGCCTTCTACGATGACAACGGCATCTCCATCGACGGTGAAGTCGAAGGCTGGTTCACCGATGACACCCCGAAGCGTTTCGAATCCTACAACTGGCAGGTGATCCGCAACGTCGACGGTCACGATCCGGAAGAGATCAAGACTGCCATCGAAACCGCGCGCAAGAGCCCGCTGCCGACCCTGATCTGCTGCAAGACCACCATCGGTTTCGGTTCGCCGAACAAGCAGGGCAAGGAAGACTGCCACGGCGCCCCACTGGGTGACGCGGAAATCGCTCTGACCCGTCAGGCGCTGAACTGGAACCACGGCCCGTTCGAAATCCCTGCAGACATTTATGCCGAGTGGGATGCCAAGGAAAAAGGTCGCGCTGCCGAAGCCGAGTGGGATCAGCGTTTCGCTGCCTACTCCGCGGCGTTCCCGACCGAAGCCAACGAGCTGATCCGTCGTCTGAGCGGCGAACTGCCGGCTGACTTCGCGGAAAAAGCCTCGGCCTACATCGCTGAAGTGGCGGCCAAAGGCGAAACCATCGCCAGCCGTAAAGCCAGCCAGAACACCCTGAACGCGTTCGGCCCGCTGCTGCCGGAACTGCTCGGCGGTTCGGCTGACCTGGCCGGTTCCAACCTGACCCTGTGGAAAGGTTGCAAAGGCGTCAGCGCTGAAGACGCCAGCGGCAACTACATGTACTACGGCGTGCGCGAATTCGGCATGACCGCGATCATGAACGGCGTGTCCCTGCACGGCGGCCTGGTGCCTTACGGCGCAACCTTCCTAATGTTCATGGAATATGCGCGCAACGCGGTGCGCATGTCGGCGCTGATGAAGAAGCGTGTGATCCACGTCTACACCCACGACTCCATCGGTCTGGGCGAAGACGGCCCGACGCACCAGCCGATCGAGCAACTGACCAGCCTGCGCAGCACACCGAACCTCGACACCTGGCGTCCAGCCGATGCCGTTGAATCGGCGGTGGCCTGGAAAAACGCGCTGGAGCGCAAGGACGGTCCATCGGCGCTGATCTTCTCGCGTCAGAACCTGCAGCACCAGGAACGCGATGCCGGCCAGATCGCCGACATCAGCCGCGGTGGCTACGTGTTGAAGGACTGCGCAGGCGAGCCTGAGCTGATCCTGATCGCCACCGGTTCGGAAGTCGGTCTGGCCGTTCAGGCCTACGACAAGCTGACCGGGCAAGGCCGCAAGGTGCGCGTGGTTTCCATGCCGTGCACCAGCGTGTTCGATGCGCAGGACGCCGGCTACAAGCAATCGGTTCTGCCGCTGCAGGTCAGCGCACGTATCGCAATCGAAGCGGCTCACGCCGACTTCTGGTTCAAGTACGTGGGTCTGGAAGGTCGCGTGATCGGCATGACCACCTACGGCGAATCGGCGCCGGCTTCGGCACTGTTCGAAGAATTCGGTTTCACCCTGGACAACATCCTGGGTCAGGCTGAAGAGTTGCTGGAAGACTGAGCCGCAACGCGGTGATCGAGCGGTCACCGCAATTCCCTGTGGGAGCTGGCTTGCCAGCGATAGCGTCCTGTCAGTCAGCGTTTATGTTGAAGCGGATGGCCCTATCGCTGGCAAGCCAGCTCCCACACGGGATGTGTCGCAAATAAGCATTGTGTCTGCCCGCGTACTATCGAGAACCCCATGCCTCAACCGCGTCCCTACAAAGTTGCACTCAACGGCTACGGCCGGATTGGTCGTTGCGTCTTGCGTGCGTTGTTCGAGCGTGGCGAGAAGGCCGGGTTTGAAATTGTCGCGATCAATGATCTGGCGGACATGGCCAGCATCGAATACCTGACACGCTTCGACTCCACCCACGGCCGCTTTCCCGGCGAAGTGCGAGTAGAAGGCGATTGTCTGCATATTAATGGCGACTGCGTGAAGGTCCTGCGCAGCGCCACCCCCGAAGGCATTGACTGGGCGGCGCTGGGCGTCGACCTGGTGCTCGAATGCTCCGGCGCCTACCACACCCGCGAAGACGGCCAGCGCTTCCTCGACGCCGGCGCGCCCCGCGTGCTGTTCTCGCAACCGATGGCCAGCGAGGCGGATGTCGACGCCACCATCGTCTACGGTGTCAATCAGGATTGCCTGACCGGCGATGAACTGCTGGTGTCCAACGCCTCCTGCACCACCAACTGCGGTGTGCCGCTGTTGCGTCTGCTGGACAAGGCGATCGGCCTGGATTACGTGTCGATCACCACGATTCACTCGGCGATGAACGATCAGCCGGTGATCGACGCCTATCACCACGAAGACCTGCGCCGCACCCGTTCGGCGTTCCAGTCGGTGATCCCGGTGTCCACTGGTCTGGCGCGTGGCATCGAGCGCCTGCTGCCGGAACTTGCCGGGCGAATTCAGGCCAAAGCCGTACGCGTGCCGACGGTCAACGTGTCTTGCCTCGACATCACGATGCAGACCGCCACCGCGACCGATGCGGGCGAGGTCAACCGGATCCTGCGTGAAGCCGCCACCAGCGGCCCGCTCAAGGGACTGCTGGCCTACACCGAGTTGCCGCACGCCAGCTGTGATTTCAACCATGACCCACATTCGGCCATCGTCGATGCCAGTCAGACCCGTGTTTCCGGCCCTAAGCTGGTGAACATCCTGGCCTGGTTCGACAACGAATGGGGTTTTGCCAACCGAATGCTGGACGTTGCAGACCACTATCTGCAAACAGCGATTTCAAAAAAACCTGCTCTCTAAGAACAGCTACTCAGGAAGTGCGACCCATGACCGTGTTGAAGATGTCCGACCTCGATCTGCAAGGTAAGCGCGTATTGATCCGCGAAGACCTCAACGTCCCAGTCAAGGACGGTGTTGTCACCAGCGATGCGCGTATCCTGGCTTCGCTGCCGACCATCAAGCTGGCCCTGGAAAAAGGTGCGGCAGTGATGGTGTGTTCGCACCTGGGCCGTCCGACCGAAGGCGAGTTCTCCGCCGAGAACAGCCTCAAGCCAGTCGCTGACTACCTGAGCAAGGCTCTGGGCCGCGAAGTGCCGCTGGTGGCCGATTACCTGGGCGGCGTTGACGTCAAGGCCGGCGACATCGTGCTGTTCGAAAACGTGCGCTTCAACAAGGGCGAGAAAAAGAACGCCGACGACCTGGCCCAGCAATACGCCGCCCTGTGCGACGTGTTCGTGATGGACGCCTTCGGCACAGCGCACCGCGCTGAAGGTTCGACGCATGGTGTTGCCAAGTTCGCTAAAGTCGCGGCTGCTGGCCCGCTGCTGGCCGCTGAGCTGGATGCACTGGGCAAGGCGCTGGGCGCACCGGCCAAGCCAATGGCTGCGATCGTTGCCGGCTCTAAGGTGTCGACCAAACTCGACGTCCTCAACAGTCTGAGCCAGATCTGCGATCAACTGATCGTCGGTGGCGGCATCGCCAACACTTTCCTGGCTGCCGCCGGTCACCCGGTCGGCAAGTCGCTGTATGAGCCGGACCTGCTGGACACCGCACGCACCATCGCTGCCAAGGTCAGCGTGCCGCTGCCGGTGGACGTGGTGGTTGCCAAAGAATTCGCCGAAAGCGCCGAAGCCACCGTCAAGCTGATCGCTGACGTTGCCGCTGACGACATGATTCTGGACATCGGCCCGCAAACCGCGGCCAACTTCGCCGAACTGCTGAAATCGTCGAAAACCATTCTGTGGAACGGCCCGGTCGGCGTGTTTGAATTCGACCAGTTCGGCAACGGCACCAAGGTGTTGGCCCAGGCCATCGCTGACAGCGCCGCGTTCTCCATTGCCGGCGGTGGCGACACCCTGGCGGCCATCGATAAATATGGCGTGGCCGAGCAAATCTCCTACATTTCCACCGGTGGCGGCGCGTTCCTCGAATTCGTCGAAGGCAAGGTGCTGCCGGCCGTTGAAGTCCTGGAAAGCCGGGCCAAGGCCTGAGGCCGCCCGTTTGGCCAGGCAAAGGAGTGTTCAGATGGTCAAGTCGTTAGCGCTGTTGTTGCTGACCGGTACGCTGGCGGCCTGCGGGAGTAACCCGAAGGCCGAGGCGACACCTGCGCCGGATGCGGCACAGAAAGGCTGCTACCAGGCCGACTGGCAGGCCGAAACCAACCCGGTGCTGAACAAGCGCTCGGGGCCGGACGGTCTGGACAAATACGAGACGCAAACCCCGGCCAAGGAACATGGTTGTCCTTGACCGGTCTGACTCTTTAACGCAGGGCTGGCGGCGTTGGCTGTCAGTCGAGGAACACGGATGAAAGGCTTGATCGCCATTGCGGCGTTGGCATTGTTGGGCGGTTGCGCGCAGATGAACCTGTTTCAGTCGTCCGCACCTGCGGACAACTGGACCACCTGGACCTGCGACAGTCAGGCCAAAGTGCTGTGGCGCTACGCCGATGCCGGCCAGAAAGAAGTCGATGTTCGACTGGGCGGCGGTGATCAGGTCTATCGCCTGAAAGAAGAGCCGGGCGCCTCGGGCGTGCTGTACAGCGACGGCATGCTGGCATTTCATGTCAAGGGTGACGAAGGCCTGGTGTACTGGGTCGCCACCAATGACCTGATCGGTCGCGGCTGCAAGGCGCAGTAATTGACACACCATAGATCTAATGTGGCAGCGGATCCCAATGTGGGAACGAGCTTGCTCGCGAAAGCGTTGGTTCAGCTTGCAGTTGTGTTGAATGTTGGAATGCATTCGCGAGCAAGCTCGCTCCCACAGAGTTCTGCGTAGTTCTTGAGAATTTGCTTTATCGAATCACCAGACCGGGCTTCGACCCCCGATCTGCAATCACTTGAATAGCCGCCGCCGCTCCGGCAGGCTGGCACGATTAACGACCCTCAACCGGGAGAGACACACACAATGGCACTTATCAGCATGCGCCAGATGCTGGACCACGCAGCCGAGTTCGGCTACGGCGTTCCAGCCTTCAACGTCAACAACCTTGAGCAGATGCGCGCCATCATGGAAGCCGCTGACAAGACTGACTCCCCGGTGATCGTCCAGGCTTCGGCCGGCGCTCGCAAATACGCCGGCGCGCCGTTCCTGCGTCACCTGATCCTGGCCGCGATCGAAGAATTCCCGCACATCCCGGTGTGCATGCACCAGGACCACGGCACCAGCCCTGACGTCTGCCAGCGCTCGATTCAACTGGGCTTCAGCTCGGTCATGATGGACGGCTCCCTCGGCGAAGACGGCAAGACCCCGACCGACTACGACTACAACGTCCGTGTGACCCAACAAACCGTCGCCATGGCTCACGCCTGCGGCGTTTCGGTTGAAGGCGAGCTGGGCTGCCTGGGTTCGCTGGAAACCGGCATGGCCGGTGAAGAAGACGGCATCGGCGCTGAAGGCGTTCTGGATCACAGCCAGATGCTGACCGACCCGGAAGAAGCCGCTGACTTCGTCAAGAAGACTCAGGTCGACGCCCTGGCCATCGCCATCGGCACCAGCCACGGCGCCTACAAGTTCACCAAGCCACCTACCGGTGACGTGCTGGCGATCGACCGCATCAAGGAAATCCACAAGCGCATCCCGAACACCCACCTGGTGATGCACGGTTCCTCGTCCGTGCCACAAGAGTGGCTGGCGATCATCAACCAGTACGGCGGCGACATCAAAGAAACCTACGGCGTACCGGTTGAAGAAATCGTCGAAGGCATCAAGTACGGCGTGCGCAAGGTCAACATCGACACCGACCTGCGCCTGGCATCCACCGGTGCCATGCGTCGTCTGATGGCCACCAACCCGAGCGAATTCGATCCACGTAAATTCTTCGGCGCAACCGTGACGGCGATGCGTGATGTGTGCATCGCTCGTTATGAAGCGTTCGGTACTGCCGGTAATGCTTCGAAGATCAAGCCGATCTCGCTGGAAGCGATGTTCCAGCGTTATCTGAAGGGTGAGTTGAACGCTAAGGTGAACTAAGCCTGGGTGTTGAGCTGCTTTTATGAAAAACCCGCCGAGAGGCGGGTTTTTTGTGGGCGTAGTTAAACAAATATTTCCGCTAGCTCTTCAAGCGTAGGCATCACTGCCGGAACGACGGTGAACTCACAATCCAGAGCGGCAATAACACGTGCATAAGCGTTCATGCCCACGGAGAGGGTGCCTTTCTCTATAGCGATGACTTTGTATGGCGTAACTCTCGCGAGGTCGGCGAGTTGCGCTTGCGTTAGTCCGCGCTCCCTACGCTTTATGCGTAATTGGGTGGCGAGGCGGCTCATTAATAGAACGTGATCCATCTACTGTCTCTGTAACTTTCAAAGTTAAATGGCGTAAACGCTGCATTTGATCGTTATGAGTCCGCTCGGCGCGCGTCCGCGTCTACTCGATCCCCAGGCTTTGTTTCAAGCTGCTTGCGCCGCCTTCTGCAGAGTGGCACTTCACAAGGCACAGCTAGGTGAATGGCACCTGTAATGGAAGTTTGGAAGATTTTTCGACGAAAAGTCCGTTATCAGGGACTACTCCTTCAGTTCAACGTGATCCAGTGCCTGATTTACCGCCAATTCACCGAGCATGACCACCTGTGCGATACCCAGCGCAGTCTTGCGGTGGGAGGTATCGAGTGTTGCGGCGAAGTTGTTGAGCATTTCGCTGGCTGAACCCAGGGTTTCGCTGGCGTTGGCCAGCAGAGATTCGGTGTTGTACTTCGGGTTGGCGAGGTACATGGACTCGGGTTCGCAGGTGCTGGTCATGATGTGTGCGGCCGGGTTGAGGTAGTGGTCGAGGGCGCGCTCGGCGGCGTCGTGGAGCTTTCTTGAGTCGAGGGATTCGTAGGGGGAGGCCAGGTCGGTGGCTGGCGGGTGAGGCGTTGATTTGGTCATGTCTCGTCTCCGGTAAATGGAGCCGGCACCGGATCGCTACTAAACGAAGGGGTGGCAGCTGAACGCAGGTTAGTAGACCGGGGAGACGCGACCGGCGCACCCGAAGGCGCCCTGCGTACAGCTACCATCAAGCGCGGATGAATGTCCGACTGAATGGTGCCAATGCGCATCGCGTAACCTCGGGCTACTAAACCCGATCACTGGAAATCAGTGACGCGAATCAAGTTACCGATGGCCCTCCAGGCGCACAAGCCGGCGGATTCTGGCGTAGCTGTAGGTATCCACGCAAGTTGTTGTAGGCATCGGGAAGTAACCGCCGAGCGATTTAAACAACACCGTTTAAAGGATGTCCGACTGGCAATAAATAACACTGTGGCGAGGGAGCTTGCTCCCGCTGGACTGCGCAGCAGGCCTCGCTTTTTTAGGGCCGCTGCGCGCCCCAGCGGGAGCAAGCTCCCTCGCCAAAGGGATTTGTGCCAATGAAGCCTTATTTGTCGTGGTCGATGTCGAGTTTGCTGAAGGTGACCTGGCCGCCTTCGCTGGTGTAGCCGGTGTTGTCCTGCACATATACCCCGGCCTTGAAGTACAACGGCTTGTTGCGCCAGGTCGCGCTGATCTGTGAATCCCACTGGTAACCCGCCGCGCTCACGCCGAGTGCGCCGCCGGGGCTGAGGTGGATCAGGTAGTTGAATTCGCGATCCAGCTTGATCCCGGTGGCGAGGGTGATGACGCGGCTTTCCTTGTCGTCGGGGTGCATGCGGACCTTGATCACCAGGTTGCCGTTCTGGGTTTTTTCCTTGTACTGGTATTCGAGCTTGACCATCGGGCGCTGGCTTTCATAAGCGTGGATCTGGCCGATGACGATCTTGCCGGAGCTGGGCACTTTGTTCACGGCGAGGGTCGCGCGCAGGGTGTTGTCGGCGTCGGGGTAGTACCAGTTGCGCAGGGAGCCGTTGCTGAAGGTTTCGCGCAGTTCGGTGCGCGGGTAAATGGCGTTTTCGGTTTTTGACCCGGTCACCGGCGACCAGAAGAACAAGGTGCCGGTGTCGGAATGGAAGTACTGATCCTTGAAGCCATTCACCAGTTTGGAGGTTTCGACGGTGTACGGCGGACTGCCGACGGGAACGCTGAGGTTCCAGGTTGCGAGATCGATCATGTCGGTTCTTCCACTCAATTTTCCTGTACGCGAGTGCCAGAAGCTCTAGCCCGCGCTTTTTCGGGCGGCAGTTATAAGCGTAGAGGTGTTTTTTGTTAACGCCCGTTTGGCAGATGATTGGCGTCAACATCCTGTCGAAATGCCATCTGTGCCGGTTTTCGGGGGCTGCAGGGGTGACCGTTAGTCGGTAAATTACAGCTTTGGCTAAATGATGGCGGCGTGGCAGCTTCTGCTTTCACAGATCCGGGACTAGAGTGATGGCTCAGTAACTGTACGGTTTTCACAAAAAACCGGCCGATAGTCCGACAAGAGATGTCCCGACAAGAGAAGCAGCATGGAATGCGCGCAACCCCAGCCAGGTGAAGGCAGCTCTGTCCTTTTGATCGTTGATGACTACCCTGAAAACCTGATCAGCATGCGCGCGTTGCTGCAGCGTCAGGATTGGCACGTCATGACCGCCGCCTCCGGTTTCGAGGCGCTCAATCTGCTGCTCGAACACGACGTCGATCTGGTGCTGCTGGACGTGCAGATGCCGGGCATGGACGGCTTCGAAGTCGCGCGGCTGATGCGCGGCAGCCAGCGCACGCGTCTCACGCCGATCATTTTCCTTACCGCCAACGAGCAATCACAGGACGCCGTGATCAAGGGTTACGCCAGTGGCGCGGTGGATTACCTGTTCAAGCCGTTCGATCCGCAGATCCTCAAGCCGAAAGTCCAGGCATTGCTCGAACACCAGCGCAACCGCCGCGCCTTGCAGCGTCTGAGTCATGATCTGGAACTCGCGCGGGCCTTCAATGCCTCGGTGCTGGACAACGCGGCGGAAGGCATTCTGGTGCTCGGCGAGGACGGCCTGATCCGCTTCGCCAACCCAGCGATTTCGCGATTGCTGAATGCGCCGGTGAAAGAGCTGGAGGGCAAGGAATTTCTCGATTTTCTGCAGAAACCGCATATCCCGCTATGGGCCGGTTCCGAGTTGCTGGCCGGCTATAAACGCGGTGAGACCTTGCGTCTGCACGATGCGTTGTTGCGCACGGCACCGGGGCAGCAGGTGCCGGTGGCGTTGTCCTGTGCGCCGTTGCCCGCCGAGCAGCGGGCGATGGTGGTGACGGTGCTGGACATGTCGGTGGTACGTCACCTGCATCAGCAGCTGGAATTTCAAGCGGTCACCGATCCGCTGACCGGTCTGCTCAATCGCCGGGGCTTTTATCAGACGGTGGAAAACCTGCTGCTGCGCGGTGAACGCAGCGACAGCAGTTGGGTGCTGCTGTATCTGGATCTGGATGGCTTCAAACGGGTCAACGATTCCCTTGGCCACGATGCCGGCGACCGGGTGCTGCGCTGGGTCTCCGAGCAGTTGAAAGCCTGTCTGCGACCGTTCGACATTCTCGCGCGCATGGGCGGTGACGAGTTCACCGCGTTGCTCGATCTGGAGTTTCCCGAGCAGGCCGCAAAAATTGCCGAGAAGCTCATCGAACGGGTGTCGATCTGTCAGCAGATCGAAGGACTGGACATCGCTCTTGGCGCGAGTATCGGCATCGCCACTTACCCGGACTGCGGCGCGAACCTCGACGGTTTGCTGCGCGCCTCCGACATCGCCATGTATGAAGCCAAGCGCGCCGGGCGTCAGCAATATCGTTTTTATGATCACGAAATGAACGGCCGCGCCCGCTCGCGACTGATGCTCGAAGAGAGCGTGCGCAACGCCATCGAGAACCGGGATTTCAATCTGGTGTATCAGCCGCAAGTGGCGATCGACAGCGGGCAGATCCGCGGTTTCGAGGCGTTGCTGCGCTGGCAGCACCCGAGCGTCGGCGATGTGCCGCCGGGGTTGTTCCTGCCATTGCTGGAGGAAGCACGGCTGATCAGTCGGCTCGGCAGCTGGATCTATCACCGTGGCGCCGGTCAGCGCAAAGCCTGGGAAACCCTGTTCGCCGAGGATCTGGTGCTCGGCGTGAGTTTGAGCAACACCCAGTTCGGCCTGCCGAATCTGGTCACCGAATTGCGTCAGGTGCTGGAGCGGCATTCGCTGCAGCCGCGGCAACTGGAGGTGGAAGTCACCGAAGACGCGCTGATGCACAACCCCGACGAGACCCGCAAACAGTTGCGCCTGCTGCGTAATCTCGGGGTGCGGGTGGCGCTGGATGACTTTGGTTCGGGCCCGTGTTCGCTGGCGTATCTGCGTGATCTGGAGCTGGATACGCTCAAGCTGGATCGACACCTGATTGCGCGGCTGCCGGACTCGACGCGCGACGCGGCGCTGGTCAGCAACGTGATCAATCTGTGCAAACAGTACGGTTTGCTGGTGATCGCCGAAGGCGTGGAAACCGTTGAACAGTATCAATGGCTGCAGGCGCATGGCTGCGAATACGTGCAGGGTTTCCTGGTGGCGCGTCCGCTGACCTCCGAGGACGCCGTCAGCTTTGCCAAACCCTTTGACTGGAGCGCGCTGCCGGTTTGAATTCGCTACACTGGCGCTCTTTTCGAACCGTGCTGCCGTGTCCATGACTGCGTTGAAATACCTCCAGGCCTATCCCGCGCAACTGCAGGATCAGGTGCGCCAACTGATCGCCGAACAGCGTCTGGGTGACTACCTGAGCCAACGCTATCCCGGACGTCACGATGTGCAGAGCGACAAGGCGCTGTACAGCTACGCGCTGGACCTGAAGCAGGAATACCTGCGTAACGCGCCGGCCATCGACAAAGTGCTGTTCGACAACCGCCTCGACCTGACGCATCGCGCGCTGGGCCTGCACACCACGGTCTCAAGGGTGCAGGGCGGCAAGCTCAAAGCCAAGAAAGAGATTCGCATCGCCTCGTTGTTCAAGGAGGCGGCGCCGGAGTTCCTGAAGATGATCGTCGTGCATGAACTGGCGCACTTCAAGGAATCGGACCACAACAAGGCTTTCTACAAATTGTGCGAACACATGCTGCCGGGGTATCACCAGGTCGAGTTCGACTTGAGGGTGTACCTGACGTGGCGGGATTTGCAATGAAGATCAAAAGATCGCATTCCAACTGTAGGAGCTGCCGCAGGCTGCGATCTTTTAACGTTGGGAGTGTTTAGATGGACGTAAGCAAGACCAAAAGCAGCTTTTACCGGCGCCTGTACGTGGCCTACCTGATCGACAGCGGCCTGGCCCCGAGCGTCCCGACGCTGACCGAAGTGACCGGCATGCCCCGGCGCACGGCGCAGGACACGATCGCCGCGCTGGCGGATCTGGATATCGTCTGTGAGTTCGAGCAGGAAGAGGGCGCGCGCAACCATGCCGGGCGCTATCGGATTCGCGAGTGGGGGGCGATTGATCGCGGGTGGATCGAGCGCAATCTGCGGCAGATCAAAGCTGTGCTGGAGTATCCCTGAGTTTTGCAGTGTTTGAGCTGACGCAATCGCTGGCAAGCCAGCTCCCACAAGGGTCTCCAGTCAACACGGTTGTTGTGAGCAACGGATGAACCTGTGGGAGCTGGCTTGCCAGCGATGAGGGCCTCAGGGACGACGCATGCCTATGTGCGGAATGTCATCCTCCAGATACTCCTCACCCACCACCACAAACCCGTACCTGCCGTAATACCCCTGCAAATGCGCCTGCGCCGACAGGTAGATCGGCACCTGCGGCCAATGCTTCTCGGCCTGTTTCAGCGCCTGCTCCATCATCTCGTGCCCCAGCCCCTTGCCGCGGCCCTGTGGCGCAATGATCACGCGGCCGATCACCACGTCACCGCCCTGGGATTCTGGATCGAGCAGGCGCAGATAGGCCATCAACTGATCGTCTTCCCAGCCCATCAAATGGTGGGTATCGCCGTCCAGATCCTGGCCGTCGAGGTCTGGGTAGGCGCATTGCTGTTCGACCACAAATACGTCCGAGCGCAGTTTCAGCAGTGCGTATAACTGCTCTTTGCCCAGATCGCTGTGATGCTTGCAGATCCACTCGATTGTCATTTTCCGACTCCTTGAACTCCGTCGCCCGATACTAAGTGCACAGGCGCTGAATGTCTGTATGGCGGAAGAGTCTGTGACAAAGGTCAAAATGCCATCATTCCTTTCTCGCGGTGGCGGCCGCTTTGTGTAATCTGCTGGAAAGCGCTGTGCACTGGCTTCAATGAGCTACTGTTAGGGCCTGGGTTTCGCCGGTACGGGGCCTTGGGGTTTTGACTGGAAAACACGCCGGGCCAACCGCCCGCTAAGGATTTTCAAGCATGCCGCGACTGCATCGAGCCTTTGCCTTGATCGGACTGCTCTTGCTGGCCCAACCCGCCGCTGCGGACAAGCTGCGACTGGTGTTTGATATCTGGCCACCCTTTACCGACGACACCCTGGTCAACGGTGGCCTGGCCACCGACATCGTCAGCACCGCGCTGGCGCGGGCCGGTTATGCCAGCGACTATGAACAGGTACCTTGGGCGAGGGCACTGCTGGGTGTGGGCGAAGGACGATACGACGTGCTGGTCAACGCCTGGTACAACGACGAACGGACCAAAATCGGCCAGTTCTCTGGCGAATACCTGCTCAACCGCATCCGCTTTCTCAAGCGCAAGGACACTCCGCTCGAATACAACAGCCTGGAGCAACTGCACACCTACCCGGTGGCGGTGGTGCGCGGTTATGCCTACTCGCAGGCGTTCGATGCCGACACGGCGTTGCAGAAAGTACCGGTGCACAACTTTGCAATGGCGGTGCGCATGCTGGCGGCGGATCGGGTCAAGCTGACGCTGGAAGATGAGTATGTCGCACGCTATTACCTGGCGCGCGAATCACCCAAGGTACGCAACGCCGTGGAGTTCCTGCCCAAGCCGTTGAGCGAGAACAGCCTGCATATTCTGGTGAGCCTGAAGAACCCCGAGCATGAGCAGATTGTGGCCGGGTTCGACAAGGCGATTGCGGCGATGAAGGCGGATGGCAGTTATGACAAGTTGCTGAGGCAGCATGGGATGTGAGCATCTGATCCCGGAGTTGCGTTGTTGCTGATGCCCTCATCGCTGGCAAGCCAGCTCCCACAGGTATTGCGGTGTACACAAATCATGTAGGAGCTGGCTTGCCAGCGATGGGGCCAGTCCGGTCACCTTAAGCCTCGCTGGTGTCTTTGATCAAATGCGCCGCCAACGTGCGCAACGGCCCCAGCTGCCGGCAGATCAATGCCAGTTGCGTCTGCACCAGCCGCTGCCCTTCATCGATCTCGTCGGGCATCTGCTCCAGCTCATTGGCCAGCGCTTCCTCGTCGTCGCTCTGGATCGCCACTGGCTGCTTGTTCGCCAGGCCCTGGGCGATTTCATCGATGCTCGCGGCCAGTTTCACTCCAGCACCGTCGATCAGGTGTTCGCGGACTTCCGCCGGTAGTTGCGTTTCGCGATGCGCGCCCAACCCGGACAGGTAGCTGAGCAGGGTGTGCGACAGCACCAGAAAGCGGAAACCGACATCCGCTTCCTTCCGGAAATGCCCCGGCTCCATCAGCATGTTCGCCAGCGTCGTCGACAGTGCCGCGTCGGCGTTGTGCGCGTTACGTCGGGCCAGGCGATAGGCGAGGTCATCGCTCTTGCCGGCGGCGTATTGCTGCATGATCTGGCGCAGGTAGATGCTGTTGCAGGTCAGGGTGTTGGCCAGCACTTTGTTCAGGCGTCGACCCTGCCAGTCCGGCAGGAACAGGAACACCGTCAGGCCGGCGATCAGGCTGCCAAGCAGGGTATCGAACAGGCGCGGCAGGAACAGCCCGTAGCCATCACCGATCTGGTTGAAGCAGAACAGCACCATGATCGTGATCGCCGCCGTCGCCACGGTGTAACGCGTGGTGCGGTTGGTAAAGAACACCACCCCGGCGGCAATGGCGAAGCACGACTGCACCAGCGGGCTGGGGAACAGATCGAACAGCGCCCAGGCCACGGTCAGACCGATGGCGGTGCCGAGAATCCGCTGCCCGAGTTTGCGCCGCGTTGCGCCGTAGTTCGGCTGGCAGACGAACAGTGTGGTGAGGATGATCCAATAGCCCTGCGAGGGGTGGATCAGGTGCACCATGCCGTAGCCGATACTCAATGCCAGCGGCAGACGCAGGGCGTGGCGGAACAGCAAGGAGGTCGGTGTCAGCTGCGTGCGCAGACGAATCCACACGTCCTTGAGGTTGCGCGGCGAGCGGTCGAGCAGGCTGCTGTCGGTGGCGTCCGCCAGCGCGTCGGGGTTGCTCGCGTCGCTGAGCAAGCGGTCGAGGGTGCTGAGGTTGGCTGCCAGTGCGCGCAGCGAGCGCAGGAGGCCGCGCCATGCCGGATTGCTCTGGATGCGCAGGTGTTCAAGGGACGCGTCGAGGTCAGTCAGCGCTTCGGCAAAACTGGCGTCGTAGACGAACGGCTGGCGCATCTGGATCGATTCGGCCAACGCGCGACAGGCCTTGCCCTGCTGGCGCAGCAAGCGCTGGCAGCGGAACAGCACGTCGCTGTGGAAGAACGCCTCGGCCAGCGCGTTGTAAGGATAGTGCGAAGAGCTGGCGCGTTCGTGAATATCCTGGGCGAGGAAGTACAGCTTCAGATAACGGCTGACTTTCGAGCCCGGGCGACCGTTGCCGACCCGGTGCAGGATGATTTCCTTGGCACTGTTCAGCGCCGCCACCACCCGACCGTTCTGCTGCGCCAGTTCCAGCCGTCGTGCTTCGACGTCCAGCTGACGGATCGGCTCGAACAGCGAGGCTTTCAGCTTCAGATAGAAGCCCAGTTCACGGAACAGCCGCGCCAGACTCTGCTGCACCGGCTGGTTGGAAAACAGCGCCTGCCACAGCACCGAGAGCAGGCCGTACCACGCCGCGCCGGCCACCAGCAGCATGGGTTCGTGCCAGAAATCGGTGACCGCGCCGCCGCGCTGATCCACGCCGATCATGGTGTAGACCGACAGGATCAACGTTGCCGAAGCAATCGCGCCATAACGCTCGCCGAGCGCACCGAGCATGGTCAGGGCGAAGCTGGCCAGGGCCAGGGCGATGGCAAAGACGATGGGGTAGGGGAAGAGCAGTTCCACCGACAGCGCGGCGATGCTGAAACACACCAGTGTCACGGCGAGGGCGTTGAGGCGACCCTGCCAACTGTCGTCGGTCTCGGCCAGGGCGCTGGCGATGATTCCGAGAAACAACGGGATCAGCAGGCCCATTTCATCCTGATACCAACACAGCGCCATGCTGCCGGTCAGGGCGATGAACACCCGCACGCTGTAGCTGAATTTATCCAGCGCCCACAGGCGCCGCAAAGACTGACGAAACGAGGTCGAGGACATGAAGTGCGAAGGCCTTCCGAGGCGATGCCGCTAAATTGAGCCAGTAATGACGCCGACGCAATGGCGCCGATCACATCTGACAGCAAAAAGTGTTCCTTGATTGCCCGCTCCCCCTGTAGGAGCTGCCGAAGGCTGCGATCTTTTGATCCTGTTTTTAAGATCAAAAGATCGCAGCCTTCGGCAGCTCCTACAGGGGAGTGTTGTTTCAGTCAGACGTATTGCGCAGCCGCGTAACCCGAGGCCCATGCCCACTGGAAGTTGAAACCGCCCAGATGCCCGGTGACGTCGAGAACCTCGCCAACGAAATACAGCCCTGGGCTTTTCAGCGATTCCATGGTCTTGGACGACACTTCGCGGGTATCGACGCCGCCCAGCGTGACCTCGGCGGTGCGGTAGCCTTCGGTGCCGGCCGGGACAACTTTCCAGCTGCCGAGCTTGTCGGCAATCTGCGCCAGTTCGGCGTGGGTGTATTGCTTCATCGGTTTGGACACGAACCAGTTGTCCGCCAACAGGTTGGCCATCTTCTTGGTGAAGATTTCCCCGAGCAGGGTTTTCAGTTCGCTGTTCGGGCGTTCGGCCACTTGCTGTTGCAGCCATGCGGCGGTGTCGTGATCCGGCAGCAGGTTGATCTCCACGGTGTCGCCCGGCTCCCAGAACGACGAGATCTGCAGAATCGCCGGGCCACTGAGGCCGCGGTGAGTGAACAGGATATTCTCGCGAAAGCTCTGCTCGTTGCAGCTGACCAGACAATCCACCGAGGTACCGGACAACTCGGTGCACAGTTCCTTGAGCTGATCGGTGATGGTGAACGGCACCAGGCCGGCACGGGTTGGCAGCAGTTCGTGGCCAAACTGCCTGGCGACCTGATAACCGAAACCGGTAGCGCCCAGCGTCGGGATCGACAGCCCGCCGGTGGCGATCACCAGCGATTGGCACTGAACCTGGCCGAGGGTGGTGTCGAGCAGGTAACCGCTTTCGACCTTTTCGATGGTCTGGATCGAGGTGTCCAGGTGCAGCTCGACGCCGACCTGATCGCACTCGTCGAGCAGCATGCCGAGGATGTCGCTGGATTTGTTATCGCAGAACAGCTGGCCGAGTTTTTTCTCGTGGTAGGGCACGCCATGCTTGGCGACCATGCCGATGAAATCCCACTGGGTGTAGCGCGCCAGTGCCGATTTGCAGAAATGCGGGTTACCCGAGAGGAAATTGCCCGGCTCGGTGTACATATTGGTGAAATTGCAGCGGCCACCACCGGACATCAGGATTTTCTTGCCGGCCTTGTTCGCATGGTCGAGCAGCAGCACCTGACGCCCACGCCCGGCGGCGGTCAGTGCACACATCAACCCTGCGGCGCCAGCGCCAATGATCACGACTTCGGTAGAGCGCAAAACGGTGTCCTCTGAAATATCACCACAAAACCAACTGTTGTAGGAGCTGTCGAGTGAAACGAGGCTGCGATCTTTTGATCTTGCTCTTTAAAAGCAAAGTCAAAAGATCGCAGCCTGCGGCAGCTCCTACAGGGGAGGCGTTGTTCTTACAAGACCCGTACGCGCAGCGAACGGCCCTTGATCTTGCCGTTGTTCAAGCGCTGCAGCGCCTGCATGACCACGGTGCGCTCAACCGCCACATACGACTGGAAGTCAAAGATCGCGATCTTGCCGACCTGGGCACCCGGGATGCCGGCGTCACCGGTCAGGGCGCCGAGGATGTCGCCCGGACGTACCTTGTCCTTGCGCCCGCCGGCGATGCACAGCGTGCTCATCGGTGGCTGTAGCGGGGCGCCGCCCTGGGACTTGAGGTTATCGACCTGATCCCAATTCAGCGGGGCTTTCTGCAGTTGTTCGATGGCTTGCGCACGATGCGCTTCGGACGGTGCGACGAGGCTGACCGCGATGCCTTTTTCGCCAGCGCGACCGGTACGGCCAACGCGGTGAATGTGGATTTCCGAGTCTCGGGCCAGCTCGACGTTGATCACCATGTCCAGCGCATCGATGTCCAGACCACGGGCGGCCACGTCGGTGGCGACCAGAACCGACGTACTGCGGTTGGCAAACATTGCCAGCACCTGATCGCGGTCACGCTGTTCCAGGTCGCCGTGCAGGCCAACGGCAGAAATGCCTTTGGCGGTCAGGTGGTCGACGGTTTCCTGCACTTGCTGCTTGGTGAAGCAGAACGCCACGCAGGAGGCCGGGCGGAAGTGGTGCAGGACTTTGGTCACTGCGCTCATGCGCTCTTCCGGGGAAATCTCGTAGAAGCGCTGCTCGATCTGCGTGTCGTCGTGGAACGCTTCGGCTTTCACCGTTTGCGGATCGCGCATGAATTTCGACGCCAGTTGCTTGATGCCCACCGGGTACGTGGCGGAGAACAGCAGGGTCTGACGGCGTGCCGGGGTCTTTTCGATGATGTCTTCGATGGCGTCGTAAAAGCCCATGTCGAGCATGCGGTCGGCTTCGTCGAGGATCAGCGTGTTCAAGCCGTCGAGGACCAGCGAACCCTTGCGCAGGTGTTGCTGGATACGCCCCGGGGTGCCGACGATGATGTGTGCGCCGTGCTCCAGCGAAGCGATCTGCGGGCCAAACGACACGCCGCCGCACAGGGTCAGGACCTTGATGTTGTCTTCGGCACGGGCCAGGCGCCGGACTTCCTTGGCGACCTGGTCGGCCAGCTCACGGGTCGGGCAGATCACCAGCGCCTGGCAACCGAAGTAGCGCGGGTTGATCGGGTTGAGCAGGCCGATGCCGAACGCGGCGGTCTTGCCGCTGCCGGTCTTGGCCTGGGCGATCAGGTCCATCCCCTTGAGGATCACCGGCAAGCTCTGCGCCTGGATCGGCGTCATCTGGGCATAACCGAGGGATTCGAGGTTAGCCAGCATGGCGGCGGACAGCGGCAGAGTATTAAAAGCGGTGGCGATGGTGGTCACGGGACTGGCCTGCAAAACAAAATGTCGCGCAGTGTAGCAGCCCCGTGCCACTTTCCTCGAAAGTTCTGGACGAACAGTGTCTAAAACCCATGGGAAGAGATTCCACTGTGGCGAGGGAGCTTGCTCCCGCTGGGGCGCGAAGCGGCCCCGCTCTTCAGCTCATAAAGCGGGGGACTGCTGCGCAGTCCAGCGGGAGCAAGCTCCCTCGCCACAAAAGCATTCACTGTTTGTTCAGTGTTCGATGTGTTCATCCGGATGTTCATCAGGGCGTTTGACCCGGCGACCGTCCTCTTTCGACAGTTGCGAGAAGATCGTCGCCGCCAGCATTGCCATCACTCCGACGGTCACAAACGTCAGCTGGAACGCCCCCAGCACGGTCTCGACGCCGTCGTTGCCGATTTCCGCCGTGAAGCCGCCGAGCAAGGCGCCGGCACAGGCCACGCCCAGGCTCAGCGACAACTGCGCCACCACCGACAGCAAGCTGTTGCCGCTGCTGGCGCTGGCGTCGTCGAGGTCGATCAGCGTCACGGTGTTCATCGCGGTGAATTGCAGCGAGTTGATCGCGCCGAGAACCGCCAGCAGGCACAGCAGCAGCCAATAAGGCGTCTGCTCGCTGACCAGACCCATGCTCGCCAGCATGATCCCCAGCGCGAGGGTGTTGCCGGTGAGCACGATGCGATAGCCGAGGCGTTCGATCATTGGTCGCGCCATCCACTTGGCAAACATCGCCGCAGCGGCCAGCGGCAGCATGCTCATCCCCGCCTGCGACGGCGAATAACCCAGCGCCACTTGCAGCAGCAACGGCACCAGAAACGGCAGGGCGCCGCTGCCCAGGCGGGCGAACAAGTTGCCGATGATTCCAACCGCGAAGGTTCGGGTCTTGAACAGCGAAGGGGCGAACAGCGGATTTTCCACACGCCCGGCGCGCAACCAGTACGCCGCCAGGCAGGCCAGCCCGCCGAACAGCAGCAACATCACCCGCAGGTGCGGCAAGTGCAGTTCGCCCAGACCTTCCATGGCGATGGTGATCAGGATCATTGCGGCGCCGAACAGCAGGAAACCGAGGCTGTCGAAGCGCGTGCGTTCGCTGCCGCGCAGGTCGGGAATGAACTTCCACACCGCGTAGCAGCCGAGAACACCGACCGGCAGGTTGATCAGGAAGATCCAGTGCCACGTCAGGTATTGCACCATCCAGCCGCCCATGGTCGGACCGATCAACGGGCCGAGCAGGCCGGGAATAGTGATGAAACCCATGATCCGCACCAGTTCCGAACGCGGATAGGCGCGCAGCACCACCAGCCGTCCGACCGGCAACATCAATGCGCCGCCCAGGCCCTGGATTACCCGCGCGCCAACCAGCATGGTCAGAGTGCTCGATAACGCACAGAGCAGCGAGCCAATGCTGAACAGCAGGATCGCGCCGAAGAAGATTTTCTTGGTGCCGAAGCGGTCGGCGATCCAGCCCGAGGCCGGAATCAGCAAGGCCACGGTGAGCATGTAGGCGATGACCACGCCTTGCATGCGCAACGGGTCTTCGGCCAGATCCCGGGCCATGGCCGGCAGGGCGGTGTTGAGGATGGTCCCGTCGAGGGACTGCATGAAGAACGCAATGGCGACGACCCACGGCAACCAGCGGGCGGTGATGGCGTCGAGAGGCGGGCGAGTGGGCATGGAACCTCTTAGAGTGTGGGTCAGGCGGAACACTACCTTGTGGGAGCTGGCTTGCCAGCGATGACGGGCTTTCAGACAAAGTTATGTTGAATCTGATGTCCTCATCGCTGGCAAGCCAGCTCCCACAGGTTTTTGCGGTGTTACAGGGTTAGCGTGAGTCGGCTCACCAACGCCCCCGGCAGCAACGCCGACGAGGTATTGCGCTGGCTATACGTGCTCGCCGACAGCAGCAACTCACGCTCGGCCGTCAGTGCTTCCAGCTGCGAACCCAGCAGGCTGTAGGCGCTGTCGTCGAAACGCATGGTGCTGACCGGCGCCTGAATCTCGCCGTTCTCGACCCAGAAGGTCGCGAAGCGGGTCATGCCGGTCAGGCGCGCCGCCGGTTGATCGGAGTAGTTCAGGTACCACAAGTTGCTGATGTACAGCCCGGTGCCCAACTGCTTGAGAATTTCTGCCTGTGACAGATCACCGGCCGCCATGTTCAGTGCACTCGGCATTTCACCGCCGCTGGCGCCGTTGGCGGTCAGGCCGTATTCGGCGGCACTGCGCGAGCCGACCAGTTGATCACCGGCCTTGCCTTCGATGACCAGCCGCAGATCGCTGCGCGGATAGCCTTCGCCGGAGAACGCTGGGCTCAACGAGCCGCTGACTTTTTCATCCAGCGACACCAGCGAGCTGAACGCCTGATCACCGACATACAGCTTCTGCAGCGGACTGCTTTTGCTGGCGATCGACTGTGCGGAAAAACCGCCCCAGCTGAGCATGCCCATGATTTCTTCCAGCGCGGCCGGCGCCAGATATGCCCGGTATTGCCCCGGTGCGAGGGTGCGCAACGGTCGACCGAGAAACGCCAGTTGCTCGCGCGCCTGCTGGAAGCGCCGGGCGAAGCCTTCGCTGCTCCATTCGTGCCCGGCGTAGCTGGCCTTGACCGCTTCGCCGTTTTCGTGGAACAGGCTGAAGTCGAAGTTGAAGCTGTTGGCCTGATGCCAGCCAAACGCTCCCGAGGAGCTGGCGAAACCACGGCTGATCGGGCCGGCAGCATAGAAGCCGACCAGATCCAGACCTTCAGCTGCGGTGCAGATTTCCTCGACTACCTGCTCGGTGTCCGGCAGCGGATGTTGCTGCACGTTGTTGCTCTGCCAGCCGTTGTGGTTGAGCAGCAGGTACGGATCCTGTGGCAGCAGCGGCAGGGTTTCGCGCAGTTGTTGCAGGCCTTCGGCGAGGCGTTGCAGATCGGCTTCCTGATCACCGGACAGGGTGATGTGCAGGTCAGCGTGGCGGCCGTCATTGATCAGCTTCAACCCGACACCGGCCTGCTGCACCTGACCGGCCTGACGCACCTTGGCGTGGTTGAAACGCACGAACGCCGAGGATTCGGCGGCATAGCTGAGGGTGAATTGTTCCGGCTCGCGCACGCTGTCGCGCAGCCAATTGACCATGATCTTGAAGGCGTCGGACTGACTCTTCGAAATGCTCATCAGGCGTCTCCCCCAAATACATCAACGTTGCTGAATACGCAGGCCGGCGAAGCGTGGCCGACGCGGATCACCTGGTTCGGCTCGCCCTTGCCGCAGTTTGGCGTGCCCAGCACCTTACGGGTGCCGGCATCGCCGACAGCGCGCAGACTCTTCCAGAACTGCGCGGAAATACCTCGGTAATTCGGATTTTTCACCACACCCTTGAGTTCACCGTTCTCGATCAACTGCCCCCACTCGCATCCGAACTGGAATTTGTTGCGCGCATCGTCAATCGACCATGAACGGTTGGTGCTCATCAGAATGCCGTGCTCGATACCGCTGATCAGTTGCGTCAGCGACTGATCGCCCGGCTCGATGTTGAGGTTGGCCATGCGGTCGATCGGCGGCCGGTTCCAGCCGCAGGCGCGGCTGTTGGCAACGCCGTCGAGGCCGGCGCGGAACTGCGACAGTGCGCCGCCCAATGGCCGCAACAACAAGCCTTGGCGAATCAGGAATTGTTTGCTGGCCTTGCTGCCGTCGTCATCGTGGCCGTAACTGGCCAGCTCTTCGGGAATGTCCGGGTCGAAGGTCACGTTGAGCAGCTTCGAACCGTATTGCAGGCTGCCGAAGTCGCTGGTTTTGACGAAGCTGGTGCCGGCGTAATTGCGCTCGTCACCGAGGATCCGGTCCAGCTCCAGCGGGTGACCGATCGACTCGTGAATCTGCAGCATCATCTGATCGGGCATCAGCAACAGATCGCGCGGGCCTTGCGGGGTATTTGGCGCGAGCAGCAGTTGCAGGGCCTGATCGGCCACTTGCGGGCCGGCGCCGACCAGACCGCAACGGCTGATCACGTCGGCGCCACCCTGCTGACCGAAGTTCTCGCGGCCCAGGGAGCGGGTCTGGCTGTCGTTGCCGTCGTAGGCGGTGACATCGAGACTTGGATAAACGAAGCGCTGGGCCTGGCGCAATTCGGCGCCGGCGCTGCTCAGGTAAATCTGTTCGACGTGGGTGATGCCGATGCTCGCTTGCCAATGCACCAGGCGCTCATCCTTTGGCACCGAGGCGGATTCCGCGCCGAGCAGTTCGAAACATTCGCTCAGGGACGGGAAGGGTTGATCGAGATTGGGCGAAAAGTAATCAGCGCGGTCACTGGATACCGGCTGATCGCGCAGGTCGAGCAAGGCGTGGGGCTTCAGTCGCCGGGCCTGCTGTTCGGCGCGCTCAAGGGCGGCTTGCAGGCCTTGCTGCGACAGGTCGTTGGTCGCTGCATAAGCCTCGACGCCGTTGACCCGCACCGTGAGCATCGCACCCTCGTCACGGCTCAGGCTGGGCGGTTCGGCAACGTTCTTGCGCACCGACAGGTATTGGCCGGACTCGCGTACATACCGCAGGGAAAAAAACTCGGCGCCCGTGCGCAAGGCAGCGAAGCGCTGCTTGAGCTGGGGGTGGAAATCGAACATTCGGGAACCTCCTTGTTATGGAGTTGCGGGGCGTAGCGATTCGGCGGGGAGGGGTGAAACGATTGCGCGAGGTCTAGAGTAGGCCTGCGTGGGGGTAGGATCAAGTGAAGAGGGGGTGTAGGAGGATTTACTGTGCAGCAGGGAGATGGATGCTGATTTGCAGGGCCTCATCGCTGGCAAGCCAGACTCCCACAGGTTTCTCGGTGACCACAATATCTGTGAACGACGCAAAACCCTGTGGGAGCTGGCTTGCCAGCGATTAGCCGTGACGCGGTATCAAGTCTTACTGGGCAACAGGCGTGATATCACGCATCGGCTTGCCCTTCACCGGCGCACCGCCAGCCACGTAGTAGGCAGCATTGCTACGCGGCAGCGGTTTGCGGCCACGGATCTTGTCGGCGATTTTCTCGGCCATCATGATCGTCGGCGCGTTCAGGTTACCGGTGGTGATGATCGGCATGATCGAAGCATCGACCACTCGCAGGCTCTGCATGCCGTGCACGCGGCCTTCGCCATCCACAACCGCCATCTCGTCGGTGCCCATCTTGCACGAGCAGGACGGGTGGAACGCGGTTTCGGCGTGCTCGCGGATGAACTTGTCCAGCTGCTCATCGGTTTGCACTTCGATGCCCGGGCTGATTTCGCGGCCACGGAAAGCGTCCAGCGCAGGCTGTTGCATGATTTCGCGGGTCAGGCGGATGCCGTCACGGAACTCCTGCCAGTCCTGCTCGGTGGCCATGTAGTTGAACAGGATGCTCGGGTGCTGACGCGGATCCTTGGATTTGACCTGGATGCGGCCACGGCTCGGCGAACGCATGGAACCCATGTGTGCCTGGAAGCCGTGCTCTTTCACACCGTTGCTGCCGTTGTAGTTAATCGCTACCGGCAGGAAGTGGTACTGGATGTTCGGCCATTCGAATTCTTCGCGCGTACGGATGAAACCGCCGGCTTCGAACTGATTGCTGGCGCCGATGCCGGTGCCGTTGAACAGCCACTCGGCACCGATGGCTGGCTGGTTGTACCAGAGCAGCGACGGGTACAGCGAGACCGGTTGGGTGCAAGCGTATTGCAGGTACAGCTCAAGGTGATCCTGCAGGTTTTCACCGACGCCCGGCAGATCATGGACGACCGGGATGTCGAGGCTTTCCAGCAGTTTTGCCGGGCCGACACCGGAGCGCTGCAGAATCTGCGGCGAAGCGATGGCGCCGGAGCACAGCAGAACTTCTTTGCGTGCTTTGGCTTCAACGCGCTCTTCCGCCGAGCCGACCAGATAACGCACGCCGACCGCACGCTTGCCTTCGAACAGAATCTTGTCGGTCAGGGCGTGGGTGACGATGGTCAGGGTCGAGCGCTTTTTCGCGACGTCGAGGTAGCCACGGGCCGTGGAAGCACGACGACCGTTCGGCGTCACGGTGCGGTCCATCGGACCGAAGCCTTCCTGCTGGTAGCCGTTCAAGTCTTCGGTGCGCGGGTAACCGGCTTGCACGCCGGCTTCAACCATGGCGTGGAACAGCGGGTTGTTGCCGGCTTTCGGCGTGGTCACGCTGACCGGGCCGTCGCCACCGTGGTAATCGTTCGGGCCGATGTCACGGGTTTCCGCTTTACGGAAGTACGGCAGGCAGTCGAGGTAGGTCCAGTCTTCCAGGCCTGGCAACTTCGCCCAGCCGTCGTAGTCCATCGCGTTGCCACGGATGTAGCACATGCCGTTGATCAGCGAGGAGCCGCCGAGGCCTTTGCCGCGACCGCATTCCATCCGGCGACCGTCCATGTGTGGCTCCGGATCGGTTTCGTAGGCCCAGTTGTAGCGACGACCCTGCAGCGGGAATGCCAGCGCGGCCGGCATTTGCGTGCGGAAGTCGAAACGATAGTCCGGGCCGCCTGCTTCGAGCAGCAGCACGGTGACGCCTTCGTCTTCAGTCAGACGGGTCGCCAGGGTGTTACCGGCCGAGCCGGCACCGATGATGATGTAATCGAATTCTTGGGACATTGAATGCACCCTCTTTAGATGTGGTCAGGCAGGACCTCAGCGAGTGCTGCGCACTCGAATCGCTGGCAAGCCAGCTCCCACAAGGATTGGGAGCTGCCACAGATTTGAGGGACGACTCCAAACCTGTGGGAGCGGGCTTGCCCGCGAAGAGGCCTTCGCAGGCAATACAAGACTCGGGCTTAGAACACCGAGACGTAATCGCCCAGCTCGACCTGTACCGATTTGATGCGTGTGTAGTTGGTCAGCGAGCTGATGCCGTTTTCACGGCCCACGCCAGACTGCTTGTAACCGCCCACCGGCATTTTTGCGTCGGACTCGCCCCAGGCGTTGATCCAGCAGATACCGGCTTCCAGTTGATGAATCACGCGGTGTGCGCGGTTCAGGTCTTTGGTGACGATACCGGCGGCCAGGCCGAAGTCGGTGTCGTTGGCGCGGCGGATCACTTCTTCTTCGGTTTCGTAGGAGAGGATCGCCATCACCGGGCCAAAGATTTCTTCACGGACGATGGTCATCTCGTCGGTGCAATCGGTGAACACGGTCGGTGCGACGAAAGCGCCTTTGGCGAATTCACCGTCGGTCAGACGCTCGCCGCCGCACAGCACGCGGGCACCTTCTTCTTTACCCTTGGTGATGTAACCCAGCACGCTTTCCATGTGGGCGAAGCTGACCAGTGGGCCGAAGTTGGTGTTTTCGTCTTCCGGGTTGCCGATGCGGATGCGCGCGACGCGCTCGACGATCTTGGCTTCGAAAGCCGCTTTCAGGTGGCTCGGTACGAACACGCGAGTACCGTTGGTGCAGACCTGACCGGAGCTGTAGAAGTTGGCCATCATCGCGGTGTCGGCGGCGCGATCCAGGTCGGCGTCGTCGCAGATGATCAGCGGCGACTTGCCGCCCAGTTCCATGGTCACGTCTTTGAGCGACGAAGCCGAAGCGCTGGCCATGACTTTCTTGCCGGTGTCGGTGCCGCCGGTGAAGGAAACTTTCTCTATGCGCGGGTGCTCGGTCAGCCAGGTGCCGACTTCACGGCCGCTGCCGGTCAGGACGTTGAACACGCCGTTTGGCAGGCCGGCTTCGGTGTAGATCTCGGCCAGTTTCAAGGTGGTCAGCGAGGTGACTTCGCTTGGCTTGAAGATCATCGCGTTACCAGCGGCCAGGGCGGGTGCGGATTTCCACAGCGCGATCTGGATCGGGTAGTTCCACGCGCCGATACCGGCGACCACGCCCAGCGGTTCGCGACGGGTGTAGACAAAGGAAGTGTCGCGCAGCGGGATCTGCTCGCCTTCGATCGCCGGCACCAGGCCTGCGTAGTATTCCAGCACGTCAGCACCGGTGACGATGTCGACGTACTTGGTTTCGGAGAAGGCTTTGCCGGTGTCCAGGGTTTCCAGAGCAGCCAGTTCATCGTTGCGCTCGCGCAGGATGTCGACGGCGCGACGCAGGATGCGCGAACGCTCCATGGCGGTCATCGCGGCCCAGATTTTCTGGCCCTTTTCAGCGCTGACCACGGCACGCTCGACGTCTTCCTTGGTCGCACGCTGCACTTTGGCGAGGACTTCACCGTTCGCCGGGTTGATGGCTTCGAAAGTGGCATCGCTGCCAGCGTCGGAGTACGCGCCATCGATGTAGAGTTTTTGCAGTTCGAAACGGGCCATAGTGTCCTCGCAAGTGCATTAGTGGTTGGCGTCGACCACCGCGCTGAAACTGCGGTGGCGGTTCAGGTACCGAGCGTTTTCTGTGTGCTCTGGCTCACCTGCTTGGCCAATTGGAAATCCATGTATTCGTAAGCGATCTGTTGCGCCTGCGCGGTGTCGAAAGCGTCTCCCGACAGCGCGCCGCGCAACCACAAACCGTCGATCAACGCTGCCAGTCCACGCGCGGCGCTGCGCGCATCTTCGAGCGGCAACACACGGCGGAACTCGCAGCACAGGTTGGAATACAGACGGTGATCGTTGATCCGCTGCAACCTGTGCAAAGACGGCTGGTGCATGCTGGTGGCCCAGAAGGCCAGCCAGGTTTTCATTGCCGGGCCATTGACCTGGCTGGCGTCGAAGTTGCCTTCGATGATCACCTGCAGATGCGCCCGTGGGCTGCTGTCTGCCAGCGCCTGACGGCGCGCGGTGACGTTCTCGCTGAGGACATTCATCAGATACCGCATCGTGGCGGCAATCAGGCCGTTCTTGTCCTGAAAATAGTGACTGATGATGCCATTCGAGACACCGGCCAAACGGGCGATCAGCGCAATGCTGGCGTCCCCCATACCGACCTGATCGACCGCCTGCAACGTGGCTTCGATCAGTTGTTGGCGGCGGATGGGTTGCATACCGACCTTGGGCATCTTGCACATCTCCTTAGGCCTTCCGACGGGCGATAAACGCCGATCGGATTGAGGGCCAGTCTATTTTGTTTTGATTGAACGTTCAATCAACAAAGAATAAGATCTGCGACAAATCGTCGCTGCCTACAGATTTTTTCTGCTTGTAAATGGCGATAAAACGACCTCCGAAAATCCTTGAAACCTGCGTGGGGCATGGCGCGGTTCGCTATTCGATGGACGTGTTGAATGGGCAAGACGCTCGGGGCCAGGTTTCGGATGAACGTCCGCACAGCTTCGGCCACGAAAGCGATTTGCAACGCCATTTCGGCAGGTTCGGGCTTTTTTCGGGGTGTCTTTATATCACCCGCCGGTCGGCTGCCAACTAACCGATTGGTCGGGTTCCGTGTTGCCTTGTGTTCTTCTCTCGCACTGCCTGGAGCATTTGTGCCATGAGTTCTGCCTCGCTAATAAAGACCCCGCCCGAGAAGGTGACGGTCAACGGTTGGGTGTTTTACACCTCGACCGCGCTGATTCTGTTGTTGACCGCCATTCTGATCATCGCCCCGCAAGAGGCCGGCAGAATGTTGGGTATGGCTCAGGCCTGGTTGTCGCGCAGCTTCGGCTGGTACTACATGGTGGTGATCGCCGCCTACCTGGTGTTTGTGGTGGGCCTGGCGTTTTCCTCCTACGGCAAACTCAAACTGGGCAGCAAGGACGATACCCCGGATTTCAGTTACGGTGCCTGGGCGGGGATGCTGTTCTCGTCGGGTATCGGTATTTCGCTGCTGTATTTCGGCGCCTCCGAGCCGCTGGACCATTACTTCAATCCGCCGGAAGGCGCAGCGGCCACCAACCTGGCCGCGCGTCAGGCGGTACAACTGACTTTCCTGCACTGGGGCCTGCACGGCTGGGCGATCTACGCACTGGTCGGTCTGGCCGTGGCGTACTTTGCTTACCGTCATAACCAGCCGCTGGCCCTGCGTTCGGCGCTGTATCCGCTGGTGGGCGAGCGTTGGGTCAAAGGCGCGGCCGGTCACGCAGTGGACGGCTTCGGCATGTTCGTGACCCTGCTGGGTCTGGTGACCAACCTGGGGATCGGCTCGCTGCAAGTGTCCTCCGGCCTGGAAAACCTGTTCGGCATGGAGCACAGCAACACCAACCTGCTGATCGTGATCATCGTGATGAGCACCGTGGCGACCATCGCTGCCGTGTCCGGTGTGGAAAACGGCATCCGTCGTCTGTCCAACCTGAACATCGTGCTGTTCAGCGGTCTGCTGATTTTCGTCCTGTTGTTCGGCCCGACCCTGCACCTGCTCAACGGCTTCGTGCAGAACATCGGCGATTACCTCAACGGCGTGGTGCTGAAGACCTTCGACCTGTACGTCTATGAAGGCGACAGCGCCAAGTCCGACCGTTGGCTGGGCCTGTGGACCCTGTTCTACTGGGCGTGGTGGATTTCCTGGGCGCCATTCGTCGGCATGTTCATCGCGCGTATTTCCCGTGGTCGTACCGTGCGTGAGCTGGTCGCTGGTGTACTGCTGATTCCGCTGGGTTTCACCCTGGCGTGGCTGTCGATCTTCGGTAACTCGGCACTGGATCTGGTGATGAACCAGGGCGCGGTGGAACTCGGCAAGACGGCGCTGGAACAGCCGTCGATGGCGATCTACCAGTTGCTGGAACACTACCCGGCGTCGAAAGTCGTCATCGGTGTGTCGATCTTTGTTGGCTTCGTGCTGTTCCTGACCCCGGCCGACTCCGGCGCGGTGATGATGGCGAATCTGTCCTGCAAGGGCGGCAATGTCGATGAAGATGCGCCGCACTGGCTGCGGATCTTCTGGTCGGTGGTGATCACGCTGGTGACTATCGGTCTGCTGTTCGCCGGTAACTTCGAAGCCATGCAAACCATGGTGGTGCTGGCCGGTCTGCCGTTCTCGGTGGTGCTGGTGTTCTTCATGTTCGGCCTGCACAAGGCGATGCGTCAGGACGTGCAGATCGAACAGGAGCAGGCGCAATTGGCTGAACGCGGTCGTCGTGGTTTCAGCGAGCGCCTGACGCAGCTGGATCTGCAACCGAGCCAATCGGTGGTGCAGCGTTTCATGGACAAGCAGGTCAGCCCGGCGCTGGAAGACGCTGCCGCACAAATGCGTGCGCAGGGTCTGGAAGTGCAGACGCTGCTGGGCAAATCCAAGCGCTGCATGGGCGTGCGCGTCGAGATGGAAGAGGGTAACCCTTTCGTCTACGAAGTGAGCCTGGACGGCTATCTGGCGACCCCGACCGAATCGGCCCAGTCCGATGAAGCGCGCCAGCGTTACTACCGCGCCGAGGTGTATTTGCACAACGGCAGCCAGGACTACGACCTGATGGGCTTCACGCAGGATCAGATCACACGCGATGTGCTCGATCAGTTTGAAAGCCATCGGCAGCTCCTTGGCCGGGTGTACAGCTAAACCTTTAGTTAATGGTGCAGCTGTTGTGGCGAGGGAGCTTGCTCCCGCTGGGTTGCGAAGCGACCCCAAGAATTTGTGAGTGCTGCGCACTCAAGCGGGAGCAAGCTCCCTCGCCACAGTTGTCCATGTATCAAGTCAATTTCTGTACCAACAAAAACGCCGCGATCCTCTCGCGGCGTTTTTGTGTCCGGGGTTCTTACCCCAGGTTCTTGCCCAGCAACGCGTGATACAGCTCACTGTCGCCAAGAATCCCCACCACATGGTTATTGTCGTGCAGCACCAGTTTGTTGCCGGTCTGGTAGCGAATCTGCAACGCGTCGCGCATGCCGATGTTCGAGTCCACCAGCGTCGGTTTGCGCTCCAGACCTTCCACGGCCTGGCCCGGTGCCCAGTTCTGCAGGTTCAGCACCGAACCGTTCTGCCGCGCACCCTTGATCGTGTTGCCTTCGGCCAGGTCCAGCCACGAGTCGCCGCCCGGGTCGAGGCACACCGAACCGTTGATGCGTTTGCAGTTGTCCAGCGTGCGCATCAGGCTGCGACCGCAGAGCACGTTGAGCGGATTGGTGTGGGCCACGAAGGTGCGCACATAGTCGTCCGCCGGGTTCAGCACGATCTCTTCCGGCACGCTGTACTGGATGATTCGGCCGTCCTTCATGATCGCGATGCGGCTCCCCAGTTTCAGTGCCTCGTCGAGGTCGTGACTGACAAACACGATGGTCTTGCTCAGCTTGCGTTGCAGTTCCAGCAGTTCGTCCTGCAGACCCTGACGGATCAGCGGGTCGAGGGCCGAGAACGGTTCGTCCATCAGCAGAATGTCGGCGTCCATCGCCAGCGCCCGGGCCAGTCCGACCCGCTGTTGCATGCCGCCGGAGAGTTCATCGGGCTTCTTGTTGCGCCATTGGGTCAGGCCCACCAGTTCGAGCTTGTCGTCGACCAGCTTGCGCCGTTCCTTTTCCGGCCGGCCCTGCATTTCCAGACCGAAGCTGATGTTCTCGCGCACCGTCAGCCACGGCATCAGGGCGAACTTCTGGAACACCATGGCGATGCGTTTGGTGCGCATCATTTTCAGCTCGGCCGGGGTGCAGGAAGCAATGTCGATCTGCTTGCCTTCGTGCTCGACGAACAGCTTGCCGCGACTGACGGTGTTGAGGCCGTTGATGCAGCGCAGCAGGCTCGACTTGCCGGAGCCGGACAGGCCCATCAGCACGCAGATCTCGCCTTTGTTGATGTCCAGGCTGGCCTTTTCCACGCCAACGATCTGCCCGGTCTTTTTCAGGATCTCACTGCGGGTCAAACCTTGATCGAGCAGTTTCAGTGCTTCGCGCGGATCCTTGGTGAAGATCACGTCAACGTTATCGAAGCGAATTATGCTCATGCGTCACCCCCTGCTTTGGCGTCGGGTTGTTTGCAGATACGGTCGAGCATGATCGCCAGCAGTACGATCGCCAGGCCCGCTTCGAAGCCCAGGGCGATATCAGCAGTGTTCAGTGCGTTGACCACCGGTTTGCCGAGTCCATCGGCGCCCACCAGTGCCGCGATCACCACCATCGACAGCGACAGCATGATGCACTGGGTGATGCCGGCCGCGATGCTCGGCATGGCGTGAGGCAGTTCGATCCGTGAAAGCAATTGGCGACGCGAGCAGCCGAAGGCCTTGCCGGCATCCATCAGTTCTTGCGGGACATCGCGGATGCCCAGGTAGGTCAGGCGGATCGGCGCAGCGATGGCGAACACCACCGTGGAGATCAGGCCCGGTACCACACCCAGCCCGAAGAGGGTCAGGGTAGGAATGAGGTAAACGAAGGTTGGTACGGTCTGCATCAGATCGAGTACCGGACGCATTAAAGTGTAGAACATCGGCTTGTGCGCGGCGACGATGCCCAGCGGCACGCCGATGACCACGCAGACCAGGGTCGCGAACATGACCTGGGCGAGGGTTTCCATGGTTTCCTGCCAGTAACCCAGATTGAGGATCAGCAGGAACGAGGCGATGACGAACACCGTCAGCCCCCATTTGCGCTGGATGAAGTGGGCCAGCAGGGCGATGAGGCCGATCAGCACCAGCGGGTTGAACCAGGTCAGCGCAAACGTCACGCCGTGGATCATCGTTTCCAGGGTCACGGCGATTGCGTCGAAGGTGCTGGCGCCGTGCTGCGTCAACCATTCAACGAAGCCCGCGATGTACTGGCCTAAAGGGATTTTCTGATCAATCAGCATGGTAGTGAACGTCCGCATGCAAGGAATAAACAGCCCGGGCGAGCGAACTCGCCCGGCGTAAGGCAATTACTGTGCGAGCTTGGCTTTCACGGCTTCCAGGCCAGGTTTACCGTCAATGGTGGTCACGCCAGCGAGCCAGGTATCGAGCACCTGTGGGTTCTTTTTCAGCCAGGCCTTGGCGGCCGCTTCAGGCTTCATCTTGTCGTCGAGGATGTTGCCCATCAGGGTACTTTCCATGTCGACGGTGAACTCCAGGTTCTTCAGCAACTGACCGACGTTGCTGCATTCAGTGGTGTAACCCTTGCGGGTGTTGGTCGCCACGGTCGCAGCACCGAAATCGGGGCCGAAGAAGTCATCGCCGCCGGTCAGGTATTGAATCTTGAAGCGCTTGTTCATCGGGTGCGGCGCCCAGCCGAGGAAGACCACGGCGGTGTCGCGTTTCTGTGCGCGGTCAACCTGCGAGAGCATGCCCGCTTCGGAGGATTCGACGACTTTGAAACCGGCGTCCTTCAGGCCGAAAGCGTTCTTGTCGATCATGCTCTGGATCAGGCGGTTACCGTCATTGCCGGGCTCGATGCCGTAGATCTTGCCGTCGAGCTCTTTCTTGAATTTGGCGATATCGGCGAAGTCATGCAGACCCTTGTCGTACAGGGCTTGCGGTACGGCGAGGGTGTACTTGGCACCCTTGAGGTTGGTGCGCACCACTTCGACGGTGCCGGCATCGCGGTAGGCCTTGATGTCGTTTTCCATGGTCGGCATCCAGTTACCGAGGAACACGTCCATGTTCTTGCCGTCGGCCAGCGACTTGTAGGTCACGGGCACGGAGATCATGGTGGTCTTGGTCTTGTAGCCGAGGGCGTCGAGCACCACCGAGGTGGTGGCGGTGGTGGCGGTGATGTCGGTCCAGCCGACATCGGAGAAGTTCACGGTACTGCACTGAGCGGGTTCTGCAGCGTGAGCCAGTAACGGCAGACTCAGCATGGCGGCCAACAACAACGACGGGGAACCTTTCATGGATGGACTCCTTGGTGTTTTTTTTGGCAGTGTTCCGACTGTGGACCACCGCACTTATAGGTTGCGGTTGGATGGCGTTCTGGAGACAGCTCTACCACGGCGCCTTGCAATCGAGTCATAACGATCATGTACCAGTGAAAATCTGACGCCTACAGGGTGGGTCGTATCCAGTACAGGGATGGTCGCATCCAGTGTCAGTGACGTCGTTTACAGCTTTTTTCTGCCCCGTTTGGCCATCTGAACCGCATAAAAACGGCGAAAACAGGGGAGGAAACCGGCACGGCGTTGGTGGGCATGAGTGCGTCGGTGTCAGACGCCGGGCGACCTGACAAAAGCCTGATGATGCGGGCATTCCGGCGGATCGCAGCTTGAGCGTAGCAGCTCCGCCAGCGGGCGCTTAACGCCCGGGAACGGCATCCTCAGGAGCTCTGCAGCAATGGCTATCAGCGTTTTCGACCTGTTCAAAATCGGCATCGGCCCGTCCAGTTCCCACACCGTCGGCCCGATGCGCGCCGCGGCCCTGTTTGTCGAATCGCTGCGCGACCGGCACCTGCTCGAACAGGTGCGGCGTATAGAAGTGCAACTGTTCGGTTCGCTGTCGGCCACCGGTATCGGCCACGGCAGCGACAACGCAGTGATCATGGGCCTGATGGGCGAGTGGCCGGACGCAATCGACCCGTCGCAGATTGGCCCGCGAATCCAGGCCCTGCGTGAAACCCACACGCTTCTTCTGGACGGCCGTTTGTCGGTGCCGTTTGTCTGGGCGCGCGACATGCGCCTGATCGACGAGAACCTGCCGTTCCACCCCAACGCCATGACCCTGATTGCCGAAGGCGATCACGGCGAGATTCATCGCGACACCTACTATTCGGTCGGCGGCGGATTCGTGGTGGATCAGGCGCAGGCATCCAGCGGTGTGGTCGATCTGGATCGCACTGAATTGCCCTATGACTTTTCCAGCGCGGTGGAACTGCTGCAGCTGTGCCAAAAGAACAATCTGCGCGTCGCCGAATTGATGATGGCCAACGAAAAGGTCTGGCGCAGCGAAGAAGAAATCCGCGCCGGGCTGATGAAACTGTGGCGGGCGATGCAGGATTGCGTCGAGCAGGGCCTCAAGCACGAAGGCATCCTCCCCGGTGGTTTGAATGTGCGTCGGCGTGCGGCGAAGTTGCATCGCAACCTGCAGGAATTGAACAAGCCCAACGTGATCGGTTCGACGTTGAGCGCGATGGAATGGGTCAACCTGTTCGCCCTGGCGGTCAACGAAGAAAACGCGGCGGGCGGGCGTATGGTCACGGCGCCGACCAATGGCGCGGCGGGGATCATTCCGGCGGTGTTGCACTACTTTATGAAGTTCAGCGAAGCGGTCACCGACGCCAACGTCGTCGACTACTTTCTGGGTGCGGCGGCGGTGGGGATTCTGTGCAAGAAGAACGCCTCGATCTCCGGTGCCGAAGTCGGCTGCCAGGGTGAAGTGGGTTCGGCCTGCGCGATGGCGGCAGCGGGTCTGGCAGAGATTTTGGGCGCGACACCGGAGCAACTGTGCAACGCGGCGGAAATCGGTCTGGAACATAACCTCGGCCTGACCTGCGATCCGGTCGGCGGCCTGGTGCAGGTGCCGTGCATCGAGCGCAATGCGATTGCGGCGGTGAAAGCGATCAACGCGGCGCAGATGGCCTTGCGCGGCGATGGTCAGCACTTCATCTCGCTGGACCGGGTGATCCGCACCATGCGCGATACCGGCGCGGATATGCATGACAAATATAAAGAGACCTCGCGTGGTGGTTTGGCCGTTAGCGCGGTTGAGTGCTGAGACCGTATTGCTCCCATCGCTGGCAAGCCAGCTCCCACAGGGATTTTCAGTGTGATAACGATTTCTGTATCACCACAGAATCTGTGGGAGCTGGCTTGCCAGCGATGAGGCCAGACCAGTCAAAACTGCTCGCTAACGGAACACACACAACCGCAGGCGCCACCTTTTAGCGCGTCGCAATCAGATAAGAGTCTTTCCCAGCCGCCATGGGCCATTCGCACCACCGACCGTCCGTCACCCGTGCCTGCGGTGACACTCCCCACAAACTGCGCGCAGGCCAGTTCCCACAAGTGCTACCGATCTGCTCACAGGCAGCGGGGCAGGGCCCTCACCGCCGCTGATGGCACTTCGAAACAGCTGTTGGCCGACGTCTTGAATAGACACGTCGCGACGTCGTTTTCAGGAGTTATTGAACGGCCATTCAATTTTAGGCATGGCATTTGCTCTGTCATAACAAAGCCCGTCTCCCACGTGAGAACGCCGGCAATAACAAGAGCCTCCGCCTGAGGCCATCACCCGCTTTGTGTGAGGAGATACCGCGATGACGTCGTTCAACTCCGGGGCCCAACCCCAGAACCGTGCGCCTCAATCCATCGGCTTTCTGCTGCTGGACAATTTCACGCTGATTTCTCTGGCCTCCGCAGTCGAACCCCTGCGCATGGCCAACCAATTGTCCGGTCGTGAGCTGTATCGCTGGAGCACGCTGACCGTCGATGGCGGACAGGTGTGGGCCAGTGACGGTCTGCAAATCACCCCCGATGCCTCCATGCACAAAGCCCCGCCCCTGGACACCGTGATCGTCTGCGGCGGGATCGGCATTCAACGTACCGTGACCCGCGAGCACGTGTCATGGCTGCAGAGTCAGGCGCGTCAGTCCAAGCGGCTGGGCGCGGTGTGCACCGGCAGCTGGGCTTTGGCTTGCGCCGGGCTGCTCGACGGTTTCGATTGCAGCGTGCACTGGGAATGTCTGGCGGCGATGCAGGAAGCCTTCCCGCGTGTGGCCATGAGCACTCGCTTGTTCACCCTCGACCGTAACCGTTTCACCAGTTCCGGTGGTACCGCGCCACTGGACATGATGCTGCACCTGATCAGCCGCGATCACGGTCGCGAGCTGTCTGCTGCGATCTCGGAAATGTTCGTCTACGAGCGCATCCGCAACGAGCAGGATCACCAGCGCGTGCCGCTCAAGCACATGCTCGGCACCAACCAGCCGAAGCTGCAGGAAATCGTCGCGCTGATGGAAGCCAATCTGGAAGAGCCGATCGACCTCGACGAACTGGCGGTGTACGTCGCCGTGTCGCGTCGACAGCTGGAGCGGCTGTTCCAGAAATACCTGCACTGCTCGCCGTCGCGTTACTACCTCAAGCTGCGCCTGATCCGCGCGCGGCAACTGCTCAAGCAAACGCCGATGTCGATCATCGAAGTGGCCTCGGTGTGTGGTTTCGTCTCGACGCCGCACTTCTCCAAGTGCTACCGCGAATACTTCGGCATTCCGCCGCGTGACGAACGCGTAGGCTCCAACACCACGCAGCAAGTGGCGATGCTGCCGCTGCCGCAGGCCATCGTGATGTCGCCGCTGTCGGGGCCGATGTCGGCATTGAGTCAGGCGCGTAATGAGTCGACGTTTGCCAGCGTAAGGCTGTAGACCGGAAAGTTTTTGTGGCGAGGGAGCTTGCTCCCGCTCGGGCGCGTAGCGCTCGTTAAACCTGCGAATGCGATTTATCTGGAATAGAGCATCTGCCGGTTTGGGGCCGCTTCGCGGCCCAGCGGGAGCAAGCTCCCTCGCCACAGTTGCTCGTCAGGCGCTGTGGGTCTGTTGGAACTGCGCCAATGCCGGCAACAACTGTTTGTCGATCGCCTGGCGCACCGCAGGCTGGATACTGGCGCCGCTGGTGTACATGTCCTTGACCATCTTGCGCAATTCAAACGCGCGAACATTGTCCAGACCACGCACCGCACACTCGCAGGCCTGCTCCGCTGTGGAGCCGCTCGGCACCTGAAATCCCAATGCCTTGAGCTGGCCCAACAAGTCTTCCTGATCGATCAAATCGGCATACATCATGGCGCGCTTCCTTCTTCGGCAATGGAGGTCGTGGCTCGATTCTGGTGGGCATGCGCAGGCACGGCAAGGGTGATTTGTCGCAGTGGCCGCGACGGCTATGAACAGGTCGTTTTCGGCTAACTCAGTGCAAAGGGGAGTGGGCACACTGGCCTCAGCTCGCTACAGACGGTTTGGTCACCCTCGACTGGCAGCTCCTCAACAGTACCCTCTGCCCCGATCCTGTCACGGCTTGTATCGGGGCTTTTTTTAATTTTATGAAAGTCAAAAGATCGCAGCCTCCGGCAGCTCCTACAGTTGAAATGCGATCCCCTGTAGGAGCTGCCGGAGGCTGCGATCTTTTGCTTTTAGCGGTCTAGCGTTGCAACACCAGAATCCGCGACAACAACTCATCCCGATCGATGTAGCAGCCCTGGAAATGCCGCGCCCCGGTGGCCGGGTCAAACGCATTGCGCGCATGCAGCGTGCGGCGATTATCGAAGCACCACAGTTCACCCGGATTGAGTCGCTGCATCAGGCGAAAACGTGGCTCACGGGTCATCGCAATCAAGCGTCGATAGGCGCGATACAGCAGCGGCATCTGCTCCACCGACGTATCGAATGCACCGCGCAGAAAGTTCGCCATGCGCACCTCCGCAACCCGGCCCAGCGCATCCAGCGCAATGATCGGCGCCAGGCAACGATAGTCGCTGTGGCGGTCCTTGTTGCGAAACTCCACGGGGATTTCGCACAGTGCCTGAAACAGCTCCGGTGCTTCCTGACGCAACGCGTCGGCAATCGCAAAACCATCGACAAAAATACTCTCGCCACCCTCGGCGTCATTCACCAGGCAATGCAGAAATTGCAGCCCTGGTTGCAGCTCGCGAGTCGGCAAATCGGTGTGCAATGGCAGGTTGAAACCGGTGTAGGCGTTGCTGTCGGCATCGGCCTTCGATTGCACGTTGAACAGCACGCCGAAATTGCTCTCGCGGATGAACGAAATGCGCTGGGCGATCAGCTTCAGCGAACCCGGTTCGGTGGGCACGCCGCGCACCTGAGTCAGGCCGATGTCGCGCACCGCGATCAACCATTGCAGCAGCGCACCGTTATCGTTCATCAGCGCTGAATAGTCGAATGCCGGTAGCTGCAAATTGCTGCGCCACAGATAGGGCTGGGGTTTGGCTGCCAGGCGTTCGGCGCGGGATTCGTCGTCATAGGCGTGGGCGCGCAGCCAGCCCGGATCGAAGCGACTGTGATGGCCGTCCTGCCAGTCGATCTGCAGACAGCCGTCGCTGTCGATGTGCGCGTTGACGGGAGCCAGATCCGGCGCGGCATCGACGATCTCGAATACCTGCTCGCGGGTGACGGTGTAGACGCACTGTTCGCACGGGCAATTGTCCCGCAACCAGACATGGTGAAACGGGCTGACACGGCCATCAGCCCAGGCCAGCGAAACGCGATCCGTCAGGTTCTGCACGCCGCTCAGCGCGCTGATCAACGGATAAGTACGGAAATCGGCAACAGCGGCAGCGGTGTTCATGTTGGCTCCTAGCGTGGGCGGATTACCGGGCGGGTGGCAGGGCGATGACGCGGCCGATGTAAGCCGGGGCGGGCAGATCGACTTGCTCGGCGACGATGGCTTGCAGACGGCTCAGGGTATCGGCGGTGAACGGTGCCGAGCGCGGGCCGGCGAGGTCGACGTGCAGCAGCATCTGCTCATTGCCGGCCAGTTCCTTGTCGTCGTCGGCCAGGTGCAGGCTGTGATAGAGGTGCAGGCGTTTGCTGTCGTGACCGATGATCTGCGTGCGCACTTCGACCTCGGTGTTGAGCTTCACTTCATGCAGATAATTCAGGTGCAGTTCGAGGGTGAACAGCGAGTGGCCGCTGGCTTCGCGGTTGTTGCTGTCCATGCCGAGACGGTCCATCAGGGCGTCCGTGGCGTAGCTGAAGATCAGCAAGTAGAAGGCGTCGCGCAGATGGCCGTTGTAGTCGACCCAGTCGGGGATGATGGTGGTTTGGTAGGTGGTGAGGCTGGGCATGGTTGAACTCCATAGATCGCTGGCGTAATGCACACTTGTGGCGAGGGAGCTTGCTCCCGCTGGGCTGCGCAGCAGCCCCAAAACCTCTGATCGCGGTGCGTCGGTCAGACAGCATTCGCTGGTTTTACGACCGCTTCGCGGCCGAGCGGGAGCAAGCTCCCTCGCCACAGGGGAAGGCGATTACTCGCTGAAACTCATCCCGTGCTTTTCCTTGGTGGTCTTCACCGCCTCCAGCACCGCCAGCAGGCAGTCATCACGATAGCGCTCCAGCGCCGAAATGCTGTGGCGGCCGAGCTGATCGCTGGTGCCATCGACCACATCGTCAATCAGCTTGTCAGTCAGCTCCGGTGCCGGCAGATACGTCCACGGCAACTGCAACGCCGGGCCGAACTGCGACATGAAGTGGCGCATCCCCGCGTCGCCACCGGCCAGCGTATAGGTCAGGAACGTGCCCATGAACGACCAGCGCAGCCCGGCGCCAAAACGGATCGCGTCGTCGATCTCGCCAGTGGTCGCCACGCCGTCGTTGACCAGGTGCAGCGCCTCGCGCCACAGTGCTTCGAGCAAACGGTCAGCGATGAATCCCGGCACTTCCTTGCGCACATGCAGCGGGCGCATGCCGAGGGATTCGTAGACTTTCATCGCCGCTTGCACCGCTTCCGGCGCGGTGTGCTTGCCACCGACCACTTCCACCAGCGGCAGCAGGTAAACCGGATTGAACGGGTGACCGACCACGCAGCGTTCAGGGTGGGTCGAACTCTCGTAGAACTCGCTCGGCAACAGGCCGGAAGTGCTCGATCCGATCAAGGCATTGGGCTTGGCCGCTGCGCTGATTTTGCTGTGCAGATCGAGTTTCAGCTCGAGGCGTTCCGGGGCACTTTCCTGAATGAAATCGGCATCGCGTACGCACTCCTCGATGGTTGCGACAAAACGCAGACGATCCTGCGACGCACCCGGCGCCAGACCGTTTTTCTCCAACGCGCCCCAGGCGTTGGCCACGCGTTTGCGCAGTGCGGCTTCGGCGCCAGGCGCCGGGTCCCAGGCCACCACGTCAAGGCCGTGGGCGAGGGCGCGGGCGACCCAGCCGCTGCCGATGACGCCGCTACCGAGGGCGGCAAAGATTTTGATGTTGGTGATAAAACTCATAGGAACTCCCGGAAAAAGGTGTTTCCTGTAGGAGCTGCCGCAGGCTGCGATCTTTTGATTTTGATTGTTTGAAGCAAGATCAAAAGATCGCAGCCTGCGGCAGCTCCTACAGGTGAAATTGGGGTGCAGTCGGGGCCCCATTTTTGGGGCTGAGATTTAGCCGCGCTGGGTCAGGCCCATCTTCTTGCGCCCCTCAGCCGGGGTCAGCACCCGGGCGCCGAGGCGGCTGAGGATCTCGGTGGCGCGTTCGACCAGTTGGCCGTTGGTGGCCAGCACACCTTTGTCCAGCCACAGGTTGTCTTCCAGGCCGACCCGCACGTTGCCGCCGAGCAACACCGCTTGTGCGGCCATCGGCATCTGCATGCGGCCGATGCCGAACCCGGCCCACACCGCGTCGGCGGGCAGGTTGTCGACCATGGCTTTCATGGTGGTGGTGTCGGCCGGCGCGCCCCACGGGATGCCCAGGCACAGCTGGAACAGCGGGTTGTCGAGCAGGCCTTCCTTGATCATCTGCTTGGCGAACCACAGGTGGCCGGTGTCGAAAATTTCCAGTTCGGCCTTCACTCCCAGCTCGGTGATGCGCTTGGCGCCGGCGCGCAGTTGCGCCGGAGTCGAGACGTAAATGGTGTCGCCGTCGCCGAAGTTCAGCGTGCCGCAATCGAGGGTGCAGATTTCCGGCAGCAGTTCTTCAACGTGGGCCAGACGGGTCAGCGGGCCGACCAGATCGGTGTTCGGGCCGAACTCCATCGGGTGCTCGCCAGCACCGATTTCGAGGTCACCGCCCATGCCGGCGGTGAGGTTGACGATGATGTCGACGTCAGCCTCGCGGATGCGCTCCATCACTTCGCGGTACAGCGCCACGTCACGGCTGAACTTGCCGGTCTGTGGGTCGCGCACATGGCAATGCACAACGGTGGCGCCGGCCTTGGCGGCTTCCACGGCAGCCGCGGCGATCTGTTTCGGGGTGACCGGCACGTGCGGGCTCTTGGCGGTCGTGTCGCCAGCACCGGTGAGTGCGCAGGTGATGATGACGTCGTGGTTCATGGTGCGGTTTCCTTCAGGCGTGATGGGTCTGTTCGCAGCCCTGTTCGGGGCTGCGAAGCGTTGATTTCCGGTGATTTATTTGCTGGTCAGTTGCAGGTTTTCAGCGGCCGGTTTGCCATCGAAGGTGGTTACACCTTCCAGCCAGCGCTGCTTGTCTTCGGGGTGATCCTTGAGCCATTGCCTGGCCGATTCGAACGCGTCCTTGTGATCGAGCAGCGGCTGCATCATCCGGCTCTCGTCTTCGGCGGTGAATGTCAGGTTGCTCAGCAGGCGACCGACGTTCGGGCACTGCTCGGCGTATTTCGGCGCGGTGACAGTCCACACCGTGGCCATGCCTTCGTTCGGACCGAGGGCGTCCTCGCTGCCGGTCAGGTAAGTCATCTTGACGTTCACGTTCATCGGGTGCGGCGCCCAGCCGAAGAACACCACGGCTTCCTTGCGGCGTACGGCGCGGTCCACGGCGGCGAGCATCCCGGCTTCGCTGGACTCGACCAGCTGGAATTTGCCGAGGCCGAACTGGTTCTTGGCGATCATCGCCTTGATCTGCGTATTGGCGCCCGAGCCCGGTTCAATGCCGTAGATTTTGCCGCCCAGTTCCTTCTCGAATTTGGCGATGTCGGCGAAGGTTTTCAGGCCCTTGTCCGCCAGATAGGTTGGCACGGCGAGGGTGGCGCGGGCGTCCTTCAGGCTCGGTGCTTCAAGGACTTTGACCTGGTTGGCATCGACGAACGGGGTGATGGTCTGGGTCATCAGCGGGTTCCAGTAGCCGAGGAACAGATCCAGCCGCTGATCGCGAATCCCGGCGAAGATGATCTGCTGGGACGCGCTGGTTTGTTTGGTGCTGTAGCCGAGGCCGTCGAGCAGCACTTGGGTCATGGCACTGGTGGCGATCACGTCAGTCCAGTTCACGACGCCCATGCGCACGTTCTGGCACGACGCAGGTTCGGCCGCCATGACGCTGGCGCTCAAGAAAGCGGTACCGCTGAGTGCAAGAACACAGCTGCTGATCAGTCGTTTCATGTCGGGTTCCTCGGCAGGTCGTTTATTGTGGTTCCCGGCGTCTGATGCGCCGGTGATGCCAAGTTACGCAGCAATGCCCCCGTAAAAACGCACTGCGGCGACTGGCTCTTGCACTGTAGCGACCTGTGCGCTTGAACGCTGACGACAATCGGCGTATCAACGATCCACGCTACCCGCTAACCGAGTGCGCACCATGTCCCAGGATTTCTACTTTCTGTTGATGCCGGGTTTTTCCGCCATCGGTTTCATCTCGGCGATCGAACCGCTGCGGGTGGCCAACCGCTTTCGCGGCGAGTTGTACCGCTGGCACGTGCTCAGCGCCGATGGCGGGGCGGTGCTGGCGAGCAATGGCATGTCGGTCAACGCCGACGCGGCGCTGGAACCGTTGAAGAAAGGTGCGACGCTGCTGGTGGTGGCCGGGTTCGAACCGCTGAAGTTCGCCACGCCGACTCTTGAACACTGGCTGCGCCGGCTGGACAACGAAGGCGTGACCCTCGGCGCCATCGATACCGGCAGTTTCGTTCTCGCTGAAGCCGGCCTGCTCGACGGCAATCGCTTGACCCTGCACTGGGAAGCCATCGATGCGTTCAAGGAATCTTATCCACAGCTCAGCGTGACCCAGGAGCTGTTCGAGATCGACCGGCGGCGCATCACCTCCGCGGGCGGCACCGCGTCTATCGACTTGATGCTCGACTTGATCGCCCAGGCCCACGGCCCGCAACTGGCAATCCAGGTCAGCGAGCAGTTCGTGCTGGGGCGGATCCGCCCACGCAAGGACCACCAGCGCATGGAAGTCGCCACGCGTTACGGCATCAGCAACAAGAAGCTGGTGCAGGTGATTGGCGAGATGGAACAACACAGCGAACCACCGCTGACCACACTGCAACTGGCGGAATCGATCAAGGTGACGCGGCGGCAATTGGAGCGCCTGTTTCGGCTGCACCTGAACGACACGCCTAGCAATTTCTATCTGCGGTTGCGCCTGGAAAAGGCCCGGCAGTTATTGCGCCAGACTGATATGAGCGTGCTCGAAGTCAGCATCGCCTGCGGCTTCGAATCACCGTCGTATTTCACCCGCAGCTACCGCGCACGCTTCGCCCGTTGCCCCCGAGAAGACCGGCGTACCGCTCAGGCCTGAAATCAAAAGATCGCAGCCTTCGGCAGCTCCTACATTGGAATTCATTTCCCTGTAGGAGCTGCCGAAGGCTGCGATCCTTTGATCTTACTTCTTCACCAACGCCGAACACGCCGCTTTATAAGCCTCATGCTGATACTTGTTCAACGTCCCCGGCAGCTCGAAATTATGCTTCTTGGCTTGCGCATTGATCGTCTGCGGCGACAAAAGCGTCACCTCACACCCATCGAGCAACTGAAACACACCTTCGATCTTGAACGTGGTCGGCCCACCGGCAAATTCACCTTTCTTGCTGCGCTTCTTGATCGCAATCCGTTCAATCGAGTGTTCGCGCACAAACGAGGCAACCTGCGCCGCGAAGCGTTTGACGTTGGCCGCCTCGTCATCATCGTCGAGGGCGATTTTCTTGGTGTTGAGCGCCACGTGGCTCAGCGTTGCCCCGTCAAGGGAGGCCACGGCGATGATCGCTTCGCTGCCTTTGATTTCGATGTCGCAGATGTTCATGGGATTTCCTTTGAATAAAGAGGGCAGCCTACAACTCAAGCTGATTGGCCGTGATGCCGAACGCCGCTGCAATTTTCTCGCGGGTAGCCTTGCGTGGCTTCGCTACCGTTTCCTGTTGAGCGAACGCCGGCTGGGAAATTCCCAGACGTTTCGCCACTTCTTCCTGAGTCAGGTTCAGGTGTTCGCGCCAGGCACGGATCGGTGTCGCCCCGTCGACCATTCGACTGACCACCTCATGCGGGATCAGATCGGGCTGCATTTTCTGCGCGACGTATTGAGCGTAGGGAATGACTACAAAGGCCGGGTTGCCCTCGGCATCGTTGATGATTTGGATGTCAGTAGGTGCGTTCATCGCGTTTTTTGACCTCTTGAATACTGACCACTTTGATTGCGCCATCCCAGTCGAACATGACCCGATAATTGCCGACGCGCAGGCGGTAGGCGTAGTCATGGCCAATTAGTGCTTTGACATTGCCAACGTCAGGCATTTCGGAAAGTGCCGTAACGGCATCGCGAACCTGCCCCTGATGTGCGGTGTGCAATTTCAAGAGTTGCTTAACGGCCTTTCGTGTCCAGTGGATGCTGTTCATGGAAGAATATAAGTCTTTTATAAGATTCGCGAATCTTTACTTATATTTTTCCGATGGCCAATCAACAACCGTTGACCGCATGTTGCGTAAAAGGCCCTTGGTTGCAGGCATTCAAGCAATTTGTGTAGGCGATGTCGAAGTGCCTTGTAGGAAGAGAGGAGGTGTGGGGTTGAAAGCCGGAGGCAGTTCCAGCTTTCAGCGGAACATTCAGGATCACTCCTGCCCAATCGACTCCAAAAACTCCGACCTTTCGTCACTCATCCGCGCCACACAGTCATTCTGCGCAATCTTGAATGCCTTGCTGCCTTCGGTGGCGGGGAAGGCTTCCACGGCGCAATCGGCGTCGCGGGTTTTCAGCCATTGTTGCTGGGCGGTTTTCAGTTTGGCGGTGATGTCGGCCAGTTGCGCGGCGTTTTTGCCGTAGGTGGCCTGCATGCGTTCGTTGAGGCTGGCGCAGTTGTCCTTGAGCAGGTCTTCGGCGGTGCTGCGGCTGTAGGTCGAGCATTCCAGGGTCTGGACGTCGTTTTCCACCGCGTCGCACGGGTTGTTGTCGGTCTCTTCGGCGGCGTGTACGCCGGTCGCAATCAGTGCCAAGGCCAGGAAGATCGATTTCATGGTTGTCGCCGCTCTAATCCAGTGGTGTATCCAAGATGCGCCAGATTCTGGCTCAAGCTGGCGGGCTTGAACAGGTAGCTGATCGGAGCGCCTGGCGACCCTTTGTCGCGGATTGACGCTTTCGGCAATTCCCCTGTCGTTTTTGCACCCGGTCGCCCCGGCACCGAGGCATATGCTGGCCCCAAAGCGCCGGCAGACGATTCGGCGCATGAATCGCCAATAAGGGGACGCCTGATGAGCCCAGCCGAATTACACGCCGACAGCATCGTTATCGACGGTCTGATCATTGCCAAATGGAACCGCGAGCTGTTCGAAGACATGCGCAAGGGCGGTCTGACGGCGGCCAACTGCACCGTGTCGGTGTGGGAAGGCTTTCAGGCGACCGTGAACAATATTGCCGCCAGCCAGAAGCTGATCCGCGAAAACAGCGATCTGGTAATGCCGGTGCGCACCACCGCCGACATCCGTCGCGCCAAGGAGCAGGGCAAGACCGGCATCCTCTTCGGCTTCCAGAATGCCCACGCGTTCGAAGACCAGATTGGCTATGTCGAGGTGTTCAAGCAACTCGGCGTCGGCATCGTGCAGATGTGCTACAACACCCAGAACCTGGTCGGCACCGGTTGCTACGAGCGTGACGGCGGCCTGTCGGGCTTCGGCCGCGAAATCGTCGCCGAGATGAACCGCGTCGGCGTCATGTGCGACCTGTCCCACGTCGGTTCCAAGACGTCCGAGGAAGTCATCCTCGAATCGAAAAAACCGGTCTGCTATTCCCACTGCCTGCCGTCGGGTCTGAAAGAGCACCCGCGCAACAAGTCCGATGCTGAACTGAAGTTCATCGCTGACCACGGCGGTTTTGTCGGCGTGACCATGTTTGCGCCGTTCCTCGCCAAGGGCATCGATTCGACCATCGACGATTACGCCGAGGCCATCGAATACACCATGAACATCGTCGGCGAAGACGCCATCGGCATCGGCACCGACTTCACCCAGGGTCACGGCCAGGACTTCTTCGAATACCTGACCCACGACAAGGGCTACGCCCGTCGTCTGACCAGCTTCGGCAAGATCATCAACCCGCTGGGCATCCGCACTGTCGGCGAGTTCCCGAACCTGACCGAAACCCTGCTCAAGCGCGGCCACTCCGAGCGCGTGGTGCGCAAGATCATGGGCGAGAACTGGGTCAACGTTCTCAAGGATGTCTGGGGCGAATAAGCCGCCGCACTTCTGAATCCTTTCCCCCGACCGTCCGCGCCGGGGGCAACAAACCGAATTTTCTGGAGTTAAGTTTCCATGGCCAAGATCGCCCCGCAATTGCCAATCGAAGTCGACAGTGAAACCGGTGTCTGGACCTCCGACGCCCTGCCGATGCTCTACGTGCCACGCCACTTTTTCGTCAATAACCACATGGGCATCGAGGAAGTGCTGGGCGCCGACGCCTATGCCGAGATCCTCTACAAGGCCGGCTACAAGTCCGCCTGGCACTGGTGCGAAAAAGAAGCTGAATGCCACGGCCTGGAAGGCGTCGCGGTGTTCGAGCACTACATGAAGCGCCTGTCGCAACGCGGCTGGGGCCTGTTCAAGATTCAGGACATCGACCTCGACAAAGGCACCGCCAGCGTCAAGCTCGAACACTCGGCGTTCGTCTACGTCTACGGCAAGGTCGGGCGCAAGGTTGACTACATGTTCACCGGCTGGTTTGCCGGCGCCATGGATCAGATTCTCGCCGCTCGCGGCAGCAAGATTCGTACGGTTGCCAAGCAAGTCTACGGTGGCTCCGAAGAAGGCCACGACGACGGCCTGTTCACCGTCAAGCCGTTGTAAGTCGAGGAACCCGCCATGGCTTTCGAAGCAATGTTCCAGCCAATTCAAATTGGCAAACTGACCATCCGCAACCGCGTGCTCAGCACCGCGCACGCCGAGGTCTACGCGACTGACGGTGGCATGACCACCGAGCGCTACGTCAAATACTACGAAGAGAAAGCCAAGGGCGGCATTGGCCTGGCGATCTGCGGCGGTTCGTCGGTGGTCGCCATCGACAGCCCGCAGCAATGGTGGAGTTCGGTGAACCTGTCCACCGACCGGATCATTCCGCACTTCCAGAATCTGGCCGACGCCATGCACAAGCACGGCGCCAAGATCATGATCCAGATTACCCACATGGGCCGACGCTCACGTTGGGACGGTTTTCACTGGCCGACCCTGATGTCGCCGTCGGGCATCCGTGAACCGGTGCACCGTGCGACCTGCAAGACCATTGAGCCGGAAGAAATCTGGCGGGTGATCGGCAACTACGCGCAAGCCGCGCGCCGCGCCAAGGCCGGTGGCCTGGACGGCGTCGAGCTGTCGGCCGTGCACCAGCACATGATCGACCAGTTCTGGAGCCCGCGCGTCAACAAGCGTACCGACGAATGGGGTGGCAGCTTCGAAGGCCGGATGAAATTCGGCCTGGAAGTGCTGAAAGCCGTGCGCGCCGAGGTCGGTGACGATTTCTGCGTCGGCATGCGCATCTGTGGTGACGAGTTCCACCCGGACGGTCTGTCCCACGAAGACATGAAGCAGATCGCCAAGTATTACGACGACACCGGCATGCTCGATTTCATCGGCGTCGTCGGCTCGGGTTGCGACACCCACAACACCCTGGCCAACGTGATTCCGAACATGAGCTATCCGCCGGAGCCGTTCCTGCACCTGGCGGCCGGAATCAAGGAAGTGGTCAAGGTTCCAGTGCTGCATGCGCAGAACATCAAGGACCCGAACCAGGCCACACGCATCCTTGAAGGCGGTTACGTCGACATGGTCGGCATGACCCGCGCGCACATCGCCGACCCGCACCTGATCGCCAAGATCAAGATGGGCCAGGTCGACCAGATCAAACAGTGTGTCGGCGCCAACTACTGCATCGACCGTCAGTACCAAGGTCTGGACGTGCTGTGCATCCAGAACGCCGCGACGTCCCGTGAATACATGGGCGTGCCGCACATCATCGAGAAGTCCACCGGGCCGAAACGCAAGGTGGTGATCGTCGGTGCCGGCCCAGCCGGGATGGAAGCTGCGCGTGTGGCGGCCGAACGTGGCCACGACGTGACCCTGTTCGAGAAGAAAGAATTCATCGGCGGGCAGATCACCACGGCGTCGAAAGCGCCGCAGCGTGACCAGATCGCCGGGATCACCCGCTGGTTCCAACTGGAACTGGCGCGATTGAAAGTCGACCTGCGTCTGGGCACGGCGGCGGATGCCGACACCATCATGGACCTGCGTCCGGACATCGTGGTGCTGGCGGTCGGCGGTCACCCGTACCTGGAACAGAACGAACACTGGGGCGCCGCTGAAGGGCTGGTCGTCAGCAGCTGGGACGTGCTCGACGGCAAGGTCGCGCCGGGCAAGAACGTACTGGTCTACGACACCATTTGCGAGTTTACCGGCATGTCGGTCGCCGACTTCCTCGCCGACAAGGGCAGCCAGGTCGAGATCGTCACCGACGACATCAAACCGGGCGTGGCCATCGGCGGTACATCGTTCCCGACCTACTACCGCAGCATGTACCCGAAAGAAGTGATCATGACCGGCGACATGATGCTGGAGAAGGTCTACCGCGAAGGCGACAAACTCGTCGCGGTGCTGGAGAACGAATACACCGGCGCCAAAGAGGAGCGGGTGGTCGATCAGGTGGTGGTGGAGAACGGCGTGCGTCCGGACGAGGAAATCTACTACGCGCTTAAAGATGGTTCGCGCAACAAGGGCCAGATCGACGTCGAAGCGCTGTTCGCGATCCAGCCACAACCTTCACTGAGCAGCACCGGTGACGGCTACTTGCTGTTCCGCATCGGCGACTGCGTGGCGCAGCGTAATACCCATGCTGCGATCTATGACGCGTTGCGGCTCTGCAAGGATTTTTAAAAGCTTGCACACGACCTGTGGGAGCGGGCTTGCCCGCGATAGCGGTGGGTCAGTCGATAAAAATGTGACTGACAGAATGCATTCGCGGGCAAGCCCGCTCCCACAGTGACCGAGTAAGGCAACTCGACCTGCAAGACTCTGCGGTCTTTGGGAGCTTCACCATGTTGAACACCCTTCTTCCAATCCTGTTGTTCGCAGCCCTGGCCCTTGCGGTGCTGGGCGTGTTGCGGCGGGTGGCCATGTGGCGTCGGGGCCGGGCCTCGAAGGTCGATCTGATCGGCGGCCTGTTCGCCATGCCCAAGCGTTACATGGTCGACCTGCACCACGTGGTGGCGCGGGACAAATACATCGCCAACACCCACGTCGCCACGGCCGGTGGTGCGGTGGCGTCGATCGTGCTGGCGATTCTGGTGCATGGTTTCGGCCTGCATAACCGCATCCTCGGCTATGCGTTGCTGCTGATGACGGCAGTGATGTTCGTCGGGGCAATCTTCGTTTATCGGCGTCGGCTCAACCCGCCGTCGCGGCTGTCGAAAGGCCCGTGGATGCGGTTGCCGAAGAGTCTGCTGGCGTTCTCGGCGTCGTTCTTTCTGGTGACCTTGCCGGTGGCCGGGATCCTCCCGGAGAACTTCGGCGGCTGGCTGCTGGCGGCGATTCTCGGGCTCGGCGTTTTGTGGGGCGTGTCGGAACTGTTCTTCGGCATGACTTGGGGCGGGCCGATGAAGCACGCCTTCGCCGGCGCCCTGCACCTGGCCTGGCACCGCCGCGCCGAACGCTTTGGCGGCGGTCGTTCCACTGGTTTGAAACCGCTGGATCTGAATGATCCCAGCGCGCCGCTCGGCGTGGAAAAACCCAAGGATTTCACCTGGAACCAGTTGCTCGGTTTTGACGCCTGCGTGCAGTGCGGCAAGTGCGAAGCCGCGTGCCCGGCCTTTGCTGCGGGCCAGCCGCTGAACCCGAAGAAGCTGATTCAGGATATGGTCGTCGGCCTGGCTGGCGGCACTGACGCGAAGTTTGCCGGTAGCCCTTATCCGGGCAAGCCAATCGGTGAACACAGCGGCAATCCGCATCAACCGATCGTCAACGGTCTGGTCGATGCCGAAACCTTGTGGTCTTGCACCACCTGCCGCGCCTGCGTCGAGGAGTGCCCGATGATGATCGAGCACGTCGACGCCATCGTCGACATGCGCCGCCACCTGACGCTGGAAAAAGGCGCGACCCCGAACAAGGGCGCCGAAGTCCTGGAAAACCTGATCGCCACCGACAACCCCGGCGGTTTCGCCCCGGGCGGGCGGATGAACTGGGCGGCGGATCTGAACCTCAATCTGCTCAGCGAGAAGAAATCCACCGACGTGCTGTTCTGGGTCGGCGACGGTGCCTTCGACATGCGCAACCAGCGCACCTTGCGCGCGTTTGTCAAAGTGCTGAAAGCCGCGAAAATCGACTTCGCAGTGCTCGGCCTCGAAGAGCGCGACAGCGGAGACGTGGCCCGACGTCTAGGTGACGAAGCGACGTTCCAGTTGCTCGCCAAACGCAATATCCAGACCCTGGCCAAATACCGCTTCAACCGCATCGTCACCTGCGATCCGCACAGTTTCCATGTGCTGAAAAACGAGTACGGCGCGTTCGACGGCAACTACCTGGTGCAGCACCACAGCACCTACATGGCAGAAATCATTCAGGCCGGTGCGCTGAACCTCGGTCAGCACAAAGGCAACAGCGTGACCTACCACGACCCGTGCTACCTCGGTCGCTACAACGGCGAATACGAGGCGCCGCGTGAAGTGCTGCGCGCCCTCGGCATCGAAGTCAAAGAGATGCAACGTTCCGGCTTCCGCTCGCGCTGCTGCGGCGGTGGTGGCGGTGCGCCGATCACTGACATTCCGGGCAAGCAGCGGATTCCCGACATGCGCATGGAAGACATCCGCGAGACCGGCGCCGAGCTGGTGGCCGTGGGTTGTCCACAGTGCACGGCGATGCTCGAAGGCGTGGTCGAACCGCGTCCGCTGATCAAGGACATCGCCGAACTGGTGGCCGACGCGCTGCTTGAAGATGCCGCGCCAGACAAGCCTGCCACACCGGCCAAACGTGAACCTGCGGAGGCCCACTGATGAGCGACATTATCCGCCGCGACCCACGCGCCGAATGGATTGCGCGTAACCGTTTGCATCCGCTGCACGCGGCCATGCAACCGGCGCAACACAGCTGGATGGGCCCCAACGGGATTATCCGCAAGAACCTGCACGGCATCGGTTTCATCGGCCCCAACGGCATCAAGCGTATCGACCGCAGCGGCGCGCAACAGGGCGGGGCGGTGAAACGCTCGGCCACGGTTGAAGTGCAACTGCCGCTGCATCAGGTACCGGCCCCGGCGTTCTACATCAGCGTGGTGCCGGACATGGTCGGTGGGCGTCTGAGCAGCCACGACCGCGACTTGCTGGGCCTGGCGCATCAACTGGCCGGCAGCGACGGCGCGGTGCTGGCGGTGGTATTCGCAGAGCACAAGGAAAACGCTTTCGCCACGGCGGGCGTTGACCGCTTGCTGGTGCTGGAAGGCGAAGAGTTCAGCGGTTATGCACCGGAGCAACGAATCCAGGGCCTGCGGGCTGTGGATAACCAGTTCAACCCGCGCCACTGGCTGCTGCCGGACAGCCGCAGCGGTGGCGGCGAACTGGGTCGGCGCTTTGCTGCTGCGCTGGGCGAACGCCCAGCCACACGGGTTTGGCAAGTCAAGAAACAGGAGTGCATCGGCCGCGCCGGTGCCGGCTTGCAGGATCTTGCCCGTCCGGTCGCACGGCTGATTCTGGCCTCGGCCGAATGCGCCGAACCGGTCAGCGAAACCCGTCACGAAGCGCTGCCGGTGGAGTTATCCACACCTGTGGCGCGCAGCCTGTCGCGGATCGAAGATCTGGGCGCGGTGGCGGTGGACCCGGCGGCGATTCCGATGGCCGAAGCCGAGTTCATTTTCTCCGGCGGCAACGGGGTCAAGGACTGGGCGCTGTTCCACCAGACCGCTGCGGCGCTCGGCGCCACCGAAGGCGCCTCGCGGGTGGCCGTGGACGACGGCTTCATGACCCGCGACCGGCAGGTCGGCGCGTCCGGTACCTGGGTCACCGCACGGGTTTATGTGGCTGTGGGTATCTCCGGGGCGATCCAGCACCTGCAGGGCATCGGTGCCTGCGACAAGGTGGTGGCGATCAACCTCGACCCGGGATGCGACATGATCAAACGCGCCGACCTGTCGGTGATCGGCGAGAGCGCGGAGATTCTTCAAGCCTTGATCGCGGCGGTAGCGGCTTACCGCAACGACGCCAAGCGCGATGCGGCTTAAGGGAAGGACACAGTTATGAACACCAATGTCATCAGCCTGGTCTCCATCGGCGCCCACCCGACCTCGGGCCGGCCACGCCGTGCCGAACAGGACGCGCGCGCCGTGGAACTGGGCCTGCAACTGGCTGGGGATAACCTGCAAGTGCTGCACGCCGGGGACGTTGCCGAACCGGCGCTGCGCGCCTATCTGGGCATGGGACTCGCGCAGATGCACGTGCTGGAGCAACCCGCTGGCGCCGACGCGTTGCCGGCGCTGACCGCGTACCTGCGCGATGCCGGCGCCCAGGTGGTGCTGACCGGCACGCAGGCGGAAACCGGCGAAGGCTCGGGCATGTTGCCGTTCCTGCTCGCCGAAGGACTGGGCTGGCCGCTGGTGGTAGGACTGGCGCAGGTCGAATCGATCAGCGACGGCTCGGCGCTGGTGCTGCAAGCCTTGCCCCGTGGGCAGCGGCGGCGTCTCAAAGTGAAGCTGCCGTTTCTGGCGACTGTGGATAACGCCGCACCCAAGCCACGGCAGAGCGCCTACGGCCCGGCGCGGCGCGGTGTGCTCAATGCCGAAGACGTGGAAGTGCTGGACGATGAACTGCTGGCGGTTGCTACGTTGCAACCGGCCAAGCCACGGCCGAAACGTTTGAAGGTGATCAAGGCCAAAAGCGGCGCGGACCGGATGAAAGCTGCCACCGCCAAAGCCAGTGGCGGCGGTGGACAAGTGCTCAAGGGTGTCACCGCGCAGGCCGGCGCTGAAGCGATCCTCAAACTACTGATCGAAGAAGGGGTTGTTCGCTGAAAAGCCCCTCACCCTAGCCCTCTCCCGGAGGGAGAGGGGACCGACCG
>NZ_JTKF01000039.1:0-62782 GCF_000828175.1 Pseudomonas sp. W15Feb9B | reverse complement strand
AGCTCCCACAGGGTTCTCCGTTGCTCCGAAATTCATGCAAAAAACCGAACCCTTACGGACAAAAAACGCAGCCCACGGCCCGATCGCGCAACCATTTTCTTGCGCAGTCGTTCTGTCATATTCGGTATCAGTTGATTGCAGATAGTAGCCAGCCCAACGCTAATTCCAATGAGGCTGCACTGTGTTTCAACGACTTGTGTGTTCGCTGTCCGTTCTGAGCCTGTCCATCGCTGCTGCCCACGCTGCCGAGACCGTCATGCTCGACACGCCCCGCCTGCAAAGCATCGACAACTTCCGTGATGTCGCCGGGCTGACCACCGCGTATTCCACGGCCCACGATGGCACGATGCGCGGTGGCGTGTTCTACCGCTCCAACGCGATCACGCCGTCGGCAGCGGATCTGGCGACCCTCAACAGCCTCGGCATCAAAGCCGTCTACGACCTGCGCACGCCGAGCGAAATCGCTGGTACGCCGGACACAATGCTGAGCGGCGCGAGCTACCAGAACATCGACATCATTGGCAGCACCACCTCGGGCGCGAACATCACCACTGTGTCGTTCAAAAGCGCTGCCGACGCCATCGCCATGATGGAACAGACCAACCGCGCTTTCGTCAGCGACGCGGGGATGCGCGGGCAGTTCGGCAAGTTGTTCAACGAACTGGCCAGCACCGACGGCGCGCAACTGTTCCATTGCACCGCCGGCAAGGACCGTACCGGCTGGACGGCCGCCGTGTTGCAGAGCATCGCCGGCGTCGACAACGCGACCATCATGGCCAACTACCTGGCAACCAACGATTACACCGCCGCGCGCGTCGCCGCGACCCTCAAGGCGCTGCCGCCGAGCATGGCCTCGATCTATGCGCCGCTGCTTGGCGTGCAGGCCAGCTACCTGCAGGCCGGTCTTGATGAAGTCACCGCCGAATACGGCAGCATGGACAACTACCTCAAACAAGGTCTTGGCCTGTCGCAGGAAACCATCTACGTGCTGCGCGGCAAACTGGTCGAATACAACAGCCTGCCGGGGCAGGCCGGATTGATCGGCAACGCCGCTGCCGGTGCCGAATTACTGCGTCAATTGCAGAACACCAACCTGTCTGGCACCTACAGCGCCTACAACTATTATCTGCAATCGGCGATCGACGCCGGCACCCTCGGCGGTGTCGAAGCTCAGGTCGGCGGCCAGGTTCACGCCGACGCCGCCAGCTACCTGCTGCGGCAGAACGCGCTGATCGAGCAAGCCGCCGCCCCCTACGCCAGCGGCTCCGATCTGAACGTCGGGCAATACCGGTTGTGGACCACCACGCTCGCCGGTTACCTCGGCACCGACGGCTCGTCCCGCGCCGAGAGCAGCAACGAACACAGCCAAGGCCTGATGGTCGGCATCACCCAGCGCTTCTCCGAACAACTCAGTGCTCGGGGCGGTTTCGGTTACAGCAAAGGCACCGTCGGCGGTGCGGGCGGCGAGGCCGATACCGACTTCACCTTCTTCGACCTCGGTGCGCGCTACGGCTTCACCAGCCTGGAACGTGGGCTGTTCGTCGACGCCAATGCCAGCGCCGGCTACGTCGATTACGCCAGCAAACGCGAACTCGGCGGCGGCCTCGGCACGGCCAAGGGCGACACCCAGGGCAACCTCACCGGCGCGACCTTGGCGCTGGGTTACCGCGCTCCGGTCAACGGCATGATTCTCGAACCCAGCCTCGGTGTGCGCATCAGCCACCTCGACCTCAAAGGCTTCCAAGAGAAGGGCAGCGAACTGTCCCTCGACGTCGACGACAACACCGCCACCCGCCGCAGCACCGTCGCCGACCTCAACGTGGCGTTCGCCCCGGTGGCGATGGGCGCCTGGCAAATGGTGCCGGGTGTACAAGTCGGCTACGAGCGCACGCTGGGCAACAACGACGTCAACAGCCAGGGCCACCTGCTGGGCCTCGACATCGAACAACGCGCCGCCTTCGACAACCGCGACCAGTTCAGCGGCGGCGTCAACCTGATGGCCAGCCTTGGCGCCGTCAGCGTCGGCGCAGAAGTCGGTGCCAGTGGCGGTGGTGACAGCCACGGTTTCAGCGGCAGCCTCAAGGCCAGTTACGCGTTCTAAGTGATGGGATGACAATCAGGTCAAGGATGACCCCAAAACTTAGAAGCGCTCCCAAACCTGTGGCGAGGGAGCTTGCTCCCGCTGGGCTGCAAAGCGGCCCCAAAAACCAGCCTTGTCAAACACACTCAGCCAGCTCGCCGACCTGACCATTCAATTCCGCACCCGCCCCACAACGCTCCCCAACGAACCGCAAAAACTCTCCCGCAGGCATCGGCTTGGCAACCAACCAACCCTGCCCGAAATCCACCCCACGATTGCGCAGATACTCCAGCTGCGCCTCTGTCTCAATCCCTTCAGCCACCACCTTCAAGCGCAAACTCTTGGCCATGTCGATGATGTGCGCCGTCACCGAACTCGCCTCTGCATCGCGCCCGATGGTGTCGACAAACGACTTGTCGATCTTCAGCACATCCAGCGGCAACTGCTGCAAATGCTGCAGGCTGGAAAACCCGGTGCCGAAATCATCGATAGCTGCCAGATGCCCCAACTCGCGTGCCTGATTCATCGTTTGCCGCGCTGATTCGATCTGCACAAAACCGCGCTCCGTGGCCTCCAGCCAGATCTGGCTCGGCCACACATCAGCCTTGCTAATCGCGGTCTTGAGTCGGGGCAGAAAACGGCCGCTGCTGACATCCGCCGCCGCCAGATTGATCGCCACATGCAGGTTGCGCTCTTTGACCAGAAGCGGCCCCAGATCCTGCACGACGTGATCGATCACCTGGTCGGTGATCGGCAGAATCAGCCCGCTCTCTTCGGCCAGCGGGATAAACAGATCGGGCCGCACCAGGCTGCCGTCCGGATGCCGCCAGCGCACCAGCGCTTCGGCCCCGATACAGGCGCCATCGCTCAAATCCATGATCGGCTGATAGTGCACGATGAACTCACGATTGCGCACCGCCAGCTCAAGCTCGGCCAGTGGCGACAAACGCCGGCGCGTGCGCCGCACGATCAACAGCGCAAGCATCCCGGCAATCAACCCGCCTATCGGCAGCAACAGCATCTCGCGGCGCACCAGCCCTTGCAGCAACTCATGACGCGATACCGCCGCAATCGCCACCCAGTCACCGCTGTGCACCAGCGTATACAGATAACCATCCTCCAGCGCCGAAGCAGGGCCCAGATGCACGCGACTCATGAAGCGCTCCGTCCCCGGCCGCGAAATTCCCACCAGATGCCCGGCAGCGGTACCGACCATCAAATGCACATCGTCCTCGACCAGGACCTGCAAAAACTGCTCGGGGTCGACCAGCACATTGAAGGCCGCGTACTGCAGCGCCATCATCGGCTTGGCTGGCACGATCCGCGCTTGTACGCCGAGCGACACGCGCACGCCATCAGACGTAATGAAGTCTTCTTTCCACGGCGTCACCCGATGACCCACCGGCCCCCACGAACCGCAGGCATAAACCTCTTCCTCGACATAGCCGATCGACTTCACCGCGAACGTGTTGATCGTCAGCAGACGCATCTCGTCGATGCTCTCCGGCGTACACGGTGCAAGGCTCGACGCGGCGACGCTCTTCAGCACCCCGGCGGCTTCATGGAAGGTATTGTTGGCACGGCTGGATGCCACGGACGCCAGCGATTCGAGACGTTGCTGCGCCGCTGCCAGGTTCAACACCCAGGCGACGTAACCCATCAAAAGTACTGGAAGCAAGACACACGGAAGGCCCAGGAGAATGCTCCCCCAGACCATGCGTTTTTTGTTCATTTGACGCCACCTTGGCCCACGGCCCGTGACGTGCGGCTGCACGGCTGTTAATCAGCGTCTACAGATTAGCGCTGGCGCGATCGGCCGATCTTGCCGCAGATCAATACTCTCGTCGCCCACGCCTGTCAGCGTCGCGCGCGCGCGCCCGAACGAAAATCTGCCGGACTCACCCCATACGCCTGCTGAAAATACTGACAAAACCGCCCGACATTGCTGAAGCCAAAGCGCAACGCCACCTCCGTCACCGACGCCGAATGCCGCAGCGCTTCGAAAGCCCGCTCCAGCCGCACCTGCCGCTGATACGCCACAATCGACATCCCGACAAACCGTCGAAACCCTTCCTGCAAAGCGCGCTGACTGACGTTGCTCAACCGCGCCAGCTCTACGCCACTGACCAATTGCTCCGGATGCGCCTGAATAAACGCCATCGCCAACTTCACATGCCGCGGCGCCACCCTCGGTGCAGGCTGGCGCAACGCCTCGGTAAAATTATGCGGCCACGCCTCCAGCACTGCATCAATCAACATCTCACGCAACCGCGATGGCATCAGCGTGCCGCTGTTGAGCAACAGATCAAACTCCGTGCCCGTCGCCAGATCAATCAACGCCTTGATCCCCCGAAACGCCGCCGTGTGCAGATCCACCACCGGCTCAAACACAATCTTCTGCACAACCGGCCGCCCCAACAACGCCGCCAACCGCTCCGTGAGCTGCGCCCGACTCACCGAAATCCCGTGCTGCGCGTGATCGTCGAGAAACCGCATCGAACGGATATCCGCTTTATCAATCGCCAACCCCACCTGGGCCACACCGACGGACTCGGTGCGGTGGTTGAACACAATCTTGCCCGCCGTGGGAATCACGAAAGTGATCTCGTCCTGCGGGTCGGGAAAGGTCACGGTGAAATCGCCGTGGTAATGCATACGCCGGAAACTCACGCCGTCGTGTCTGCCGTAGACACCGCCAATGATGATGCTGGAAGGGATTGGCGGGGAGTCGGCGTAGCGATTGCCGAAGAACCGGGAGAAGAGGGCGCCGAAGTCTTCGGCGTGGAGGTTTTCGGAGCGGAGGATGATTGTTTGGCGGGGTGGGGCGACGGAGTACACCTTGGGGCACCTTTTTTTGGGGCTCTTGGGTAAGTGGCGCAGGGGAGGTTAGCAGGTTGGGGGTGACAGGTTTGTGACGGCGATTTCGTCGGTGGAGACAGGTCTGCTTTCGGCCAATAGCTGACACTCACAGTTTCCTGCAGTACGCCGCTCAATCGCCTCCAATGGCTCTCGCTCGCGCATGGATTCTGCTCGCATCCTGTGACGGTGGAAGCCCAAACACCTTTGCGTAGTCCCGGCTGAACTGGGTTGCGCTTTCGTACCCGACCTCGAATGCAGCGGCCATGACACTCTTTGCATTCGCCACCATCAATGTTCTGGCCTGGAGCAGGCGCACGCGTTTCTGATATTGCAACGGACTGAGGTTGGTCACGGCCTTGAAGTGGCGGTGAAACGCCGAGACGCTCATCGACGCTCGCTCGGCCAAGCGTTCGACGCCGATGGGTTGGGCAAAGTCCTGACGGATCCACTGTACCGCAAGGTTCACTCGGGCCATCGCGCTGTCGGGCGCCGCGATCTCTCGCAGCATCCAGCCCAGGGGGCCCTGAAGTACGCGGAAGATGATCTCCCGCTCGTAGACCGGGGCCAGCGCTGCGATGGCATCCGGATCGCCCATGAGTCTGAGCATGCGCACCCAGGCGTCCATGAGGTCAGTGGTCATGGATGCGACTGAAAAGCCAGGCGTGGGATCGACGCGACTGGCAGGTTTGGGCAGGTCGGCGAACAAGGTGGATAACACCGTTGGATCGAGTGTCAGGCTGACGGCCAAATAGGGCTCCCCGGTTTCGGCAGGGTGCACCGAACCCACGGCAGGCAGGTCGATGGACATGACGAAATAGGTCGCGGGGTCATACCGCAGGGTGTGGTCGCCCACGGTCATGCTTTTACTGCCTTGCAGAATCACGTTGATCATCGGGTCATAGACCGCCGCGAGCATGTGCTCAGGGATTTTGCCCTTGACCATGGCCACACGCGGAATACCGGTTTCCGTACGTCGGTTTTCCGCCTTGGCCGCGAGTGACCTGAGTTCGTTCAGTTGATTGTCCATGGTGTGCATGCTGAGGGCTGACACGGGTGCGCTGCAAGCAAAAAGCAGAAACAGGCAGGTTTCGAGGAGGAACGGATGCGCTCAGGCTTGTAAGGCTCAGTACGCTGGATCCTCATTCGAAGCACAGAGAAACAGCACATGAGCGTTATCGTCATTACAGGTGGGAGTCGCGGCATCGGTGCCAGCGCCGCCGAGCATATTGCGCAGCGCGGTATGGGTGTGATCCTGACCTACAACAGTCATCCAGAAGCAGCCGCTTCAGTCGTGGAGCGTATTGAGCATGCGGGAGGCAAGGCAGTTGCGCTCAAGCTCGATGTGGCTGACGTAGCAAGTTTCTCCGGGTTTCGCGAGTCAGTGATATTTGTCTTGCGCGAGATTTGGGGCCTCACCTCCCTCAGTGGCCTGGTCAACAATGCCGGGTATGGTCTGTTCAAACCCTTGGCCAGCGTCAGCGAAGCGCAGTTCGACGGCTTGTTCAATGTGCATCTCAAAGGCCCGTTTTTCCTAACGCAGACATTGTTGCCGCTGCTGGCGGACGGCGCGAGTATCGTCAACCTGACCAGCGCGACCACTCGTGTCGCCACAGCGGGTGTTGCGCCTTATGCGGCGTTCAAGGGCGGACTCGAAGTGCTCACCCGTTACATGGCCAAAGAATTTGGCGAACGACGGATCCGCGCCAACGCCGTCTCCCCCGGCGCGATCCGTACCGAACTTGGCGGCGGCTTGAATGACGAGTTCGAGGCTTTGCTGGCGGGGCAGACTGCGCTGGGCAGGGTGGGTGAGCCGGAGGACGTCGCGCGCGTAATTGCCTGTTTGCTGTCGCAGGACGGTAGCTGGATCAATGCCCAGACCATCGAGGTCGCTGGCGGTTACAACATCTGAGTCGCCCGCAGCTACACCATTTGAGGATTACGCAATGCTGGATCATGTCTTTTTGTCGGTAAGCGACATCACCCGTTCCATCCGTTTCTACGAAGCCGCCTTAACTCCGTTGGGCATTACCGCGCGCTTGGATTACGACGGCAAAGATGGCCCGCCGGGGCATCCTGACCTCAAAGGTTTCGGCGCCAATGGCCGGATGTTTCTCTGGCTGCGTGAGGGGATTGTTGAAGGACGTGCCGTCCATGTGGGGTTCGTCGCCAAGAGCAAGGCTGAGGTGGACGCCGCCTACGCCGCAGCCATGAAAGAGGGCGCGGTCGATAACGGCGCGCCAGGTGCACGTTTGCACTACGACCCGGATTACTATGCCGGCAATGTGTTGGACCCGGACGGGTACAGCCTTGAATTCGTCTATAAAAAATGGCAGCACGTCCAATGAGCAAACTGCTGATCTACGGCGCCACCGGCTATACTGGTCGCATGGCTGCTGAACGGGCAAAAACGCTGGGCTTGCGGTTCGAAATCGCCGGGCGCGATCACACGCGTGTGGCGGCACTCGCTGCGCATCTGGACGTGCCGTTTCGAGTGTTCGATGCCGACGCGAAGGCAGCGAGCGCGTTGTCCGGTATCTCTGTCCTGCTCAATTTCGCCGGCCCTTTTGCGTACACCGCAGAGCCGTTGATGCGTGCCTGTATCAAGGCCAATGTGGACTATCTGGACATCACCGCAGAGATCAACGTCTATCGGCTGGCCGAGCAACTGGGCGCAGAGGCCGTTTCGCAGCAGGTCATGCTCTTGCCCGGCGTAGGTTGGGACGTGGTACCGACCGATTCGCTGGCGGTGCATGTCGCCAAGCGTGTCGAACAGCCTTTTGCGCTGAGCATCGCGCTTCAGGTCCCAGGCTCGATGTCACGTGGCTCGGCCATGAGCGTCAGTGAAATCATCGGGGCAGGGGTCATGGCGAGGGTCGATGGCGAGCTGGTCGCCACGCCTGACGCCACGCTGCGTCATTTCGATTTCGGTGACGGCCCGGTTCTGTGCGCACCGCTATCGTTTGGTGATCTGGTGACGGGCTGGCACTCGACTGGCATCCCGAACATCGCGATGTTCGTGCACATTTCAGGCGATGCGTTTCCCGAAGGGGATCTCTCAACACTGCCCGATGGTCCGACGTCTGAGGAAAGGGAGGCACATCGTGCCCGAGCAGTTGTCGAGGTCATGGGTGTTGACAGAGTAATCGCTCGGTCTGTGATCGAAACCGTGAACGGCTATTCCTACACGCCTCTCGCGGCAGTGGAGGCCGCGCGTCGGGTGCTCGAAGGTGAACGTCAGGCGGGTTTCGCTACACCGGCCAAAGCCTTCGGTGGCGGGTTTGCCGAGAGTATAGAGGGGACGTTGATCACCGACTTCTGAGGCCATCTGGTCAGGCTTGCGCTGCCTCGATTTCCCGAGAATCAAATGCTGCCTGGGCCTTGATAACCGTATCCAGGTGTTCAAGGGTCCAGAGATAAAGCGCGTTGAACGGGTGCTCAAGTGTTCGGCCTAGTGGGGTGATGCTGTATTCCACTGCCACCTGAGAGGACGGGATGACGCGTCTCTGCAGAATGCCGTTGCGTTCAAGGCGGCGCAGTGCCTGGGTCAAGGCTTTTTGGGTGATGCCGTCCAGGCATCGCTTGAGCTCATTGAATCGAAGGGGCTTTTTGCACAGGGCCGCCAGGATCAACACTGACCACTTGTCAGCGATCTGGTCGAGCAGAAAGCGGCTTGAGCAATCAACGCCTCGATCTGTGGTTGTCGGGTCGCTGTTCTTTGCGGTTTGCGTGGCAGATTCGTGCATGGGTTTCCCTGGATATACCTGAGCACTTTGAAGTGCGTAATTGATATTAGGTATACACAATATACTATCGCGGCTCTACCTTTCTGGAGTTACCCATGTCATCCATTTATCAGACAGACACCGCCGATCAGCTTGCGGTCATTGATGCCCTCTACCGCTTTGCCGCTGGCATTGATTTGCGTGACGCAGCACTGCTGTCCAGCGCTTTCATGGAGTATGCAGTTTCCGACTTCGGGCCTGCCGCAGCAAAGGCAGGATTTGAATTCCCTGTGCTGGAAGGCCGAGAGGTCATTGTCGCAACGTTATTCGGCGCGTTGGGACAGGTCGATACCACTCATTCGGTCAGCAATCCCCGTGTGACGTTCGAAGGTGGAAAGGCACATCTAGATGCGTTGGTGGAGGCCCAGCACGTCCTGAAAAACGACCCGGCACGCCACTACCTCATGAAGAACCGCTATGCCGTCGAGTTGATGAGACTCGGCGCGGGCTGGGGCATCGAGCGGGTGACGGTAGACAACGTCTGGCGAACAGGCGACGCCGGTGTGCTCATAGGCGCTTAATCGGGAAGAGGACCTAATGTGTTCCGAGCGTGACTCGTGCGTCGCGCCCGGTTTCAAGAGGCTGCTCTCGGCCAGGTACGTAAGATTTAACGTGTGGGTGCAAAGCGCCAGCGATAAAGCTGCAAATGGGCCGGAATTGGTCACTTCTGAACGTCTGCTTATGGCCGGAAGCAGACAAATCTCGCAGTCAATTTCCGACAGATCCCTCTCGGCGCTCACCATAGAGCGCCAAGTGGGAATGTTCGTTAGGCCGTCGGCACAACATTATCCAGCGCCTGATTCACCGCCAATTCTCCCAGCATCACCACCTGCGCAATGCCCAGCAGCGTCTTGCGAATCGGCCCCTCCACCAGGGCGGCCACATCACCCAACATCACCGTTGCCGAACCCAGCGATTCACTGGCGTTCGCCAATAGTTCCTCGGTGGCGATTTTGGGGTTGGCGAGGAACATGGCGTTGGGTGTGTAAGGCGTCGCCATGATTGGGCTGGCGGGGTTCAGGTAGTGGTCTAGGGCGCGTTCGGCGGCTTCGCTGAGTTTTCGGGAATCGGGGGATTCGTAGGGTGAGACCGTTTCGGTTTCGGGCGGGTTTGGTGTGACCTTGAACATAGTGAAGCTCCATATGTGGCTAAGGGAACCATCACATTCGCTACCAAACGAGGGTGGTGGCCATTACGAAGGTTGGTAGACCGGCACACATGGAAAAACCGGCGTGCTCGAAAGCACCCTGCGCATGGCCACCATAAAACGCAGGCACCAGAAGGCATCTGTGTAAGGTGACGTTTTGCGCCATGTGTGAACCGGGCTACCAAACCCGATCGCTGCTTTTCAGCGACCGAACCACGATAAAACCCGCACCCTGGGCGCACAAGCCGGCGGATTCTGGCGTAGTCGTAGGCAATGGCGCAAGGCGTTGTAGCCTGGGATGACGTAACGGCGAGTGTTTTTAAACGTGTGCGGGGAAAGGGTTAAACGTGAGGGTTTTCGGGGCTGCGCTTTTCGTGAACGGATGGTTTGGCAAAGAGGAAAGCGGGGCAGTGCGACGTTTCGCTAAATCCCCTCGCGACGAGGATAGTTGTTGTGTGGAAATCAGAGGCTTCGGAGGATGGAGCTGACTCAGGTTAATCGCTGACTGGACTGATGCCTTCGCGAGCAGGCTCGCTCCCACATGGGGTTGGCGGTGTGCACCCTTGGTGTGGTCGATACGAAACCTGTGGGAACGAGGCTGCTAGCGAATGGCCTGTCCACGGTTCTCAGGTCTTATTCATCACCATTCTGGACACAGTGTTTGTCCAGCCGACCGATTTTTGCTGTGCGCTTCAACCCCTAACATCGTCTCCACTCCGTGAACAAACACGGTTCCCCACGAGACGGTGAACATCATGAAACTTGCAAAAATCGCTCTTCTTCTGGCCTTTGGCGGTATCGGCGCGCAGGCGTTTGCGGCGGATGAAACCGCGCCAGTCGAGGCGTACAACGCCGCCGCTCACGCAGACATCGCCCACGTGGTGTCGATCTCCGAGGCGGCCAATCAGTGCGGCGCGGTGCCGGTGCAGATGACTTATGAAGACTCGAACGGCGCGCAACATGTCGTGCAATACCAAGTGATGGGCAGCGGTTGTTCCAACGGTTGATGTCGGTGCCGGCGCTGGAGGGTCGACACTCCAGGTCTGCGGCATTAAGCCTTGGCGAGTTCTTTGGCTCCGGCGATGTCTTCATCGGACGCCAGCAGTTGCGGAATGGCGGTTTTCAGGAACTCCACCCAGGTCTTGATTTTGGCGTCGACGAATTTGCGCGACGGGTAGATCGCGAACAGGTTGTATTCCTCCAGGCGGTACTGCGGCAGTACCCGCACCAGTGTGCCTCCCACTAATCCTTCGACGGCTGATGCCAGCGGCTGAATCCCGATGCCCATGCCATTTCTGATCGCCGTGGCCATGCCGTCGGCGGTGTTGATGTGGAAAGGGGAGTCGGGGATATTCTGGGTTTCCATGCCCTGTGGCCCTTCGAACACCCAGTTTTCTGCGGGCATCACCGTGTTGACGATGCGCAGGCAATCGTGCGCGGCGAGGTCGGCAGGTGTAGCGGGGTGGCCGCGTTTGGCCAGGTAAGACGGCGATGCACAGAGAATGCTGTAAGTGGTGCCCAGGCGTTGCGCGACGAAACCGGAGTCCGGCAGGTCGCGGGCGAGGACGATCGACATGTCGTAGCTTTCTTCGAGCAGGTCGGGCAGGCGGTTGCTCAGGGTCAGGTCGAACATCACCGTGGGGTGAATCTCGCGGTAGCGGGCAATGGCGTTGATCACGTAGTGATTGCCGATGGCGGCCATGGCGTGGATCTTCAGACGCCCTACCGGCAAGGTCTGGGCGGTGCCGGCTTCTTCATCGGCGTCGCGCAAGTCATCAAGAATTTTTTCGGCGCGCTGCAAATAACGTACGCCGGCTTCGGTCAACGCGAGGCGGCGGGTGGTGCGGTTGATCAGGCGCGTGTGCAGCCGGGTTTCGAGGCTGGAGACGGCTTTCGATACGTTGGTCGTGGTGGTGTCGAGCACGTCGGCCGCGGCGGTGAAACTGCCGCTTTGGGCCACGGCGACGAAGCAGCGCAGGGTCTGAATAACGTCCATCGTTGTTGTTGGCTCTGTGGATGGGATGGCCATTCTAGAGTTTGCCGTGGGTGGTGTTGCAATTGTTTGCGAGCGAGGGGCGGGCGCATGGCGGGTGAAAGGCTGGAAGACATTCTGGCGTCGGGGCTTTCGGTGGTGTTCTGCGGGATTAATCCGGGGCTACTCGCGGCGGCGCAGGGGCATCATTTTGCCGGGCGCGGGAATCGCTTCTGGCGCACCTTGCATCTGGCCGGGTTTACGCCGCATGAGGTGCAGGCGGAGGACGATCAAAGCATCCTGCAATTTGGCTGCGGCTTGACGGCGGTGGTCGAGCGGCCGACGGCGCGGGCAGATCAGTTGGCGGCGCAGGAATTCGTCGCGGCGGCTCTGGGCTTTGAGCAGAAGATCCGCCGCTATGCGCCGCGTTATGTGGCGTTTCTCGGCAAGGCTGCGTATGCCGCGTTGTCGGGGCAGACAGTGGTGGCGTGGGGAGCGCAGGCGAAGACTTTGGGTGGCGCGCACGTGTGGGTATTGCCTAATCCCAGTGGGCGCAATCGGGCCTTCTCTCTTGAGCAATTGGTCGCGGCCTATCAGGAATTGCATCAGGTATTGATCGCAGGCCGATCCAGCGGGGTTGTTCAACGCCAGCCTGGAGGGCAACACCCGCCGGGCGATTGATTTTCACGAGGGCGATCCGGTCGATGAGCAGGCCTTGAAAGCGCTGATTCGCGAGGCGATTGCGCTGAAGGTGTCGAAGTGAATCGTGGCGGTTGCCTTGATTCAGAAAATAACTGGCTGTTTTAAAACAAATTTTTTTGCACTCGGGGCTTCCCAGATCAAAAAAAGGTTGGTAAATTGCGGCCCATTCTCGCAGAGCTTGTTACAGAGCTTGAGATACAGGGGCGTCGCCAAGCGGTAAGGCAGCAGGTTTTGATCCTGCCATGCGTTGGTTCGAATCCAGCCGCCCCTGCCATATTCAGAAAAAACGCCAGTCCGAAAGGGCTGGCGTTTTTTTATGCGCGCGATTTTTGTCCGGCAGCGAGGGTTGCCTGAGCCGTACCGGTAGACTGTTGTAAACTGCCCCGCGAAAAGTCCCGGCGGGTTGTTGGCCGGCGACCCTCATTCTCGCCAGACAAGAGACTTACATGGCTAATCACGACCTCAGCTTCACCCCTGATCCGGATGCGGATTCGATTTCCTCGGATGTTGTCGGTTTCAACGGCATTCTGGTCTCGACCCAGATCCCGACCCGCGCCGATGGCAGCCTGGAACTGGGGGATATCACCCTGCAAAGCGAATGCACCCTGCAGGCGCTGAAAGTGGCGCTGGAGCGGGCGGGCAGTTCGATGGATCGGGTGATGCACCTGACCATTTACCTCACCGACATGGCCGACCGCGCTGCGTTCAATGAAGTCTACAAGCGCTTCTTCGCCAAGCCATGGCCGGTGCGCGCGGCGGTGGGCGTGGCGTCGCTGGCGGTGGAAGGCATGCGCGTGGAAGTCACCGCGATGGCCGCCAAGGCCTGATCAACCTGCAAAACCGTGCTGGTTGGCCAGCGATGACGCCCGGCCATCCAGCACTCGTCTGCGTACTTACTTCAGCGCATCAGCCAGCGGCAACCGCGCCATGTGCCTGGCTTTCAGTGAACCCAAATACAACCAATCCCCATACTCGCGCGCCGTGGTGATCGGCGAGTAATTGCCGCTGCTGGCATCCTGCAGATTGGCGATCACCTTGCCCTGCAGATCCAGCCCCAGCACAAACCCGCGTTTCTCCACCGGTTTGGGCAGCACAGTCAGTGCCCGGACGATCATCGTGCGCACCCACGGATGCCCGGCGGTGCCGTCGAGCAAGGCACTGCGCGGTGCGTAGAGGGCGACCCAGAAGCGGTTGCTGCCATTGAACGCGAGGTTGTCCGGCAAACCGGGCAGGTTGTCGATGAACATGTCGTGGGTGCCGGCCTTGGGGCCCGTCAGCCAGTAACGACTGATGCGGTAGGCGCCGGTTTCGTTGACCAGCACATAAGCGTCGTCCGGGCCGAGTGTTACGCCGTTGGCAAACTGCAATTTGTCCAGCAGCACGCTGGTCTTGCCGGTCTGAAAGTCGTAGCGCAGCAAACGCCCGTCACCGCCATGTTCGATGATCGCCTCACCGTCGTGCCCATAGCCCCAGCGGCTGCTGGCGTCGCTGAAATAGGCGTAGTGCCCGGACTTGTCGATCGCCACGTCGTCGGTAAAACCGAAGGGCAGGCCATTGGCCTCGGTCGTCAGAGGAATCAGTCGACCCTGCGCGTCGAGCGAGAGCAGGCCTTTGACCGCGTCGGCAATCACCAGCAGACCGTTGGGATGCCGCGCCAGCCCAAGAGGGCGGCCGCCCGTGTCGCTCAGGACTTGGCGTGTCTTGCCATCAAGGCTGGTGCGAATCAGCCGCCCGTCATGCAGGCCGGAGATCAGGAAGTCACCTTCCAGCAGCAGCGCTTCCGGGCCGTCGATGTCGCCCGGGCCAATCTGTTCGACGGCTTTGAGTCGCTGGTTTTCGGCATATATCCCTTCGCTCAGTGACGGTGCCGCTGGCGGTTTCCACGCCACCGGTTGAACCCTGGTTGGCATCAACAGCAAAAACGCGATGACGAGGACGACCAGCAGTAACAGCAGGCGCTTCATGAATGTTGCCCCGTCAGCGTCAGGTGCTTGAGTGCCATGTCGCGCAGGGCGTGCATCGATGTGGCCGATTCACGTTCGATGCGGCGCTTCAACAGCAACAGGTTGGCAACGCGCATGCCCAAGCCGTCGAAGCGATAATCCAGGGTGCGCACGAACCGTGTGCCGTCGCCTTCGGCCGTGCATTCGTAGGTCAGCCGCAACGAGAGACCGTGGTCACCGCGCGCCCGCGCGCACCAGCGCCGGCCGGGCAGATACTCGGTGACCTCCCAGCGCAAATGACCGGCGCGCCCGCCGGCATGAATGTCTTCTTCGAAACGTGCGCCGGCGTGCAGCGGGCCTTGCGGGCCGTCGATCTTCAGCGACGAGGGATGCCACTGCGGCCAGTGGTTGACGCTGGCGGCGTAGCGAAGCACGGCGATGGGTTCGCCGGCGATATCGATCTGGTGCTGCATGCGGGTCATGGCGGGTCTCGAATGGCGCAACGGGGCGGGTTGCGGCTCCCAGTACAGGGTGCCGAACAGGTAATCCATCAACGGCAGAACGATATTGAAATTGCGTTCCTGCATGCACTCGCGACGGTGATGCAGTTCATGCAGATGACGCATCTGGCGGATCCACGGCAGGCGCGTCAGCGGATTATCCGGCGGCAGATGTTCGCAGGCATGAAACACCTCGTAGGTCAGGTAGCCCAGCACCATGCAGCCGCCGAACAGCCCGGCGACATTGGCGTTGAACTGTGCGAGCAGCCACCAGAGCGGCAGGGTGAAAACCAGTGTATGCACGACAATGAGCCAGGCCGGAAACAGAATCACCCGCCAGTCGCGAGCGCCGTCGTAGGTCATGTGGCCGGGGGTGAAAAAGCTGTGGTGGTCACCGGCATGCCGCGCATAGAACAGCTTGGCGAACGTCTTTTTGTGGTGGCCGAGATGGCGATGGACCATGTATACGCCAACGTTGAACAACAGCAGCGTCAGCGGCACGCTCAACCATTCCAGTGGCTGTACCTGGCGTGCGCTGCTCCAGAAGGCGCCGATCGCCAGCATGCCGAACAGCAGCACGAAAGCGCCGTGCAGCCACGGGTTGTACAACGGATGAATGGCCGCACGGTAGCGGCTGCGGAATGCCTCGGTGGTCTGCCTCAATGCGTTCACCTGCGGGTATTGTTGTTATACCCGGCAGATTAGCCGATCGGGCCGTTTGTGCAGGCCGGACCTTGAGGTCAGTTGTGCCATGCTCCGGTGCAAAGCGGCCGACTCAGCTCAACGGGTTCCAGCGCTGCGACCAGTCGTCATCGGTCTCGATCACCTGGCGCAACAGATCGAAGGCCTGTTGCAGGGTCGCCGAGTCTCGCTCGCGGGCGTACACCAAATAAGTTGGATAGCCGAATTCCGGGGCCTTGGTCACCGCTTCCAGCGCGCCGGTTTCCAGATAGCTGCGCACCACACGGGTGCGAAAGTAGCCGCTGCCGCCGTGTTCGAGGATGTATTGCAGGGCCAGCGGGCCGAGGTTGAAACTCAGCGCGGCTTTGGCCTTGTCTGGCAGGGCAGCGTCATGCTGGCGACGGAAGTCCGGCCCCCAGTCGATGTAGACATAAGGATCCGGTCGGTTTGGCGCCCGCACCAGAATCAGTTTTTCCTCCAGCACCTGCTCGACTTGCAGGCCGGGCCAATATTCCGGCTGATAGACCAGCGCGGCATCGAGCACACCGAGTTCGAGTTGGCGCAGCAGGTTTTCGCCGTCGCGGATTTCCATGCGCAGGGCATGTCCGGGGATTTTTTCGCGCAGTTCGGCGGCCCAACTGAGCATCAACGGGTTGCACAGGCTGACTTCACCGCCGATGTGCAACACGTTGTGATAGCCGTCCAGCAGCGGCAGGTCGCGCCGCGCGGCTTCCCAGGTCTGTACCAGTTGATTGGCGTAGACCACGAAGGCCTCGCCATTGGCGGTCAGTTTCGCCCCGGCGCGGTTGCGCACGAACAGCGTGCTGCCCAGCTGACTTTCGAGCTTCTGCACCCGGGCGGTGATCGCCGTTTGTGTGACGAACAACTTCTGCGCCGCCGCAGCGAGGCTGCCGTGGCGGACGATTTCCAGAAAGGTGCGGGCGAGGTCGATGTCCATGGGCGGGCCGGAGTCTGAGGTGCGGGCATTGTAAGTGCCGGCTCGCCACCGCGTCATCGTTCATTGCGCTGCGGTTTCCATGGATTTAGTGAGCGATGCAAACCCCTGCAGGAGTGAGCCTGCTCGCGATGGCGGAATGTCTGCCAAACCAGTGTCGCCCGACACACCGCCATCGCTGGCAAGCCAGCTCCCACAGGTACTGTGTCGGACGCAGAACCCGGTGGGAGTCTGGCTTGCCAGCGATGAGGCCGTAGTGGGCGCTGAAGCTCAACCCGCCAACTCAACCGTGCGCACTCGCGCCCAGTCTTCCACCAGCCGCGCCGGCGTACCGCAGGCCTTGCGCTTGTAGACGAAGTGGCTGCACTTCTCGGCAAACTGGTTGCGGTTGTAGAGCATGTCTTCCTGCATTTCCTGCAGTTCGTTTTCCCGGCATTGCTCGATCAGCACCTGATCAACCCGCAATTTGCGCTCACGCACGGCGGCATAGGTCGGGTCGGTCAATGTCGCATTGGCCCGTTGCAGCAACCATAACGAAAACTCGTCCGGGCAGCGCGGACCGATCTCCTGGACCATGCCCAGTTGCAGCGCCTGCGTGGCGCTGATTGGCAGGCAGGCCTGGGTCAGTTGTTCGGCCACCGTCGGGCCGACGGCGCGGGGCAGGCTGTAGGTCCAGTATTCCGAGCCATACAGGCCCATGCTTTTGTAATGCGGATTGAGCACGATGTCGGCCCGGGCAAACACGATGTCGGCGGCCAGTGCGAGCATCACGCCGCCGGCCCCGGCATTGCCGGTCACGCCGCTGACCACCAGTTGCTGCGCGCTGAGCAGCTCGGCGCAGACATCGTCGATCGCCTGAATATTGGCCCAGGCCTCGGCGCCCGGATCCTGCGCGGCCTGGATCACGTTCAGGTGCACACCGTTGGAAAAACTGCCGCGTCCACCCTTGATCAACAGCACGCGGGTGTCCCGCGATTTGGCCCAGCGCAGCGCCTCGACCATACGCTGACACTGTTCGGTACTCATCGCGCCGTTGTAGAACTCGAAGGTCAGCTCCCCGACATGCCCGGATTCACGGTAGCGGATCGGCTGATACGCCTCCTCATTGAACGGCTCGCGGGCGATTGACCAATCGAGCGTCGGCACGTCGGCCAGTTGCCCGGCCAGCACGTGCCGCGCCGGTTGCTTGAAGGTTTCTTCGCCGGGCAGTGGTTTGCGCCGCAACGAACCGATCCACAGGCTGTGATCACCGGTGGCAACCAGCACCGCATCGTCATGCACGGCGAGGATCTTGCCGGGAATGCCGGTGCGCTGATCAAGGTGCGCGTCGTACACGTAATACTGCCCGCCGGCCAGACTCGCCAGTACACCGGGCTGGCCGTCAGCGGCGTCAATGCAGCGTTTGATGAATCGCGAGCAGTCGTGCCAGCTGAAGGTGCGGTCGGCCTGCTTCATGTTCGGTTGCAGGCGGCCGCGGACTTTGGGATCGCTGTAATCCAGTGCGACAGGGACAAAGCCGTCGATGAATTTTTCGACCACTTCGCGAATACAGCGAATCGCCGCATCGCTGACCCGACCGTTGTACAACTCGGACTTGCGCAAGCCCGGCGGCAGATTGAATTCGCAGGTGGCCCAGACCGGGCCTGCGTCCATTTCCTCCACCGCTTGCAGGGCGGTCACGCCCCAACTTGTGAGTTCGTTGGTGATCGCCCAGTCCAGCGCGCTGGCGCCACGATCGCCGACGATGCCCGGATGAATGATCACCACCGGCCGCCGGAGATTGCTCCACAGCGCTTGCGGCACGCGATCCTTGAGGAACGGGCAGATCACCAGATCGGCGCCGCTGTGCTCGATCTGTTCGCACACCGAAGCCTCGTCGGTGAACACCACAACGCTGGGCGAATGCCCGGCCTGGCGCAGTTCCAGCCAGGCGCGTTGAGTCAGGCCGTTGAAGGCCGAGGATAGCAGAATAATCTTCAGTGATCGCATGATTTTCTTCCTTGAAAGGGCTGCCGTGGGCTCCTGATGAGCCGTCCCTGGCATTCGATGGAGCGCGCAGATTAGTCAGTGCTGCAGCGCTGGCAACTGATCCGGGTCAACGTTGTGTGAGTCAATATTTCCCCGGCGATGAGGTTCCTTATTCTCAAAGGTTTGACTGTCCTGATTTTTTATTACTTCAAATGTAAGCAGCGCTATTGCACAGTCGCGCCAGATCAGGAGTCGGACGATCCCGGCAGAACGATGGTTTTTCGCAGCGGGTGGGACCCGTTTCAGGGAGCAAGACATGGGTGATGTTCAAAACCCGCATGACCGGATGATTGGGCAAATGTTCCAAAAGGACTATCGCTGGCTGTGCGCTGCCGTTGGCCGCACGCTGGGTTGCCCGCACAGTGCACAGGACATCGCCTCGGAAACTTTTCTGCGGGTATTGACCCTGGCGGACCCGACCGCGATCCGTGAACCCAGGGCGCTGTTGACCACCATCGCCCGACGGCTGATGTATGAAGGCTGGCGTCGCCAGGACCTGGAACGCGCCTATCTGGAAAGCCTGGCCCTGGCGCCGGAACCGGTGCATCCATCGCCGGAGGAACGCGCGCTGGTGATCGAAGCGCTGTTGGCGGTCGATCGCCTGCTCAATGGCTTGTCGGCCAAGGCCAAAGCGGCCTTTCTCTACCATCAGCTCGACGGTTTGACCTACAGCGAAATCGGCGAACGGCTTGGGGTCTCCACCAGTCGGGTGCAGCAATACATGGTCGAGGCGTTCAAACGTTGTTATCAGGCGATGCAGGCATGAGGCCGGACGACGCGCTGATCGATGAGGCGGCGCAGTGGATGGCGCTGTTGCAGTCCGGTGAAGCCAGCGCTGGCGAGCGTGCGGCGTTCGACGCGTGGCGGGCAGCCGACCCGCGACATCAGCGGATCATTGAGCAAATGGGCGGTGGCCTGAACCTGCTGCGCCATTCGGACTTGCGCGGGCTGCCACGCAACAGTCTGTTGCACAGCCTGAATGCGCCGTCGAGTCGTCGGCGTTTTCTCAGCGGTAGCCTGAGTGTGCTCGGGATTGCCGTGCTGGCCGGATTGCTCGGGCGCCGCTACGGCTGGCTGCCGGAAGCGGGGGAGTTGGCGACCGGCACCGGCGAGCGGCGCGACTTTACCCTGGAGGATGGCAGTGCACTGAGTCTGAATGCCCGCACGCGGGTGGTGGCGCAATTCGATGCGGTTCAGCGCCTGCTGGCATTGCGCACTGGTGAGTTATTGGTGGATGTCGCCAAGGATTGCGCTCGACCATTTGTGGTCGAGACCGAGCACGGTCGGATGCGTGCACTGGGAACGAAATTCCTCGTGCAACAACACGATGATTTCACCCGCCTGGTGATGCTGCACTCGCAGGTCGAAGTGGTCACCGCTGGCGGGGCGCGGCGACTGGTCGAGGCAGGGCAGAGCCTGTCGTTCAACGCGCAGGACATTCTGGCTCTGGAGCACAGCAACGGACAGGAAAGCGCCTGGATGCAAGGTCGCCTGGAAGTACGCGACCGGCCACTGAGCGAGGTGATCGACAGCCTGCGCCGCTATCGCCGGGGCATTCTGCACCTGAGTCCCGAAGTGGCCGATCTGCGCCTGAGCGGCCTCTATCCGCTGGACGATAGCGACCGCACTTTGCAATTGCTGGAGCGTTCGCTGCCGATTCGCGTCACATGGCACAACCCTTACTGGGTCAGCATCCAGCCTCGCCCTTAAGCCCACTGCAAACCCTGTAGGAGCTGCCGCAGGCTGCGATCCTTTGATCTTGAAAAAACAAAATCAAAAGATCGCAGCCTTCGGCAGCTCCTACACAGAGGTGCGTTTATTCCGGTTATAGGTTTATGACTTCTTGGCCTAATCGCCGCCCTATAAAAAGCGCCGGCCCGCTGCTCATTCCCTGCAGACGCCTTCAACAGGGAAGCCCTTGATGATTTCATTCAAACAACAATTACCTCGCCTGACCCTCGCCGCCGCACTGGCGATGGGGCTGGGGCTGGGGCCGATCGCGGTGTATGCGCAGGATTCTGCGGCCCAGGTCTATACCTTCGACATCGCCAGCGGCCCGCTGGATGAGGTCTTGCTGGATATCTCGCGCCAGACCGGCGTACCGATTTCCTTCAGTCAGAATCTGGTGGAGGGCAAACGCAGCAGTGCCGTGCGCGGTGCATTGGGCGGGCGTCAGGCGGTCGAGAAAGCGTTGCTCGGTAGTGGCCTGCATGTCGAGCAGAGTGCCCAGGGCCTGAGCGTGCGCGAAGGCGCGGCGAGTACGCCGGTAGCGGCCAAAGTCAGCGCCGCGGCCCCGGCCACCAGCGCCGATTACCGCATGGAAAAAGTCACCGTCACCGGCTCGCGAATCGCTCGTGCACAGAGCGATGGCGCGACCCCGGTCAATGTCATCACCCACGAAGAGATGGAAGCGCGCGGCTACAAGAACGTCTATGACGCCTTGGCGACGCAGACGCAAAACACTGGCATGACCCAGGGCGAGGACTACGGCAATACCTGGCAACCGGCGGCCAGCGCGATCAACCTGCGGGGCCTCGGCCCCAATCACACGTTGGTGCTGATCAACGGCCGGCGCGTCGCCGATTACCCGACGCCGTACGACGGCAAAGTCAACTTCACCAACCTGGCGAACATTCCTTCGGCAGTCATCGAACGCATCGAAATTCTCAGCAGCGGCGCCTCGGCGATCTACGGTTCGGACGCAATTGCCGGGGTGGTCAACATCATCCTCAAGAAGCAGATCAATGGCATCGACGTCAATCTCAAGGGCGGCACCAGCGAGCGTGGCGGTGGCGACAATCAGCGCCTGCAAATCAGCGGCGGCGGCAGTTGGGGCGACTTCGACGGCTTGTTCGGTCTGGAGCTGACCAACCGCGATCCGATCTGGGCCGACGATCGCGGCTTCATGCAGAGCGGCCCGCTGGCGGACGTCGGTTACCGTCGCGACCTGAGCAACAACCGCTACCTCGGCCCTGGTTGCGGCGCCTATCAAGGCACTTTCGACAACAAGCTGCTGAACAACGGCGGCCGCTGCCGCACCGATCAGATGTACAACGATTACTGGACCATTCAGACGCAAAAGGAAAACTACGACGGCTACACCCGTGGCACTTGGCATTTCAGCGACAGCGGTCAGGTGTTTGCCGATTTGATGTATGGCCTCGATCACATTCAGAACAACACCCGTGGCCCGACGTTCACTTCGCCGGACTTCATCAACCAGAACAGCGGCAATCTCGAGCGCTGGTATCGCCGTTACGGTGAAGAGGAAATCGGTGGCCGCACCAGCAACAACAGCAAGTGGACCGACACGTCGTGGACCGGCACCCTCGGCCTCTCGGACAAGATCGCCGACACCGGCTGGCGTTACGATCTGGCGGCCAACCGCTCGGAATATCGCAGCGTCAGAACCACGCGCTACACGCCGCTGTCCTCGATTCAGGATTTCTACCTCGGCCCGCAACTGGGCACGCGTGACGGTTACCCGGTGTTCGCCCCGGACGCCTCGCGGCTTGATCGTCCGCTGACGCCACAAGAGTGGGAGCAGTTTCGCAGCAACCTGACCCAGCGCAGCAAATCGGTTTCCACCAGCTACAACGCGTCGATTAATGGCGATCTGTTTGACCTGCCGGCCGGCCCGGTCGGATTTGCCGGGGTGCTGGAAGCGGGCAAGCAGGAGTATCGCGTCGACCCGGACGACGGTCTGAATGACGGCACTTTCTATGGTGTGAGCCCGGCACAAAGCTCCGGTGGTTCGCGCAAGCGTTACGCCGCCGGTGGCGAGTTCAGCATTCCGGTCACTGACACCGTGCTGGCCACTGCCGCCGGACGTTGGGACCAGTACAAATTCAGCGGCCGCAGCGAGCAGCAGAAAACCTACAACCTCGGCCTGGAATGGCGCCCGATCACCAGTCTGTTGCTGCGTGGCAGTTACGGCACCAGTTTCCGCGCGCCGGATCTGAACTACATCTACCAGTCCGACAGCAACGGTTACTACCCGGCGCAGATCGACTACTACGGTTGCAGCCAGGGCGTGCAGGGCGCGTGTGATCGCGGACGGGTCGACTACACCCAGAGCGGCACCCCGGATCTTGAGTCCGAACGCGGCAAATCCTGGACCTATGGTTTTGTCTGGTCGCCGTCGCGCAATTTCGATTTCTCCACGGATTTCTGGCGGGTCGAGATCGATGACCTGCTGACCACCGTCGACGAAAACCGCCTGTTGCAGCAAGAGAATGAATGCCGCAACGGCACCCAGGACATCAACTCGGCCAACTGCCAGTCGACCCTGGCGCGCATCGACCGCAACCCGGGCAATGCCGCCATCGATCCGAATCAGTTGCAACGGGTGCGGGTCAACGCGATCAACGCCGCCAGCGAGCGGGTCAGTGGTCTGGACTTCAAGAGCAATATCCGCTGGGGCGCCGGCCAGTACGGTGCGTTCAGTTCGGCGCTGGGCTACACCTTGGTGCTGTCGCATTTCTACAAGGAGTCCGATGAGGCGCCAACTCAGGACTGGCGCACCTCGCGCACGAACTACGACTGGCGTAGCAAGGTCAACGCCAGCCTGACCTGGGATTACCAAAAGGCCACGGCGACGCTGATGGGCATTCGTTACGGCTCGGTGACCAATGGCGCGGGCGACGGGCGTTTGTCGCCATGGACGGTATTCAACGCCAGCGCCCGCTACAAACTCAACGACCGCGCCAGTGTCGGCCTGACCGTGAACAATGTGCTCAACCAGATCAAGCACGACGACTCCGCCGGCTGGCCGTATTACCCGACTGGCAACTACGATCCGTACGGGCGGCAGTGGTGGCTGGATGTGAGTTATCACTTCGGCAGTTGAGCACGTGGAATATGTGAGTAACGTCCTACGGAAAGGGGGGAGTTTTTTGCAGAAACGGGGATATTTCCGACGACAATCTCAGGTTGGTCGTCGGAAGCGTGATCTATAGCATCGGATATGACATTGAAGTCGTAAACGGCTTGGACGCTCAGGCCTCTGATAACGGATGGATTATGCGAACTCCCCACCTCGAATACGAAACGCCTGCTTATTCCCATCGCCTTCACTGGCGCACCGATCGTGCCAGATGCCCCATGGAGGATGTCGCGATGCCCAGCGTCAAGGTACCCCGGCTCACGGGGGTAAAGAGGGCCGAGGGCAGACCTGTCGACGTGCTCGTGAATGGCCGGAACATAGGTGACGATGCCTTTCTGATCGTTGACCTGACCGACGAAGGTTTTGAGCTGAACGATGTCGTCAACATGCTTTCAACCTCTGAGCTTTATCTGCAAGGCAACATGGTCAAACGCATCACCGGCAAGTCGGTCAGCACCGTCCGGCGGTTACTGAAGGAAGGTAAGACGGTACGGCTTGACCCGCAGCAGAGCGTCGTCGCCTACCAATATGCGTTGGTGCTGGAAAAGGCCACTCGCGCCTTCGGGAGGCAGTCACGGGCCGAGGAATGGCTGCGCAAGCCCAGCACCTACCTGAGCGGTCGCGTCCCCGCTGAGTTTATTCGGCATCCACTGGGATTTCAGATGGTGGAGCAGTATCTGGGGCAACTGATATACGGGGTTTACACATGAATCCCTTGCCCTGGGACGAGCACTGGTATGCCTGGCGGCTGGATCCCGAGGTCTACGGAGGGACGTGGGACAGCGGGATGGGTTCAAATCTCAATGGTGGCCGATGGAACAAACCCGGACGACGAGTCGTTTATGCATCGGTCGATCCATCCTCGGCCATTTTGGAGGTGGCCGCCAATCACAGCTTTGACGCGCTGGACAGTGAACCTTATGTACTCACGTGTTTTGAGGTCATCAACGAAGCAAAAGTGAAAATCGTGCAGCCGGAGGATGTGCCGAATCCTTACTGGTTGAGCCCCGCCAAACCTTCACCCAATCAGCAACTGTTTGCCGATGCGTTATTGGCAGAGCATCCGTTTGTACTGATCCCCTCGGCGGCAACCCGTCACTCGTGGAATTTGCTGGTGAGCTGCGAATTGGCGGAGGGGCAGTTCAGGATGGTTTCCCAGGAACGGTTTGGGCTGGATACAAGGTTGCTGAGGGAGATGGAGCTGGCTTGATCCACACGTGCCATTTTTTGCATAACCTCATCACCCAACGGTCTAAATCGGGCTCTATAAAACCCTGCTGTCCATTGCACATCCCTGCATAAACCAAAACGCAGGGATGGCTGTTCATGATCCATTTTTCACCCGTTAGATCCCGTTTGAGCCTGGCCTTGCTGCTGGCGATCAATACCTTGCCGGCTGTCGCTGCCGACGAACCCACGACCCAGTTGCAACGGGTGGAAGTCACCGGCACCGCGATTCGCCGCGTCGATGCGGAAACGGCGGTACCGGTCACCATTCTGCGAGTTGAAGAATTGCGCGAGCAGGGTGTGAGCACCACTGAAGAACTGGTCAGCCGGATTTCTGCCAACCAGTCCTCGGTCGGCTCCGGTCGTTCGGTGGGTTCGAGCAGCGGCGGGGCGTCGTATGCCGATTTGCGTGGCATCGGCCCGAACAAGACGCTGGTGCTGCTCAATGGCCGGCGGCTGAGTAACAACGCGACCAACGCGATCAATGGGTCCGGGGTTGACCTGAACACCATTCCGTTCGCCGCCATTGATCGCGTCGAAGTCCTGCGTGACGGCGCTTCGGCGTTGTACGGCACCGATGCGATCGGAGGGGTGATCAACTTCATCACCAAGACCAGCCTCACCGAAGGCCAGCTCAGCACCAACTACGACACGCCGACTCATGCCGGCGGTGGTGAAAGTCGTAACTTCAGTGGCAGCTGGGGCTTTGGCGATTTGCAGAATGACCGCTTCAACGTGTTCGGCGTGGTCAGTTACGACAAGCAGCAGCGCCTGGCTGCCGAGGACCGAGGTTACACCTACAACTATCAGCCCGGACGCGGTCTCGATTACACCTCCGGCACCGCTTCGCCGGCCAACTGGAGTCAGGGCAGCAACGCCACCAACCCGCTGGCCAGTTCTGGCTGCAAGGCCCCGGGCCTGCTGGCGCGCAATGGTATCTGCCGCCAGAGCCTGTGGAACTACCTCGATCTGGTGCCGGAAACCGAGAAGACTTCGGCTTTCGCCAAAGCCACCGGCAAGCTCGCGGATGATCACAACGTCAGCCTCGAATATTTCTGGGCGCGCAACGAAAACCGCACGCAGATCGGCCCCGGTACGCTGATGGGCAATCAGATCAATCCCGGCACGACGTTCTATCCCGGTAACGGCATTACCCCCGGCCCCAACGGTTTCGCCCTCGACCCGACGCAACCGGTGGATGTGAACTGGCGCGAAACCGCCGTCGGCGCGCGTCAGCATGAAGACGACAACACTGGCCAGCGTTTGCTGTTGAGCTTCGATGGCAGCGTCGTCGGCTGGGACTACAACCTCGGTGCGTCGTACAACCAGAACAAAGTGGTGAATGCCATCGAGGCCGGTTACGTCAACGACCGCGCCGTCAGTGCCGGTATCGCCAATGGCATCATCAATCCGTTTGGCGCGCAGACCGCTGCCGGGCAGGCGTTGCTGGCAGCCAATGCAGTGGACGGTGATTACTCGACGGCGGTCGGTCGGGTGAAGGCCATTGACGGGCGTGTCAGCCGCGAGATTGGCGATTGGTTCGGCGCCGGCCCGTCGGCGCTGGCGCTGGGTGGCGAATACCGCAAGGAAGATTTCCACCAGGACTTCGCCCAGTTCGCCGCCGATGTGCAGAGCCTGGGTGTCGATCCGAATGCCAGCGTCGCCGGGGATCGCAGCGTCTCGGCGCAATACGCCGAGGTCAACGTGCCAGTGCTCGACAGCCTGGAATTGTCCGCCGCCGTGCGCCACGACAAGTACAGCGACTTCGGCAGCACCACCAACCCGAAGTACTCGTTCCGCTTCCAGCCGTTCAAGCAACTGGTGGTGCGTGGCGCCTACAGCGAGGGTTTCCGCGCGCCGTCGCTTTACGAGTTGTACAACCCGAACTTCACCACGTTCACCGTCGCCAACTACAACGACCCACGGCTGTGTGCCGGTGGCAATCCGAGCAACGGCGGCATCGCCAACCGCGACTGCGCCCAACAGTTTTACAGCCGCACCGGTGGCAATACTGACCTGAGCCCGGAAACCGCGCGCAACGTCACCCTCGGTTTCGTCTATCAGCCGTTCGAGCGCCTGAGCACCGGGCTGGACTTCTGGTGGATCAACATCGCCAACCAGATCGCCGAGTTCCCCGAGTCAGCGGTGTTCGAGAACCCGGAGCTGTACCCGGATCGCCTGGTGCGCAAGCCTGACGGCTCCATCGATCACATCGTTACCGGCCTGGCCAACCTCGGCAAGATCAAGACCAATGGCGTCGACGTCAGCTTCGATTACCGCCTGCCGAGCACCCCGTACGGCAACTTCGGCATCGGTCTGCAAGGCACCTATGTCAGCCGCTACGAGTACCAGCAGCAGCTCAAGGGCGATTACATCGACAAGCTCGGCGATTTTCGTGGCGGCGACTTTTCCTCGGCCGGCGCCGTGGCTCGTTGGCGCCACAGCCTGACCGGCAGCTGGAACTACGGCCCCTACGGGGTGGCGCTGACCAACCGCTACACCAGCGGTTACCACGATTCCGACCGTGAGACTCACGATTACGTCGGCTCGTACAACGTCTGGGACCTGGCCGGCACCTACACCTGGCGCAAAACCCTGAGTGTGACCCTCGGTGCGAAGAACCTGTTCGACCGCGAACCACCGTTCAGCAACCAGACCTACACCTTCCAGAGCGGCTACGACCCGAAGTACGGCGACCCGTTCGGGCGGACGTTGTACACGCGGGTCAATTACAAGTTCTGAGAATGCCCAGGGGTGGCAGGTTTTAGTCACTTATTGATCTAAGCCTGCCCTATAAAAATCGCCGGCCTGTTGCACATCACAGGTAGGCAGAAGGTTTGGTGATTGTTAGGGCGTCATTGCTGGCAAGCCAGCTCCCACAGGGATTTGTGAATATCGCAAAACGTGTGGGAGCTGGCTTGCCAGCGATGAGGCCATAAACAGCGCCGTGCAAAAAGGATCTGCCAATGTTCTCCAGGCTCATTCTGTTCAGCGCTTTTGCGCTGCTAAGCCCATTCAATTGGGCCGCTCCACAACCCGCGTTGACGGTCTACGGCGAAGCCCCCAAATACGCCCCGGACTTCCAGCACCTGGCTTACACCAATCCCGACGCTCCCAAGGGCGGGTCACTGCGCCGCTCCTCGCTGGAAAGCGGCCCGTTCGATCACCTGATTCCGTACATCGACAAAGGCACTGGCGTTGCCGACATCGACGGCTGGCTCTACGCGCCGCTGGCCTATCGCAGCAAGGACGAACCCTACAGCGTCTACGGCCTGGTGGCGCAGCAGATGGAACTGGATGCGGATCGCCGCTGGTTGCGCTTTTACCTCAACCCCAAGGCCCGGTTCGACGACGGCACGCCAATCACTGCCGAAGACGTGCGTTACACCTTCGAGCTGTTCACCACTCAGGGCAGACTCAAATACCGCCAACAGTTTCGTGACGTCGTCGACGTCGTGGTGGAGTCGCCGACGCAAGTGCGCTTCAATTTCAAGAACAACGACAGCCGCACCTTGCCACTGGATCTGGCGACACTGCCGGTGCTGCCCGAACACTGGTGGCGCACGCGCGACTTCGCCGAGGGCGCCGGTTTCGAGATCCCGCCGGGCAGCGGCCCGTACCGCATCAGCGCGGTGGATGCCGGGCGCAGCGTGAAATTTCAGCGCGTTGCCGACTGGTGGGCCAAGGACCTGCCGATCACGCGCGGCCTGTATAACTTCGATCACTTGAGTGTGGAGTTCTTCGCCGACACCGATGTTTCTCGGCAAGTGCTCAAGGCTGGCGGCTTCGACTACAACCGCGAATTTTCCGCAACCAGTTACACCATCGGCTATGCCGGGGCGGCGCTGGAGCAGGGCAAACTGCTCCGCGAACATCTGGCGCCAGGTGCCGCGCAAGGTTCGCAGGGTTTCGTGTTCAACTTGCAAAAGCCGCTGTTTCAGGATCGCCGAGTGCGGCAGGCGATCGCCATGCTCTGGGATTTCGAATGGAGCAACCGGCAAATGATGCGCAGCATGTACTTGCGTCAGCGCAGTTACTTCTCGCACAGCGCATTGGCGGCCACCGAGTTGCCGGACGCCGAGGAACTGAAAATCCTCGAACCGTGGCGCGGCAAGATCCCCGACGAGGTGTTCACGCAAGTCTTCGAAGCGCCGAAAACCGACGGCAGCGGCAACATTCGCGCCGAGCAGTTACAGGCCCTGAAACTGCTCGAAGCCGCCGGCTGGAAACCCCGTGGCGATCAGTTGGTGAATGCCAAAGGCGAGCCGCTGCAGTTCACCTTTCTCAACGGTCAGAAGGGTTTTGAACGGCTGCTGCTGCCGTTCAAGCGCAACCTAGCGCAGATCGGTGTCGGCTTCGATATTCGCCAGGTCGACACCGCGCAATACACCAATCGCGTGCGCAATCGCGACTACGACATGATCGTCGTGGGTTACCCGGTGAGTCAGGCGCCGGGGCGAGAGATGTTCAATTACTTCGGCTCCGACGGCGCCGACGATCCCGGCTCGAATAACTACATGGTGCTGCGTGATCCGGCGGTCGATGCCTTGCTCGAAGGGCTGGTGCAGGCCGACAACCGCGAAAGCCTGCTGCGCCATGCCCACGCTCTGGATCGGGTGTTGCAGTGGGGTTACTACTGGATTCCCAATTACTACCCGCCGGGAATTTCCACGGTGTGGTGGAACCGTTTTGGCCGCCCGGCGACAGCGCCGCTGTATGACGCCGGGCTCGATACCTGGTGGGAAATCAGCCCGACCGCGCTGACCGCCACGCAGATGCAGCAACAGCAAAAGGAGTATGCGCATGTGGGGTTATAGCCTGCGGCGTCTGCTGCTGATCGTGCCGACCTTGCTCGCCATTCTGCTGGTCAATTTCGTGATCGTGCAGGCCGCGCCGGGTGGCCCGGTGGAACAAGCCATCGCGCGCTTGCAGGGCATCGGAGTCGGCGCAGCGGTGGGCGGCGGTCATGTCGAAACCATTGGCGGCGAATCCCGCGCGACCCGAGGCCTGGAACCGAAACTGGTGGCCGACATCGAGCGTCAGTACGGCTTCGACAAACCGGCTGGTGAGCGCCTGTGGCTGATGCTCAAAAGCTACGCGCAGCTGGATTTCGGTCAGAGCTTTTTCCGTGGTGCCAGCGTCACCGAACTGATCTGGCAGAAGCTGCCAGTGACCTTGTCGCTGGGCTTGTGGGCGACGTTGATCACCTATCTGGTGTCGATTCCGCTGGGCATCCGCAAAGCGGTGCACAACGGTTCGGCGTTCGATGTCTGGAGCAGCGTGGCGATCATCATCGGCTACGCAATGCCGGGCTTTCTGTTCGCGCTGCTGCTGATCATCGTGTTTGCCGGCGGCAGCGCACTGGACTGGTTTCCGGTGCGCGGGCTGGTCTCGGACAACTTCGCCGAGTTGTCGCCGTGGGGCAAGGTTGCCGATTACTTCTGGCATCTGGTGCTGCCGGTCACCGCGCTGGTGATCGGCGGATTCGCCACGCTGACGATTCTGACCAAAAACAGCTTTCTCAACGAGATCTCACGCCTGTACGTGGTGACGGCGCGGGCCAAGGGCCTGAGCCAGCGTCAGGTGTTGTGCGGTCATGTGTTCCGCAACGCGATGTTGCTGGTGGTCGCCGGGCTGCCCCAAGCGCTGGTAACGGTATTTTTCGGCGGCTCGTTGCTGATCGAAGTGATCTTCTCCCTCGATGGCCTCGGCCGTCTCAGTTACGAGGCGGCGGTGTCGCGTGACTACCCGGTGGTGTTCGGTTCGCTGTTCATCTTCACCCTGTTCGGCCTGCTGATAAAACTGCTCGGCGACCTGTGCTACACGCTGGTCGACCCGCGCATCGACTTCACCGCGAGGACTGCCTGATGCTGACCTTATCTCCCATCGGACAGCGGCGCTGGGCGCGGTTCAAGGCGCATCGGCGTGGCTGGTGGTCGTTGTGGCTGTTTTTGCTGTTGTTCGGTCTGAGCCTGGGCGGCGAGCTGATCGCCAACGATAAACCGCTGCTGGTCGAGTATCAGGGCCAATGGTATTTCCCGGCGTTCAAGCGCTACACCGAGCAGGATTTTGCCGGCGAACTGCCGTTCCAGCCGGACTATCGCAGCGCGCAGGTGCGGCAACTGATCGAAGAGCAGGGCGGACGGATGTGGTTTGCGCCGATCCCGTTCGGTTTCGATACGGTGAATTACGACCTGAGCGAGCCGGCACCGAGCCCGCCGAGCGCCGAGAACTGGCTGGGCACCGACGATCAGGCGCGGGATGTGCTCGCGCGAGTGATCTTCGGTACGCGGGTGTCGTTGCTGTTTGCCTTGGCGCTGACCGCTGCCAGTGCGCTGATCGGCATCGCTGCCGGCGCCTTGCAAGGCTATTACGGCGGTTGGGTCGATCTGCTTGGGCAGCGGTTGCTGGAGGTATGGTCGGGGCTGCCGGTGTTGTACCTGTTGATCATTCTGTCCGGATTTGTCGAGCCGAATTTCTGGTGGCTGCTGGGAATCATGGCGCTGTTTTCCTGGCTGAGTCTGGTGGATGTGGTGCGCGCCGAGTTTCTGCGCAGCCGCGGTCTGGAATACGTGAAAGCCGCGCGGGCGTTGGGCGTTGGCGATGTGCAGGTGATCTGTCGGCACATCCTGCCCAATGCGATGAGCGCGACCCTGACGTATCTGCCGTTCATTCTCACCGGAGCGATTGCCACGCTGTCGGCACTGGATTTTCTCGGTTTCGGCATGCCCGCCGGCAGCGCTTCGCTGGGCGAATTGATCGGTCAGGGCAAGAGCAATCTGCAAGCGCCGTGGTTGGGGCTGACGGCGTTTTTTGCCCTGGCGCTGATTCTTTCTCTGTTGGTGTTCATCGGTGAGGCTTGCCGAGATGCTTATGATCCAAGGACTTGAGATGAGCGAAAATCTGATCGAAATACGTAACCTGCGTGTGGCATTCAACGGCCAGCCTGTGGTGCATGGCATCGACCTCGATATTCGTCAGGGCGAATGCCTGGCACTGGTCGGCGAGTCCGGCTCGGGCAAATCGGTGACCGCTCACAGCATCCTGCAATTGCTCGACCCTAACATCACGCGGCTCGATGGCAGCATTCGTTATGCCGGCGAAGAGCTGCTCGGCGTGCATGAGCGTTATCTGCGCCAGTTACGCGGCAACCGTATCGCGATGATTTTTCAGGAGCCGATGAGTTCGCTGAACCCACTGCATACGATCGAGCGGCAACTCGGTGAGAGCCTGGCGCTGCACAAAGGCCTGGCGGGCGCGCAGGCCCGTGAACGGATGCTTGAACTGCTCGAACTGGTCGGCATTCAGAACCCGCGCGAACGGCTCAAGGCCTATCCGCATCAACTCTCCGGCGGCCAGCGTCAACGGGTGATGATCGCCATGGCGCTGGCCTGTGAGCCGCAATTGTTGATCGCCGACGAACCCACCACTGCGCTGGACGTGACGGTGCAGCGCAGGATTCTGTTGTTGCTCAAGAAATTGCAGCAGCGTCTGGGCATGGCGCTGCTGATCATCAGCCACGACCTCAATCTGGTGCGAACCCTCGCGCAGCGGGTGGCGGTGATGCGCGGTGGACGGATCGTCGAGCAGGCGCCGTGCGAGCAGTTGTTCAGTGCGCCGCAGCATCCTTACAGCATTGAATTGCTGAATGCCGAGCCGGGCGGGCATGCCTTGTGTCTCGACGCGACAGAGGACTTGTTGCAGGTGCGCGGTCTGAAGGTGCGTTTTCGTCTGAGCGGCGGTTGGCTGCGGCGCAAAACCTGGCTGGACGCGGTGAAGGGCATTGATCTGAACCTGCAGCGCGGCAAGACGCTGGGGATTGTCGGCGAGTCGGGCTCGGGCAAGTCGACCTTGGGTCAGGCGATTTTGCGCCTGATTGACGCCGAGGGCAGCATTCGCTTTGCCGGTGAGGCGCTGGAGCAGTTGAGCGGCAAGCAGCTGCGGCCACTGCGCAAGCGCCTGCAAGTGGTGTTTCAGGATCCGTTCGGCAGCCTCAGCCCGCGCCTGTGTGTGGAGCAGATCATTGCCGAGGGGCTGCAGGTGCACAGCGATTTGAACGCTGCCGAGCGCGAACAGACGGTGATCGACGCGCTGCGCGAGGTCGGCCTCGATCCGGCAACCCGACATCGTTATCCGCACGAATTTTCCGGCGGACAACGCCAACGGATTGCAATCGCCCGGGCGCTGGTGCTCAAACCGGATCTGATCTTGCTCGATGAGCCGACCTCGGCTCTGGATCGCACGGTGCAGAAGCAGATCGTTGCTTTATTGCGGCGACTGCAGGAAGAGCATGGGCTGACTTATCTGTTCATCAGTCATGACCTGGCGGTGGTGCGGGCGTTGGCCCATGATTTGATTGTGATGAAGGAGGGGGAGGTGGTGGAGCGGGGGGAGACCAGTGCGCTGTTCAGTGCGGCGCAACATCCCTACACGCAGGAGTTGCTGGCGGCATCCATTGTGGAGGCGAGGCTGGCGCGAAATCCTGTAGGAGCTGTCGAGTGAAACGAGGCTGCGATCTTTTGATCTTGATCTTTAAAAGCAAGATCAAAAGATCGCAGCGTGCCGCAGCTCCTACAGGGGCCAGACGCAAAAATCCCGCCACAGGGGCGGGATTTTCTTCAAACCGAACGCAAGTCTTACGACGGGAACAGCTCGGACAGCTTCATCGACAGCATCATGTCGCCTTCAACGCGCAGCTTGCCGCCCATGAACGCTTGCATGCCGTCGGTTTCACCGCTGACGATGTCTTTCAGCGTTGCACTGTCCAGTACCAGCGTGCAGTTGGCGTTGGCGTTTTCGCCTTCCTGAATGTCGCAAGTACCGTCTTTGACGATCAGCGCGTAGTGCTTGTCTTCGTCGGTGATGTTGAAACCGAAGACCAGATCCAGACCGGCAGCGGCGGCTGGGTTGAACTTGGCTTGCATCGCTTTTACGGCATCAGCTACGGAGGTCATGGTTCGATCCTTTATGGGTTGATTGCAGCAGGGTCACAGTTATCCGGACTCAACGGTAAGTGATGAGTTCCGGGGCCTTCAGCAGTTGCAGGTGCGCGTGACTGTTGAAGGAAGCCAGAGTCACCTCGCGACCGCGGAATTTCAGCTGGTTGAGCGAGGTGTTGACGATTTGCCAATTCAGTTCAAAGGCCTGCCTGGCCGGTATTTGGGTAATCAGGTGGAGCAGGGCGGTAATGGTGCCGCCGGAGGTGAATACGGCGACTTTCTGATTGCCGTCGGCTTGTTCGAGGATGCGCTGGAGGCCCCCCTGAACCCGTTCGACGAAACCCAGCCAGCTTTCCAGCCCCGGTGTGTCATGGGTGCCAGCCAGCCAGCGCTCGATGACCAGCGCGAAGATGCGCTGGAACTCGGCGCGGTTCTGCGCGGCGTTGCGCAGGATGTCGATGGCTTCCGGCTCGTCCTCCAGCATGGTGGGGATCAGCGCACGAATCACTGCGTCGGCGTCGAACTCGTTGAACGCAGAGTCGGTCTCCAGCGTCGGTACCGACAGGCCCTTGGCGCTGAATTGCTCCAGCGCACTGCTGGCCGTGTGTTGCTGGCGGCGCAGGTCGCCCGCCAGGCAGCGATCGAAACGGATTCCCAACTCGGCCAGGTGCTGGCCGAGGATTTCTGCCTGGCGCACACCGATGGGCGACAGGACGTCATAGTCGTCTGCACCAAAGGAGGCCTGGCCATGTCGAATCAGATAGATGCTGCCCACGTCCGCGTCATCCCGGTACGTTGAAGGTTGTGGCGAGGTTATGAGGATGATGGAGTGCTGTCAATGAAAAAACATACGCTTGTTTGAAATGCTCGTTACAGGCCTGTTGCCAGAGGTTTCACGGCTGGCCGAGGAGGCGGCGCATGGGTATGCTGGAACCATCCCGCGCGTGTTTTTGCATCCGCGCATCGTTTTAAGGAGTCTCTGTGGAGTTTTTCACCGAATACGCCAGCTTCCTGGCCAAGACCGTAACGCTGGTGGTCGCCATTCTGGTGGTGCTCGCCAGTTTTGCTGCATTGCGCAGCAAGGGCCGGCGCAAGTCGTCCGGGCAGTTGCAGGTCAGCAAGCTCAACGATTTCTATAAAGGCTTGCGTGAGCGCCTGGAGCAGACCCTGCTCGACAAGGATCAGCTCAAGGCCCTGCGCAAGGGTCAGGCCAAATCGGAGAAGTCCGAGAAGAAGCAAAAGAACAAACCCGAGGCCAAATCCCGAGTGTTCGTGCTGGATTTCGACGGTGATATCAAGGCCTCGGCCACCGAGAGCCTGCGTCACGAAATCACTGCATTGCTGACCCTCGCCACGCCGAAGGACGAAGTGGTGCTGCGCCTGGAAAGTGGCGGTGGCATGGTGCACAGCTACGGTCTGGCCTCATCGCAACTGGCGCGGATCCGTGAGGCCGGCGTGCCGTTGACCGTGTGCATTGACAAGGTCGCGGCCAGCGGCGGCTACATGATGGCGTGCATCGGCGAGAAGATCATCAGCGCTCCATTCGCGATTCTCGGCTCGATCGGGGTTGTCGCCCAGCTGCCCAACGTCAATCGGCTGCTGAAAAAGCACGACATCGATTTCGAAGTGCTGACCGCGGGTGAGTACAAGCGCACCCTCACCGTATTTGGCGAAAACACCGAGAAGGGCCGCGAGAAGTTTCAGGAAGACCTGGACATCACCCACCAGTTGTTCAAGAACTTCGTGGCTCGTTATCGGCCACAACTGGCCATCGATGAAGTGGCTACCGGAGAAGTCTGGCTGGGCGTCGCGGCGCTGGACAAACAATTGGTCGATGAACTCAAGACCAGCGACGAATACCTGGCCGACAAGGCGAAGAAAGCAGAGGTCTACCACCTGCATTACGCCGAGCGCAAAAGCCTGCCGGAACGCATCGGCATGGCCGCCAGTGGTTCGGTGGAGCGCGTGTTGGTGAACGGCTGGAGTCGCCTGACCCAGCAACGCTTCTGGTAAGCCACTTGCATAAAAGGCCCTTCATTGTTCTGCAATGAAGGGCCTTTTTTATTGAGGTGGTATATATGTATTTTTTAAGTTTGAAATGTTGATTGTGCGACCTTTAGTTTGATCTGTTATTCGCGCTTTTATAAAGAGTTCGGCTCGTTAAGCTGATGACTCCTTTAAGTGCTTGAGATCATCATGTCCTCGTTACCCGATATAACTACGCCAGTCACGCCAACTTCAGAACAGAAAGGCCTCTTTTTTGATTTGATCAAAAAGAATGCACCGTCCTGGATATTGGCGGCTCCCGAGGCGTTGCGCCGTGAACTCTACGACAGCCTCATTGAAAGTCATCGCACGCGCAGTACCGCAGGCGAACTCCTGAACAAACTGCAGTCGCCCGAGCAGTTTTGCTCCCCCTTGCTGGCCAAGGCCATGTCCGACAAGCTGTCCATGCCACTGGACGTGTCCGGCGTGGTGTTTCAACACGTGCGTTCAACGTCGAGCCTGCTGGGACTGCGCAAAAAACTGGTGCTGCCGATCAATCGCGATCTGCTGGTCGCCGCGTGCGAGAACTTCGAACTCCGCGAAACCGAGGCGAATAATTACAGCGACACTTCACTGATCTATATCCCGCAGGAACTGAACGGTGGCGTGGCTTCGATATTGCCAATACAACCCCATGAGTTTGCGCGATTGTGCCGGACACTGGACCTGGGCAAGCAATATCAGACTCATCTTGAATCGGTATTTGAACTTAACGTCGAATCGAGCAATGTGCTTAGCCAGTGCGCTGCCCATGTGCGAAGTTGTTTTGATGTGGATCGGCATATTGCGCTGATGAGAAAACATATCAGCACGTCGGTTCATCAAATGTTGAAGTCCGTGAAGGACGGCGACAGCACGATCAAACTGGGGAAAAACACCCTGGGCTATCAGAGTCTGGAAATGTTCAACATGGCCCTGCATGGCCCACTGTTCATCGGACCTGTCAGTGAGCACGCCGACGATGATTATCGCTGTGTCGTTTACCTGCCGGGCGATCCGCTGCATCCGCTGAGAGAATATGCCTCGTTCACCGACTTTGAGGTCGAGTTGAGCAGACGCCTGAAAAAACCGGCGTTCAAGGCGTTTTTCATGGGTTTCCTGAAGATGAGCGAGCGCGCGGCCTTTCAACAGGAGCTGAACATTCGCTTGTACCCCGGTGGCAGTTCACTCCTGACGAGCACGGGCACCTACGTGACGTTGACGGGTGTCGATATCGAGGGCGATCCCTTTACCTGGATACACCGTCAGCAGGTTGCGCGGACCTTGGCCGACGCGCGGCTTCTGGTGGTTCCCACGGATGATGAAGACGAGAAAACCCGCCTCGCACGCCTGGAAACTTTCAAGGAAATCGGTATCAATCTGTTGCTGGTCGCGGCCTCGTTTTTGCCCGGAGTGGGTGAAGTGCTGTTGACGCTGGGCACTCTGCAGCTGCTGTCGCACGTGTATGAAGGCATCGCAAGTTGGACCCGTGGCGAGCAGGAGCAGGCCACGGATCACCTGTTCGATGTTATCGAAAACATCATTCTGATGGCTGCTTTCGCTGCCGGGACGAAAGCCATCGGGGCAGCCTATAGAACCGTCAGGTCGTCGGCCTTCATCGAACGTTTGATTGCGGTCAATCCGGGCGGTGGACGCTTGCGTCTGTGGAAGTCGGATCTCAACGCTTATCGTCAGCATCGGCGGTTGCCCAGAGGATTGCCCGTCGACGCCCGCGGACTGCGTTGGTTCGAGGGACAGGCTTACGTCACCCTCGACACCGTTCGGTACGCGGTGCATCAACAACCTGAAACCGAATTGTGGGAAGTGCTGCCTCCACCGGGCGCAGCAGAAGACTACCGTCCGTTGCTCGAAACCAATGACCGCGGCGCCTGGCGCCATGACTCGGAGCGGGTGCAGGAGTGGGGGCGGCTGACGTTGTTTCGTCGTTTCGGCTACGCCAGAGAAGCGATCCCGGACGCCGTGGCGACGCGTGTTCTGGCGGTCAGTGGGCTTGATGACAGCGTGTTGCGGCAGGTGCATATCGATCAGGTGCAGACCCCGGCACTGCTGGTCGATACCGTGCAGCGTTTCATGGCGGACGCTGCAGTCAGGGCGTTTATCGAACAGTTGCAGGCGCCGAGTGCTGCAGCGTTGGCCGATCCTGATCTGCAGTTGCATGTGCTCACCGCCGCCGTGAAATGGCCATCCGATAACGCAATCAGCGTGGTCAACGCGTTGGATTACCCAGTCAACCGTTACGGTTCGCAAACCGCCAGGAGCGTTATCCGGCTGACTGAGGACGCGTTGCACAAAGGTCAGTTACACCATTCGCTGCTGTCGAAGCTCTCGCGCAATCAGCGAGAAAGCCTGCTCGGCAACGCGTCGACAAACACTGAAGTGCAAGCACAGGAACTGGCGCGGATCATTGCCGAACAGGCTCAAACCGCGCGCCCCGATTTGTTCCGGCGGGTATACCAGCGTAGCCAAGTCCCAAGCCATCCCCGTGTCGCGGTACTGATGCAACACTTTTCCGAGCTGCCCGCCAGTGCCGCCGAAGAGTTGGTGAACAATGCGTTCAGTGGTGAATGGCGCGAGCTGGACGCGAAACGCGTGCCCTTGCGGCTGGCGGAGGAGGCGCGGCGTTATCAGCAGATGATCCGTGTCTGTCGCGCCTACGAAGGTTTGTACCTCGACGGGGCGGGAGGGCAGTACACCAATCGACTGGTGCTCGATGCACTCAAACACCTCCCGGGCTGGTCCGACGCTGCGTTCGTGCAAATACTCGAATGGACCGCGACCGATGATTCGGTAGCCGCAATTGGACCGGCGACAGCGAGCGAGCGCACGGTGGTCAGCGTGTTCGAGGATCGAATCAACGTTATCCAGGGCACCGACGCACCGCTTGTCACATTCACCAGGCGCACCCGTGAACACTATTTTCGGGCGCTCTGGATGGGGCTTTCGACACAGCGCAGGACGGCGCTGGGCGTACAGGCGGAAAAGGGTGCCGCCATGCTGCAGGAAAAAATTACCCGAGTGGCGCAGGAACGACGGACTATCTTCGCGCAGACCATTGGCGGGGGGCTCGGAGAGCTGTCACCCATGGGACTGGCCGAGCGTCCTGCCATTGTGTCGAGTGCGGCCTCCGGCGAAGTCACCAACGTCATGGTGCGCCGGGCCCTGGAGCTTTATCCGATGCACACCCCTGCGCAGATTCATCGCTTGCTCAACGCCTTGGGCACTAACGAAATCAAGGTGCTGATGAAGCTCGAAGCACTGCGGCTGGAGTTTTTCGCGCTCAGGGAAACCTTGAGTCGCTGGGTCAGCCGTCAGACTTGGCACCTGAGCGCCGATGGCACACGGCAGCCGACTTCCCGTGGCAGCAAGCTGCGCGCCATGCGCGCGATCATTCGCAGTTGGCGCAAGGAGCCGGGGAATGTGGCTGCAGACCAAAGTTTATATGGCACCTTACGGTTCGCGCCGGAGCCTTTGGGGGAGCTGCCGCCGGTGGTGGCCGATTTCAGCCACGTCGGGCGGGTCATCATGGACGGTGTAATGCCCGATGCCGGACTAGACGATTTTCTGCGCAACTTCAGCCAGTTGCGCAGTCTGTCGCTGAGCGACAATCAGCTCAGCCAGTTGCCCGAGTCGCTGGAGCGGATACGCTGGCTGACGCATCTTGACCTGAGCAGCAATCGCCTGCAGTCCTCTGAAGCATCGCTTGCTCAATTGGGGCGGATGAAAGACCTGCGGGTGCTGCACCTTGATTTCAACCCGAACCTGGCGCAGTTGCCCGATCTCGGTGGGCTGGCGCATCTTGAGCAGTTGACCGTGCGCGCAAACCGGATGACACACTGGCCACAGCGCCTGTCCGGGCTGCGTCGATTGCAGTTGCTGGATCTGCGCGACAACCGGATTGAAACCCTGCCAGCGCAGGCGTTCGACACTACCCAATTGCCGCAGATGATTCGCTTGCACGGTAATCCGTTGTCCTCCGACACGCTGAAAAACATCGCGACTTATCAGCAGACCTTCAGTGGTCGTTTCGGTGTGACGGCCATGGAGGGGCGCAAATCTCCACTGCAAACCGTGGCGCGGGAAGATCAAAGCGTGCAGTGGCTGGCTGGGGAAAGTGCCAGCGTGGCGTCGTCCCGGCGCGAGGTATGGGAGGCGCTGCGCGCGTTACCCGAGTCCACGGATTTCTTCCAAGTGCTGTTGCAACTGGTGCACACCGCAGAATTCACCCGCGTGTATCCGCATTTGCGTCAGCGTGTCTGGGATGTGGTGGACGCGGCTGCTGGCGATCAGCGCCTGCGCCGGTCATTATTCAGTGCGGCGCGCAGTGCCAGGGTCAGTGTCGACGGGTACAGCGCGTTGTTCAGCGAAATGGAAGTACTGGTCTTGTGTTTCCGTGCGAGGGCGGCAGCTACCGCCGGTGTGCAGGCGCTGGAAGAGCAACTGGTGAGTCTGCTCAGGGGCCTGTTCCGTTTGCACGAAGTGGAAAGCCTGGCGCTGGCGGACATCAGCGCACGTTTCCACACCGCGCCGATGGACTACGATCAGGCGTTGCAAGTCAGCCTGGCCTATCGGGTGGGTCTGGCGCAACGCTTGAACCTGCCGGCGCAGCCGCGAACGCTGAGCAGCCCCTTGACTGTCGAGGTGTCGCCGACCGTTCTGGATCAGGCCTTTCAACAGGTGCTCAAGACCGAGAGCAGCGGCGCGTTACGCGACTGGAGCATGGCGCAGACGTTCTGGGTCGAGTATCTGGAGTCGGCTCACGGTGATCGGTTTTCCGTGGTGAACGAACAGACGTCGCGGGCGATGGCGCAATTGGAAGGGCAGATCGAACTGACGCGCGAGGCGGCCTCGACGCAGATGAATGCGATCCTCGACAACTTCAGTAATCAGCGCCGGGAATTGATCGGGCAACTGACGGATCAGGCATTGGCACGCCACGCCGAACCTGACGTGTCAAAGGCCGCGACGGCTGAAATGATGGAGGCTTGATGAGGCGTCGCTTGCACGCAACGCTTGGCGTTAACGCCCGGAATGAACAACGCCTTGAGCCCGATTGCAGGCTCAAGGCGTTTTTCGATCAGCGACGACGGAACAGCGGCAGCGGTTCGTCGGTGGCGGCCTGATAAGTGACCGAGAAGTCCTTCAGGCTTTCCAGTGCTTCGTACGGGTCTTTGTCGGCGCGCAAGGCGAACGCGTCGAAACCGCAGCGGTGCATGTAGAACAACTGGTCACGCAGCACATCGCCAATCGCCCGCAGTTCGCCTTTGAAACCGTAACGGTCGCGCAGCAGGCGGGCGTTGGAGTAATTGCGGCCGTCGGTGAAGGCCGGGAAGTTCAGGGCAATCACCTGGAACTGCGCGACGTCGTCACCGATTTCCTCGGCTTCTTCATCGGCGTCCAGCCACACACCCAGTCCGCCGTCGCGGGCCTTGAGCATGCGGCTGTGTTCACGCCAAAGCTGCAAAGGAACGATCAGATCGTCGCAATTGCTGATGTCGTCGATGTTGAAATCTTTCGGCAGCAGGTGCCAGGTTTCGTCGACGACTTCGTTGTTCTTAATGATTCGCTGCATAGACGCGTTCCTTGAAGAGGTCGATGCCAATACGCTGGTAGGTGTCGATGAAGCGCTCGTCCTCGGTACGTTGTTCAACGTACACATCGATCAGCTTCGAGATCACGTCCGGCATGTCGTCCTGAGCAAAGGACGGGCCGAGAATCTTGCCCAGGCTCGCGTCACGGCTGGCGCTGCCACCGAGGGATACCTGGTAGAACTCTTCACCTTTCTTGTCCACTCCGAGAATGCCGATGTGACCGACGTGGTGGTGACCACAGGCGTTCATGCAGCCGGAGATGTTCAGGTCCAGCTCACCGATGTCGAACAGGTAATCCAGGTCGTCGAAACGGCGCTGGATCGATTCGGCGATCGGGATCGACTTGGCGTTGGCCAGCGAGCAGAAATCACCGCCCGGGCAGCAGATGATGTCGGTCAGCAGGCCGATGTTTGGCGTGGCGAAACCGCTTTCACGCAGTTCGCCCCACAGGGTGAACAACTGGCTCTGCTCGACGTCGGCCAGAATGATGTTCTGCTCGTGGGACGTGCGTAGCTGACCGAAACTGTAGCGCTCGGCCAGATCGGCGACGGCGTCCAGCTGCTTGTCGGTGATGTCGCCCGGCGCAACGCCGGTCGGCTTCAGCGACAGGGTTACGGCGACATAGCCCGGCTTCTTGTGCGCCAGGGTGTTGCGCGAGCGCCAGCGGGCGAAACCCGGATGCTCCTTGTCGAGTTCGGCCAGGGCCGCGGTCTGGTTCTCCAGCGCCTTGTAGTCCGGATCAACGAAGTGTTTGGCGACGCGATGCAGCTCGGCTTCGGTCAGTGTGGTCTGGCCGCCGCGCAGGTGCTCCATCTCGGCATCGACTTTTTGCGCGAAGACTTCGGGGGTCAGCGCCTTGACGAGGATCTTGATCCGCGCCTTGTATTTGTTGTCGCGACGGCCATAGCGGTTGTACACACGCAGGATGGCGTCGAGGTAGCTCAACAGGTCCTGCCACGGCAGGAACTCGTTGATGAAGGCGCCGACCACCGGAGTACGGCCCAGGCCACCGCCGACCAGTACACGGAAACCCAGTTCGCCGGCGGCGTTGTGGACCGGCTCCAGGCCGATGTCGTGAACTTCGATGGCGGCACGGTCAGCGGTCGAACCGTTGACGGCAATCTTGAATTTGCGTGGCAGGTAGGCGAATTCCGGGTGGAATGTAGTCCACTGACGGACGATTTCGCACCATGGGCGCGGGTCGATCACCTCATCGGCGGCGACACCGGCGAACTGGTCGGTGGTGACGTTGCGCAGGCAGTTGCCGCTGGTCTGGATCGCGTGCATTTGCACGGTGGCCAGTTCCGCGAGGATGTCCGGAATGTCTTCCACCGCCGGCCAGTTGAACTGCACGTTCTGCCGGGTACTGATGTGGGCGTAGCCCTTGTCGTAGTCACGGGCAATCTTCGCCATCATGCGCACCTGACGGGAAGTCAGTTGGCCGTAAGGCACCGCCACGCGCAACATCGGCGCAAAACGCTGGATGTACAGGCCATTTTGCAGGCGCAGGGGGCGGAATTCTTCTTCGCTCAGCTCACCTGCCAGATAGCGTCGGGTCTGATCACGGAACTGCTTGACGCGGTCCTCGATGATCCGCTGATCGTACTCGTCGTATACGTACATATAAGTCCTGTTCTCAGGCTTTGGGCTACTCGGAAAACGCTGCGTTTTCGCTTGCTGGAGTCCGATGGTGCCTCTGCAATTACGCGCGCACGGCCGCGCACTCCCTAACGGAGCCGGGGCAATATACCCGTTTGCAGTTATGCGCAAAAGTGATGTTTGAGTATATGTAAAGAACCAAATCGCCTAACGAGAATAGTTGTTGATTAACCCACATTTGTCGCGGGGACAATCATCGTCTTAACTGTGATCGAGTCTTTCTGCAATCACCGATAAAACCGACAAGAGGCGATGCAATGAGCAATCCGACCAAGGCAAAGAAAAGCGATAGCAGTGTCGATGCATGGGCCATTCTGTTCCTGATTATTCTGGTCGTAGGGACAGCGGTATTCTGGGTCAGCCATCAGTAAACGACCGATCCGGGTCCGCTTCCGACGATTGTCGGACAAAAAACGGGATCAGGCGTCAATAGCCGCTGATTCGGGGGCTATAATGCGCGGCCATTTTTCCTTGGGCCCGGGTCTTTCATGTTGAAGTTTTTCTGCCTCAGCCTCCTGCTGTTCGGTGCGGTTTTCGGATCCGCAGCCCGGGCCGAGTCGGTGCTGTTCCTCAACCCGGGTACGACTCAGGAAGCGTTCTGGGTCAGCTATTCGCAATTCATGCAAGCGGCGGCCCACGACCTTGGCGTCGATTTGCAGATCCTCTATTCCCGACGCCAGCCCGAACTCACCGTGGCCCAGGCCAGGATTGCCCTGCAGGGACCGAACCGTCCCGACTACCTGATGTTCGTCAACGAGCAGTACGTTGCACCACAGATCCTGCGCCTGGCGGAAGGCAGCGGGGTCAAGCTGTTCATGGTCAACGCGGTGCTGACCGCCGATCAGCAGGCGCTGGTCGGCGAGCGTGCCGATCGCATTGGCAGCCTGGTGCCCAATGATGAGGAGGGCGGCTACCTGATGATGAAAGAGTTGATTCGCTTGCATCCGCCAGTGGCGCGAGACGAGCCGATCGAGGTGTTGGCGTTTTCCGGCCTGAAGATCACGCCATCGGCGCAATTGCGCGAGCGCGGCATGCAGCGTGCCTTGGCCGAACATCCTCAGGTGCGCCTGCGACAACTGGTGTACAGCGGCTGGACACGGCAGCGCGCCTACGAACAGGCGCGGCAACTGGTCAGCCGGTATCCGAAGGTGTCACTGGTGTGGTCGGCGAATGACGAGATGGCGTTCGGCGCCATGCGCGCGTTTGCCGAAGCGGGCAAGGTGCCGGGCAAGGACGTGCTGTTCAGTGCGGTCAATACCTCATCCGAGGCGTTGCAGGCCGTGATCGATGGACGCCTGAGCGCACTGGTGGGCGGTCATTTCACCCTCGGTGGCTGGGCACTGGTGGAATTGCATGACTATGACCAGGGCGTCGACCTGGCCCGCTACGGCGGTCGCGATCGCCAGTTGCCGTTGCTGCAACTGATTGACAGGCATCAGGCCCGGCAGATTCTGGCCATGGGCTCGACACCGGGTTACGGGGTGAGCTTTCGCAAGCTGTCCGCCAAGGGGCGTCCGGCCTCGTATCGTTACCCGTTCGACCTGCAGACCCTGATGCACTGACAGCCCTCAGACCCCGGCGAAATGCAGCACCAGTTTGACGATGGCAAACAGGGTCAGGGCGAACACGGCGGTGAAGCCGATCCCCAGGATCACGAAATGGCTGGGCTTGCCATGGGTGAAGTCCCTTGCCCGATTTTTCCCGCTTTGCACGCCAAATGCCGCCGCCATCACGCTGTGCAGCATCTGCCAGAAGCTCGGTGGTTTGTTGTCGACTGGATCGTCCATAAATCCCCCGTCCGAAAGGCTGTCCCGACAGCATAGTCAATCCTGCCGGTTGTGCCGTGGTCGCACGGGGGATCCTGACGGGTCCTGACATAGGTCCAAGGTCATGCGATAACTATGTACCGCAGGTCACTGCGGCGGACATGGTGTTCTGTGCTCCCATTATTCAGGAGAGACAGGATGTCCCATCATTCCCCGACGTTGCCCCGTACACCCGTCAGCGCCAGCGTCCACGGCAGGTTGCTTGAGCATATGATCCCCGATTGGCTGATTGCCGCCTCGCCAGCCCGGCGAGCCGCGATGAAAGCGGTCAGCACCCGTCCACCGCCCGGCTATCACGAATTCCCGCAGGAACAGCAACAAGTCTTGAAAGACCAGGTCACGGCTGCCTTTGTCGCCCAGACCCGACTCGACAAGACCATGGCCGGCCTCGAAAGCGTCGAGGCATTTGCCCAAACATTGCTTGGCGAGGCACTCAAGGATCAGTTCAACGTCACGGTCGATCTCGGCAAGACCTTGTTGTGTCTCAGAAGGCCCCTCGAACTCGGAGTGCTGGAGGTGGAAGTGTCCACCTTCGAAGTGTTGAAACTGCCATTGCTGCAAGCGGCACTGCACAACTTCGAGGCCTGGGAGTGTGAAGCAGGGGCCTATCACGCCCAATCCGGTTTCGTGGTCGAGACAGCGACCCCCGGCGAGTTTCAGGCCGCAGAAATCGGCATCTCGGTCAGTCAGTTTCTGACGCTGTGTCGTTCACTCGACGTCGGTTCGCTTTATCAGACACGGATCAAAGCGTTTTTCGAGAACAACGACACCTTGCGTGGACAGTTCATTGCCAGTCAGAAAGCCGCGTTGCGTGCCGCCGCGCAATGGGCACTGCTGAAAAAGGACATCGAGCCTGCCGACTACCGGATGATTCTGTCGGTGGTGGACGGTCAGATCCACCCGCAACTTGGCGGCAAGGCCGTGTGGTTTCGCGATCTGAGCCTGATGAAGCGGCGGATGACCGGTTGCGTCGTGTTCAGCATCAGCGAGCGCTACCGCTACACCAACGAATTCATCGTCTACATTCCCCATGACCCGCAACACCCGCTCAAGCGTTACAGCAGCGCGCAGATGCGGGAGGTGTTCAAACGCAAATTCACGGCGACCGACACTACGGCTACCGGACAAGGACCGACCGCTTACCAGCAGTTTTTCAGTCAGTTCGTGGCCTACGCCGACCGCCCTTACTATTTCAGTCAGTTCACCCAAAAGGCTGCGGACGCCCCGAGTGACCCGTTGCATTCGATCTGGGTCAAGGTCGCACAGCTGATACCGCCGCTGTCCACTATCGTGCAGATCAAGGAGTTGCCACCCGAAGTCCCCGGCAAGCGCGAGCCGCACCCTGACCCGTATCTCGACCCGTTTGCCATCACGCGCCAGGACGTTGCCGGGATCTGGGGCGCCAACACCGATTTGTGGCAATACCTTTACGAACAGCACCGGGCCAAATTCATCGCCGACGCGCGCGCCCATGCCGTCTCGACGGCGGATGTCGATGCCCGGGTCCGCGCAGCCAAACTCAGTCATTTGCTCGAACTCGGCATGCTGGGGTTGAACATGGTGTCGATGTTCGTACCGGTGCTGGGCGAGATCATGATGACCGTGATGGCGGGGCAACTGCTCTACGAGTCCTTCGAAGGCGCCATCGAATGGTCGGAAGGCGATCGTCAGGCTGCCAAGGCGCATCTGGTCGATGTGGCGCAGAACCTGGCGCTGATTGGCGTAATGGGCGCTGTGGGCAAGGGCGTAAGCCGACTGCGCGCGGCCTCCGCCGAACCCGTGATCGAGCACCTGCAACCGGTCGAGCGGCCCGACGGCTCGGTTCGCCTGTGGAAACCCGACCTCGATGCCTACGCCAGCGACATTGTCCTGCCTGCGACTGCCGGGCCCGACGCGCAAGGTGTGTATCGGTTCGACGGCAAGACGTTCATTCGCCAGCAGGGCAAGCTCTATCAGACGCACTACGATGAGAACCTGAATAACTGGCGCATCCTCCACCCGCAGGATCCGGCGGCGTATCAACCGATCCTCGAGCACAATCGACTGGGCGCCTGGCGCCACACCCACGAGCGGCCGCTGCACTGGGATCGACTGACCTTGCTGCGGCGCATCGGTCACTCGACTGACGCATTTTCGGATGAGCAATTGCTCGAAATCGCCGACCTCAGTGGTGTCAGTGATGATGCCCTGCGCCAGATGCACCTCGATCACCAGCCGGCGCCACTGGCCCTGGCCGATACCTTGCGCTTGTATGAGGCGAATCAGCAGGTCGGGCGTTTGATCGATCAGGTCGAACGAGGAACCAGGCTTGACGATTCGTACCTGCTGACGCTGCCCATGCTTACGCAAATGCCGCGCTGGCCGAGCGGGCAGATGCTGGAAGTCTTCGACGGACCGCAGTTGTCCGGGCCCAGCCGTCTGTTCGGCGCGCAGTCAGGTGCAATCGAGGGCCCGACGCGTGCGCCGATCCGGATCACCCGCGCCGACGTGCTCGACGGCCAACTGCCTGAGCGCATTCTGGCAACGCTGGATGAGCCGCAAACCGTTTGGCTGCTGGGTGCCGAGCCGGCGCGGGTCATGGAATCCCGGCCGCTGGAGTTGCGCAAACAGATCGCCGATTACCTGCGAAACCGGCAGCCGGCGATGTTCGACCGGCTGTATGACGAACCCGCGTTGAACGACCCGCGAATCGCCAGGCTACAAGCCGCCACGCCGGGGCTGGGCAGTTCGGCGGCAATCCGTGTGTTGCTCGAGGCGAACGCCGAGGAACTGACGCGTCTGCAGAACGGTGGGCGGGTACCGTTGCGGCTGCTGGAGATCTCCCGTGAATATGCCCGGCAGCGGCGCTTCAACCATGCGATTGCCGGTCTGCACATGGAAAATTCGGCCGGCGGCGACAGCCAATGGCTGGCCTTGCGCGCTTTGGAGCGGCTGCCGGGCTGGTCGGACGAAGTGCGTCTGGAAGTACGCGAAGGCAGTGTCGACGGGCCGTTGATCGACAGCATCGGCAGCGAAAGCGCCAGTAAGACCCAGTATCTGGTCAAGCGCGGGCCGGTCTATCAGGCGTACAACGCGCACGGGGAAGCGCTCAACGGCGTCCCGCGCCGCGGGGACAACTTTTTTGCCTCGGTCCTCCATGCGTTGCCCGATCAGACGCGACAGGCTCTGGGCTTTGCCGAGGTTTCGCGTAGAGCCGGACTGCGCCGGGCACTGATCGAGTATGCGGCCCGCCATCGCACCGAACTGGCTCGGCTGGCGAGCAGGCGCCATGGCCACAAGCAACGCTTCAAGGCGCCGGTGCGGGTGCGCCAGCATGGCCTGGGTTATTACGCCAGCGGTCGCGGCGAAGGCGTGAACCCGCTGCTGGTGACGCGCGTGCAGGACGTGTATCCGGCGCTCACCGATCAGCAGGCGGGCGGGTTCATCCTCAAGCAATTGGCCGCCGGGCGGACTGACGCGCAGATCTACGAGATGTTGCAACGGCGCCTGCGTGAATGGCAGGCGCTCGAATCGACACTGGCGCAATGGGAAGGTGTGCCTTCCCCGGAGCCGACGCTGCAATCGATGATCGGCGGCAAATCCAGCGTCGTGCGCAGCCTCAAGCAGAGCTGGCGCCATGCGCCGCTGGCCGAGACTCAGGCGAGTGCCGCACGCCTCGATCTGACGTGCGACGAGCCGTTGCCGGAGCTGACGGCAGATTTCTCGCATGTGCGTGACCTGCGCATCAGAGGGCGTTGCATCACCGATGCCAACGGCGATGCACTGTTGAGCCGTTTCCCCAGGCTCAAGGCGCTGCGCATCAATGGCACCGCAGAAACATTTACCAACGTGCCGACGGTGCTGCAGAACATGCCGGAACTGACTGACCTGACGCTCTACGGCGCGATGCCCTATGCCGCCGACATGCCGGCACGCCTGGCTCAATTGACCCGACTTGAAGCATTGAGTGTCAGTACCTCGAGTTACCAGTCACTGGCGTTCGACGTCAGCGGCATGCGCAATTTGCGCAGCCTGGACATCGTCGCCTATTCATTGTTCGACTGGCCTGCGGGTGCGCTGGAGTTACCGGCCCTGGAGCGTCTGAACCTCAGGGATACAAGCATCAGCACCGTGCCTGCCGAGCTGCTGCAGGGGCATGAAAAACTCTGGTCGGGGCTGTCGCTGGACTGGTCAAGATTTTCCCGGGAAAACTTCGCTGGCGTGTACGAATACGTCAAAACCTTGCCGGAACACCTGATCGATCGCGAGACGATGGTCAGGGATTATTGTCGCGGCGAGTTGCGGCGCCTGGGCGAGGGTGTGCATCAATCCACCGAGGGCATATTCCATCGTTTCTTTGAGCAATGGCCGGATGAGCAACAGCGCTTCACCGCCATCAATGCCTTGAGCGATCAATATGCTGCGCTGGAACGTGAACTCAGTCAGTGGCAGCAGCGCCTGGTGGTGTCGGCAGAGTCGCTGTCCGAACTGATCGCGCGATCAAACCTGGCGCATGTTCTCAAAGCCAGTTGGCGCAACGGACTGTTCAAGCGCTATGGCGCAACGATCAGCGCCTCGACCGTGGATTTGTCGGGGTTGAGGCTCAGCGAACTTCCGGTGTTGCCGGCAGACGCCTTTGCGCATGTACGCACGCTGCTGTTCAATGGCCAGCGGGTTGCCGGTGCGCAGATGCGCAATTTCATCAGCGCATTCAGCGAAGTCCGGACCCTTGATCTGAGTAACAATGCCTTGCACGAATGGCCGATCGAGTCGCAGCGCCTTTCGCGCCTGATGCACCTGGACCTCGCCGACAATCTGTTGACCGACAGTTCGCGCCTGCAGAGCGGATTGAGTGAATTGCCTGCGCTCGAACAACTGAATCTGCGCAACAATCCGTTGAGCGATTTGAACGTCGGCAGTCTGCAGCGCTTGAAGGCCCTCGACCTGCAGCGCACGCACCTGCAACACTGGCCGGCAGGCGCAGAAGGCTTGCCGCAACTGTCGTGGCTGGACCTGCGCGAGACCCGTATCAGCACGCTGCCACCTGCCGTGCTCGAGAGCACCTCACTGCTCAACACCAACCTGACCGGCGCGCCCCTGACCGCAGCGGCGTCGGCGCAGCTGCGTTCGGCGCAACTGCGGCTCGAACACGAATTGGGCCTTCCTGCCGGCGCGCTGGAGGCATTTGCCCGGGAACCGGTGCCAGCGACGTTTCCCCCAGCGGAGAACGGTTTGACCGTGGCCCGCCAGTTGCTGCCGTTGACGCCAGCACCTGTCAGTACCGGACTGGCACGCATGCGCCAGAATCTGCAGCGGTTGCAGCCGGCCTTTAGCGATGAACAAGCCATGCAAGTGATCGAGACGCTGCGTAACGATGGCGCGACCGATGTGCAGATCGAGGAGCGGATCACGGGCTGGAGTCAGACATTCGAAACCCTCGTTCGCCGACTCAACGGCTGGCTGTATACCCGGGAAACCCGTGGAGCCGACTGGGTCATCTCCTCGCAGTCGCGCAGCCTCGCGGCGTGGCGCATCCTCACCTGCTGGCGTGCCAGGTTAGCGGTTGCCGGGGGCGATGCGGTTCTGGATCTCAACGGCCTGCAATTGGGCGATCTACCGGCGCTGCCCGAGGATTTCGGGCATGTCGGCAGCCTGGACCTGACAGGCACTCGGGTGACGACCGAGGGCAGCGACGGGTTTCTCAAGTCGTTCACCCACCTGCATCATCTGACCCTTAATGGCAATGCGCTGACAGCGCTGCCGGATGGCGTCCGGCAAATGCCGCAGCTGGAGCGACTCGAGCTTTCCAGCAACCACTTCAGCGACACCGAGCACCTGTATGCCGCGCTGTCCGGTCTGGAGCATCTGCAAGCTCTGGACCTGAGCTACAACTACCTCGATGCGTTCGACGTCAGCTATTTCGAGCATTTGCAACGTCTGGATCTGCGCAACAACAACCTGGCCGAATGGCCGGCCGGTGCGCTGGATGCGCAGCACCTGCTGACACTGAACCTCAGTCGCAATGACATCACCGCTATCCCCGAAGAGGCGCTGGACGGTCAGCACGATGAGCTGATGGACGGCACCGACCTGACTGACAACTACAACCTGTCGCAGGAGTCCCTCGAAAGGCTCAGGGCCTATCAGACGGCGGGTAACCGCCAGCGAGTGCTCGGTTTCTCGAGTTCCGAACTGGAGGAAATGGCTGACGACGTTGCCGGCGGGCTCAGCGAAACCACGGACAGCATCGAGTCGGACGAATCCCTCCCGGACGAACAGTCCCATGCGCAACAGAAGACGCCGTGGCTGGCGAATTTGCTGCCGGAGCAGGCGTCTGCCCGAGACCGGCTGTGGGATCAACTGGCTGCGGAACCGGACAGCGGGGCATTCTTCCATTTGCTTGACCGATTGCAGGACACCCAGGAGTTTCGCGTGGCCAATGCCGACCTGACCCGACGGGTCTGGAGAGTCATGGAGGCTGCCGCCGCCGACAGTGAGCTGCGCGAGGTGATTTTCGCCGGCTCGGCCACCCATGGAACGTGCGTGGACGGGCGAATCCTCACCTTCAGTGGTCTGGAGAGCAAGGTCTTTACCTACAACGCTTTGCTCGATTTGCCGGCCGGTCGCCCGGGAATTCGTGGCGAGGCCTTGTTGTCCCTGTCGCGCCAACTGTTCCGGCTGGACAAGGTCGATGAACTGGCAAAGGCAGCGGCCGCGCGCAGTGGTTTTGACGAAGCCGAAGTCCGTCTCGGTTACCGGATCGGTCTGACCGGTGGCTGGGAGGATGGACTGGAGTTGCCCGGACAGCCGAAAAACATGAAATTTGCCTCCGGTGTAACGCCTCAGCAGTTGTTCGATGCGCGGGCCGAGGTGGTTAACGCGGAACACTCCGACCGGTTTCTGGAGGATCTGATCCAGCGCGATTACTGGCTGGATTACCTCAAGGAGCAGCAGCCCGAAGCGTTCAGGCAAATGGATGAAGTGCAGCTGATGGAGGAGGGCGAGGACGACGGTCTAAGTGCTGACGACCCGCTTTATCTGAGCCGGTTGTTTGATCAGGCAGCGGCGCGCAATGCCAGGCTCATCGAATTGACGCGACAGGAGATTGAACGGATCGGTTTGTCTGCCGACAAGGCACAGATGCCCGGCTCCTCCGGGCAATGGTCAGGCGCGTAAAATCTGGTGAACGGTCACTCCCCGGCCGATCCGCGGAGTGACCGTTGCGCTTATTCGTCGTAACCGAGGTTCGGCGCCAGCCAGCGCTCGGTCACGCTCAGTTCCTGACCTTTGCGCGAGGTGTAGCTCTGCACCTGATCCTTGTCGACCTTGCCCACGGCAAAGTATTGCGCCTGCGGGTGCGCGAAGTACCAGCCGCTGACCGCGGCTGCCGGGAACATCGCATAGTGTTCGGTCAGGAATACGCCGCTGCGGCCCGCGCGCATTTCGCTGGCCTCAGGATCGAGCAGGGTGAACAGCGTGGCCTTTTCAGTGTGATCCGGGCACGCCGGGTAACCCGGTGCCGGACGGATACCGGAGTACTGCTCTTTGATCAGTGCTTCGTTGTCCAGCACTTCGTCCTTGGCATAACCCCAGTGTTCTTTACGCACTTGCTGGTGCAGCCATTCGGCGCAAGCTTCCGCCAGACGGTCGGCGAGGGCTTTGACCATGATCGAGTTGTAGTCGTCGCCGGCGTCCTGATAAGCCTTGGCCACTTCTTCGGCGCCGATGCCGGCGGTGGTGATGAACCCCCCGACGTAGTCGGTCACTTCGCTGTCTTTCGGCGCGACGAAGTCGGCCAGCGAGAAGTTCGGCTTGCCGTCGGTCTTGATGATCTGTTGACGCAGGTGATGCAGGCGCGCCATGGGCTTGCCGTCATCGCCGTACAGCTCGATGTCGTCATCATGCACCTGATTGGCCGGCCAGAAACCGAACACCGCACGGGCGCTGATCAGCTTCTCGTCGATCAGCTTGGTGAGCATTTCACGCGCATCCTTGTACAGCGCGGTGGCGGCTTCACCGACCACTTCGTCTTCGAGGATGCGCGGAAACTTGCCGGCCAGGTCCCAGGAGATGAAGAACGGCGTCCAGTCGATGTATTCGGCCAGCACGTTGAGGTCGATGTTGTCCAGCACGCGGGTGCCGGTGAAGGTCGGTTTGACCGGCGTGTAGTTGGCCCAGTCGAACTGTGGCTTTTTGGCGATCGCCGCCGCGTAGCTCAGACGCTCGGTACGGGCGCTGCGGTTGGCGGTGCGCTCACGCACATCGACGTAATCGGCGCGGGTTTTCTCGACGAATCCGGCCTTGAGTTCTTTGGACAGCAACTGCGTCGCGACACCGACCGCACGCGAGGCGTCGGTCACGTAGACCACTGCGTCGTTGCTGTACTTCGGCTCGATCTTCACGGCGGTGTGCGCCTTGGAGGTGGTCGCGCCACCGATCATCAGCGGCAGATGGAAATCCTGACGCTGCATTTCCCGGGCAACGTGGACCATCTCGTCCAGCGACGGGGTGATCAGACCGGACAGACCGATGATGTCGCACTTTTCTTCCTTGGCCACCTGGAGGATTTTCTCCGCCGGAACCATCACGCCGAGGTCGACGATGTCGTAGCCGTTGCAACCCAGCACCACGCCGACGATGTTCTTGCCGATGTCGTGCACGTCGCCTTTTACCGTGGCCATCAGGATCTTGCCCTTGGCTTCCGGCTTGTCGCCTTTTTCCAGTTCGATGAATGGGATCAAATGCGCCACGGCTTGCTTCATCACGCGGGCGGATTTCACCACTTGCGGCAGGAACATTTTGCCGGCGCCGAACAGGTCGCCGACGATGTTCATGCCGGACATCAGCGGGCCTTCGATGACTTCGATCGGGCGGGCAAATGACTGGCGCGACTCTTCGGTGTCTTCGACGATGTGGGTGGTGATGCCCTTGACCAGCGCGTGCTCCAGACGCTTGTTGACGTCCCAGCTGCGCCACTCTTCGGTCTCGGCTTCCTTGACACTGCCGTCGCCCTTGTACTTGTCGGCGATGGCGAGGAGGGCGTCGGTGCCTTCCGGCGTGCGGTTGAGGATCACGTCTTCGACGGCGTCGCGCAGTTCCTGCGGGATCTGGTCGTAGATCTCCAGCTGACCGGCGTTGACGATACCCATGGTCAGGCCGGCGCGGATCGCGTACAGCAGAAACACCGAGTGGATCGCCTCACGCACCGGGTTGTTGCCCCGGAACGAGAACGACACGTTGGACACGCCGCCGGAGCTCAGCGCATAGGGCAGCTCGTCGCGGATGTAGGCACAGGCGTTGATGAAGTCCACAGCGTAATTGTTGTGTTCTTCGATACCGGTGGCCACGGCGAAGATGTTCGGGTCGAAAATGATGTCTTCCGGCGGGAAGCCGACGTCGTTGACCAGAATGTCGTAGGAGCGTTTGCAGATCTCTTTCTTGCGCGCTTCGGTGTCGGCCTGGCCGGCTTCGTCGAAGGCCATGACCACCACCGCAGCGCCGTAGCGTTTGCACAGCTTGGCGTGATGGATGAACTGCTCGACGCCTTCTTTCATGCTGATCGAGTTGACGATGCCCTTGCCCTGAATGCACTTCAGGCCGGCTTCGATCACTTCCCATTTCGACGAGTCGATCATGATCGGCACGCGAGAGATGTCCGGCTCGCCGGCGATCAGATTGAGGAAGGTCACCATGGCCTTCTTCGAATCGAGCATCCCTTCGTCCATGTTGATGTCGATCACCTGGGCGCCGGCCTCGACCTGCTGCAGGGCGACTTCCAGGGCTTCGGTGTAGTTGTCTTCACGGATCAGACGGGCGAACTTCGCGGAGCCGGTGATGTTGGTGCGCTCGCCGACGTTGACGAACAGCGAGCTGCGATCGATGGTGAACGGCTCCAGACCCGAGAGGCGGCAGGCCTTGGGAATATCCGGAATCTGCCGCGGCGCGTAACCGGCGACGGCTTTGGCGATGGCTTCGATGTGGCCCGGAGTGGTGCCGCAGCAACCGCCGACGATGTTAAGGAAACCGCTTTGGGCGAATTCTTCGATGACCTTGGCGGTGTCCACCGGCAATTCGTCGTACTCGCCGAACTCGTTCGGCAAACCGGCGTTCGGGTGCGCGGAAACGTGGGTGCTGGCCTTGTTCGACAGCTCTTCCAGGTACGGACGCAGTTCACGGGCGCCGAGCGCGCAGTTGAGGCCGACCGAGATTGGCTTGGCGTGGGCCACGGAGTTCCAGAACGCTTCGGTGGTCTGGCCCGACAGGGTGCGGCCGGACGCATCGGTGATGGTCCCGGAAATCATGATCGGCAGTTCGATGTGCAGCTCTTCGAAGACGCCTTGCACGGCGAAGATCGCGGCTTTGGCGTTGAGCGTGTCAAAAATGGTTTCGATCAGGATCAGATCGACGCCGCCCTCGATCAGGCCCTTGGTGGCCTCGGTGTAGTTCTCCACCAGTTCATCGAAGGTGACATTGCGGTAGCCGGGGTTGTTCACGTCTGGCGACAGCGAGCAGGTGCGGCTGGTCGGGCCGAGCACGCCGGCGACGAAACGCGGCTTGTCCGGGTTCTCGGCGGTCTTGGCGTCGGCCACCTTGCGCGCCAGGCGCGCGCCTTCTACGTTTAATTCGTACGCCAGTTCTTCCATGCCGTAGTCAGCCATGGAAATGCGCGTGGCGTTGAAGGTGTTGGTTTCCAGAATGTCGGCGCCGGCATCCAGATAGGCCTTTTCGATGCCGCCGATCACGTCCGGACGGGTAATCACCAACAGGTCGTTGTTGCCCTTGACGTCGCTCGGCCAGTCGGCGAAGCGTTTGCCGCGATAATCCTGCTCTTCGAGCTTGTAGCTCTGGATCATCGTGCCCATGCCGCCGTCGAGAATCAGGATGCGCTCTTTGAGGGCTTGCTTGAGAGCTTGAAGGCGGACGCTGCGATCGGACATTGGGACTACTCGAAAAGACCATGACGAAGGGCCGGGATCATAACAAACCTGTGCGCTTTTGGAGCACGTGCTGCTTTTGCATGAATATCGTTCATGTTGGTACGAGCGTCATACTGTAGAATCGCGGGCGTTTTTTTCACGATCGGGATCATGGGCATGTCGTACCGCGTCATCAGCATTTTCTTGCTGTTCTTAAGCTGGGGCGCCATTGCGCAGGAACCCGCGATCTCACCTTCTATTTCATATACGCGTGACATCCAGCCGATCTTCACCGAGAAGTGTGTGGCCTGCCACGCCTGCTACGACTCGGCGTGCCAGCTCAATCTGGGCAGCGGCGAAGGCGCAGGGCGGGGCGCAAGCAAGATGCCGGTCTACGACGGCGAACGCACTCAGGCGGCGCCGACCACGCGGCTGTTCTACGACGCCTTCGGCAAACGTGCCTGGCAGCAGAAGGGCTTTTATTCGGTACTCGATGCCCAGGGCAGCCAGGCGGCGTTGATGGCGCGGATGCTGGAACTGGGCCACAAAACCCCGCTGACCCCGAATGCCAAGCTGCCGGAAGACATCGTCCTCGGCCTGCAACGGGAAAACATGTGCGCGATGCCCGCCGAGTTTGACGGCTATGCCGGCGCCCACCCGAAAGAAGGCATGCCGCTGGCGGTGACCGGGCTGACCGATCAGCAATACCAGACCCTGCAACGCTGGCTGGCGTCCGGTGCGCCGATCGACGAGCAGGGGCTGGCGCCGAGCGCCAAGGAAGCGCTGCAAATCGTGCAGTGGGAAAACCTGCTCAACACCCCGGGCGCGCGGCAGAGTCTGGTCGGGCGCTGGTTGTTCGAACACTGGTTCCTCGCCCATATCTATTTCAAGGACGGCGAGCCGGGCCACTACTTCCAGTGGGTGCGTTCGCGCACGCCGACCGGGCAGCCGATCGACCTGATCGCCACCCGACGCCCGAATGACGACCCGGGCACTCAGGTGTATTACCGCCTGTGGCCAGTGCAAGGAGTGATCGTGCATAAGACCCACATCACCTATCCGCTGAGCGCGGCGAAGATGGCGCGGGTCAAGAGCCTGTTCTACAGCGGCAACTGGCAAGTCAACGCGCTACCGGGGTACGGGCCGCAGAGCCGGGCCAACCCGTTCGCCACGTTCGAAGCGATTCCGGCGCAGGCGCGGTACCAGTTCATGCTCGACAATGCCGAATACTTCGTCCGCACCTTCATTCGCGGGCCGGTGTGCCGTGGGCAGATTGCGACGGATGTGATCCGCGATAACTTCTGGGCGCTGTTCCAGGCCCCGGAACACGATCTGTACATCACCGACCCCAACTATCGCGGCCAGGCCACGCCGTTGCTGGCAATGCCGGGGCAGAACGACGACGTCGGCAGTGTCCTGAGCCTGTGGCACAACTACCGCAACAAGCGCAACGAATACGAAGCCCTGCGCCGCGACAGCTACGCTGACCAGCCGGCGCCGAGCTGGTCGACCCTGTGGGCCGGCAACGACAACGCGCTGCTGAGCATTTTCCGCCACTTCGACAGCGCTTCGGTGACCAAAGGCCTGATCGGCGAAGTGCCGCAAACGATGTGGCTGTTCGACTATCCGCTGCTGGAACGCACCTATTACCAGTTGGCGGTCAACTTCGATGTGTTCGGCAACGTCTCCCATCAGGCGCAGACCCGCCTGTATTTCGACCTGATCCGCAACGGCGCCGAACAGAACTTCCTGCGTCTGATGCCGGCCGATTCCCGTGAGGACTACCTCGACGATTGGTATCAGAGCAGCGGTCAGTTCAAGATGTGGCTCGACTACGAGGCCATCGATGATGACAAGCCGACCGGGTTGAAACTCGATCCGAAGGATCCGAAGTACGACTTCGCCATGCAACTGCTGGCACGCTACGGCGACCTCAATGCGCGGCCGGATCCGATCAACCGCTGTGACGGCGCCTACTGCTCGCGGCCGAACATCGATCCGGCGTTGCAGAACGCCGAACAGGCGCTGAGCCGCCTGACGTCACGACCGGCCGCCGGTCTGAAGGTCATCGACCAATTGCCGGAGGCCACCCTGCTGCGCATCGAAACCCGCAGCGGCAAACGCGAGGTCTACAGCTTGCTGCGCAACCGTGCGCACAGCAACGTGGCGTTTCTGTTGGGCGAATCCCTGCGCTATCAGCCAGGGCTCGACACCTTGACCATTTATCCAGGTGTGCTCAGCAGTTACCCGAACTTCATGTTCAATATTCCGGCCGCGCAAGTCCCGGAGTTTGTCGATGCCATGGAGAATGCCAAGGATGCCGATCGTTTCGAGAAAATCGTCGAACGCTGGGGGATTCGCCGCAGTCATCCGCAATTCTGGTTCTATTTCCACGACCTGAGCCAATACATCCACGAAACCGAACCGGTGGAAGAGGGCGTGCTGGACATGAACCGCTACGAGAATCTTTGATCGTTGAGATCGACCTGCTGTCCCAACTCCAAGCAACACCGCAAAGCCCCTGTAGGAGCTGCCGAGTGCAACGAGGCTGCGATCTTTTGATTCTTTAACAACAAAGATCAAAAGATCGCAGCGTGCCGCAGCTCCTACAGGGGGCCGGAGGTGATTCAGGAATTGTGCACGGGAGCCGATCATGTTGATTTCAGTGCAGGCCCTGCGCGCGCTTGCCGCGTGGACCGTGGTCTGCCACCACTTCATGCAGATTTTTTTCGACTTCAAGGCGCGCGGCCCGGTCGGGCAGTTCTTCATTGATAAAGGCGCAGTCGGCGTCGATGTCTTCTTCGTCATCAGCGGGCTGGTGATTTTCTTGTCTACCGAAAGCAAAACGCTGCCTCCGGCGCGGTTTCTGCTGTATCGGCTGTCGCGCATCGTCCCGGCATACTGGCTGTACACGCTGCTGATGGCGTTGCTGGTGGTGTTCGCCCGGCCGCTGTTGCCGGATCAGACGGTGGATTGGGCGCATTTCCTCGCGTCGCTGTTATTCATTCCTGCGCAAAACCCCGGCGGCTACGGGATTTATCCGACGCTGAATGTCGGCTGGACGCTCAACTACGAAATGCTCTTCTATGTGTTGTTTGCATGCGCGCTGGTGTTCCGCTGGCAGGTGCGTTTACTGGTGGTCGCCGCATTGCTGTTTTCGGCGTGTCAGGCGTTCGGCTGGCTCAACGAGTTTTACCGTGCGGACATCGTCTACGAGTTTTTGCTGGGGATCGGTATCGGCGTGCTGTATCGCCGGGGCTGGATTGGCGCCGGCCTGTGGCTGCCGCTGTTGGCGATGGGCGCTGCGATGATGGCGATCTATCACCTGGCACCGGCGCCAAGGTTATTGAACTGGGGCGTGCCGAGCGCAGTACTGGTGATGGCGTGCATGGCACTGGAGCGCTACGTCGAGCGCAATCGGGTGATGAAATGGCTCGGTGACTGTTCCTATTCGGTGTATCTGATGCACGTGTTGGTACTGTCGGTTGGTAGTTTTATCGCGCGACGCTACGGAATCAACCCGTATCTGATGTTCATCGTCTGCGCTGTGGCTATCGCTGTGGGGTCATGGTTGAGCTACGAATGGGTAGAAAAACGCAGCTATCAGTGGCTTAAAGCGCGGATCGATGGTGAACCGCTGCGCGTACCGGTCGAGAATCTTTCCCGACAAAAATACTAGGACTTTGTCCGGCGCAATGATTGGCGTAAACTGCGCCCAAGCCTGCGAGGAGTTTCCATGACCGCTATTACCATTACCGACGCCGCCCACGATTACCTGGCCGATCTGCTCTCCAAGCAGAACACACCAGGCATCGGCATCCGCGTCTTCATCACCCAGCCTGGCACCCAGTACGCCGAAACCTGCATTGCCTATTGCAAGCCGGGCGAAGAAAAACCTGAAGATACCGCGCTGGGGCTGAAAAGCTTCACCGCCTATATCGACTCGTTCAGTGAAGCGTTTCTTGATGACGCCGTCGTCGACTACGCCACCGACCGCATGGGCGGTCAACTGACCATCAAGGCGCCAAACGCCAAAGTCCCGATGGTCAACGCCGACAGCCCGGTCAACGAGCGCATCAACTACTACCTGCAAACCGAAATCAACCCGGGGCTGGCCAGCCACGGCGGTCAGGTCAGCCTGATCGATGTGGTCGAGGACGGCATTGCCGTGCTGCAGTTCGGCGGCGGCTGCCAGGGCTGCGGCCAGGCCGACGTGACCCTGAAGGAAGGCATCGAGCGCACCTTGCTCGAGCGTATTCCAGAGCTCAAGGGTGTGCGCGACGTGACCGACCACACGCAGAAAGAAAACGCCTACTACTGAGTAAGGTGTTCACTGCGAACATGAAAAACGGCGCTGTGGCGAGGGAGCTTGCTCCCGCCTGACTGCGAAGCAGTCACAAATCGGACAATGCATTTACCCGTGATGAATGGGTTGTCCGGTTTTGGGATCTCTCCGCGATCCGGCGGGAGCAAGCTCCCTCGCCACAATTGCTTTCAGGGCCTGTAGAGGTGTGCATGCCCTGCGCGATACAGCGACGATTCGCTAAACACCTCACTCCCCAACACCCGTCCAACCAGAATCAACGCCGTACGCCGAAACCCCTTGGCCGCAACCTTCTCGGCAATATCTTCCAGCGTCCCCACCACCCAATCCTGATCCGGCCATGTCGCCCGGTGAATCACCGCAATCGGGCAATCCGCGCCGTAATGCGGCAGCAGTTCAGCGATGATCTTCTGCAGATGATTGACCCCCAGATGAATCGCCATGGTCGCGCCATGCTGCGCCAGACTGCTCAACTCCTCACCCGCCGGCATCGCGGTCTTGTCCGCATAGCGGGTCAGAATTACGCTCTGCGACACGTCCGGCAGTGTCAGTTCCGCGCCTAGCAAGGCTGCACAGGCGGCGGTGGCGGTGACGCCGGGGATGATTTCGAACGGAATATTCAACTCGCGCAGATAACGAATCTGCTCGCCAATCGCGCCATACAGGCTCGGATCACCCGAGTGCACCCGCGCCACGTCCTGGCCATTGCCGTGGGCGGTTGTGATCAGTTCAATGATCTGCTCCAGATGCAATTCGGCGCTGTTGACCACCGTTTCCGCCTGATGTCCCTCGAGCACGGCGGCCGGTACCAGCGAGCCTGCGTAGATGATCACCGGGCAGCTGCGGATCAGCCGCTGGCCTTTGACGGTGATCAATTCCGGGTCGCCGGGGCCGGCGCCGATGAAGTAGACGGTCATGAAGAAATCCTGTGAAAAACGGGGCAGGGCAACGCTTCAGATGAAGATTGCTCATGATCAAACAGGGGGATTATCGGGAATTTACGCAGCGCCGGCCAATGCCAGTGTCGCCTGAGCGTATTTCTGCCGGGAAATCAGCAGCTTTGCCGGTGCCTGAATCAACTGCTCGGCCAGGGCCAGGGCGGCACTTTCCGCCACACCGTAGCAACCGGTGCGCTCGTAGGCGATCTGCGAATGGTGGCTCAGGCGTTGCTGATAACTGGCCAGTTCGTCGCTGCTGAAATACAACAGCGGCAGCGCCAGTTGACTGGCCAGTTCCTGCAGGCCGGGTTCATCGCGTTTAAGATCGATGCTGGCCAAGGCCTTGACCGCTTCAAGTTCTATACGATGCGCCTGCAACGCCTGATCGAGTAACGCGCGCAGCGTGCTGACCGGGCAGCCGCGCTGGCAGCCCAGGCCGACCACAAAGGTCGGCGCTGCGCGGTCATCGGTCATGCGTGGTACTGACCATCGCTTTTGCGACGGAACAACCAGGCGCTGATCAGGCCCAAGGCCAGCCAGAACGCCACGTTGGTCAACTGCGAAGCGATTTTGAACTGGGCTTCCAGCGCTTGCGGAGCGAGCATCGAATGCACTTCCGGTTGCGGCGCGCCGATCACATGCGGCACGGCGAGGATCGCCACGCCCAGCAGCTTCATCAGCCAGTGACGGCTGAACACGATGAGAGCCAGGCCGACTGCGGTGGAAGCGGCGGTGCCGATCCACCAGGTCTGTCGCGACGCCAGATCGGCGGCAGCGGTGCCCGGCAGTTCAGGCGGCAGGCCGAGGGTCGGCGCGAGGACGAAGGTCGCGTAACCGGCCAGGCCCCAGAGTAGGCCCTGCGAAGTTTTGGTCGGTGCACGCAGGGTGTACAGGCCGGCGAGCATCAGCGCGAAACCGACCGCTACCACCAGATTGCCGCCGGTGGTCGAGACCACACGCTGCCAGCCGTCTTCCGGCTCCCAGGCTTCGGCGTCATGGGTGTGTGCGGCTGTACCGGCGGCGTGTTCGTGAACGGCCACCGGTTCGGATTTTTCGAAGGTTTCAGCCTGCAGAATCAGTGGCGAGACCCAGAAGCTTTGCAGCAACGTCAGCAGCAGGGCGGCCAGCAGGCCGGTGAAGCCTGCGGTTTGCGCGATACGCTTGATCATGTCGGCAGGTCTCAGTGGCACGGGAACGCGGCGCTGTGGCGGGTATCGTGAGCGGCGTTGTGCACCGCTTCGATGTGCGAGAAACCGGCGAAATAAACGAGGCCTGCACCCAGGATCGACGCGAAGATCGCGGCGGTCAGGCGTTGGCTCAAGGTGGCGGTGCTGGAGATTGTGTCGGTGTTGCTGCCGGTGCTGCTGATGATCGACATGGCGCTTCCCTCTGGAGTGTCAGCGGGTGATATAGAGCGCATGGAAACCCCTGCGAGTCGGGCACGCAGAGGTTCGAACAGCGCCCGCCCACCGCGGGTTTGTTATGTTCAGCGACGCAAAATGCGCGCTGTGTGTTGCGGGCCGGTCTCCGGGCTCACGAGGGGTTGGCATCAGGCCGACCTGCAAGCATCACCTTCCCATGCCGCAATGGCACAGTGGATTCGACGCTTCGCTCGCTTACCGTTGCGGGGGCAGCACCGGACTGACATGGCTTTGAGTAAAGCACATGATTCACCGGTTTCCCGTTTCACCCTGTGAAGGGCACCCGTAACAAGTTGTGTAGGAGAGCATGGGTTGGGGAAACTAGTCAATTTTGTGGGTGGATCCGTTGCTGCGGTTACGGCCACTTAGGGTTCCGCCCTTACGG